>JBKBUQ010000050.1:0-18855 GCA_046289975.1 Flavobacteriales bacterium | reverse complement strand
TCAATCGCAGCGCCGGAAGGGTTGTAAAATTCAACCCAATCTTCCCGCTCTCCGAAATTATCGATAAAGCCATTTACATTGGCGCAGGAATATTCATTGATTACAACTTGTGCAAACGAAAATGGTGCACAAACAAGAAAAAATATGGCAAGTAGAACCCTCATGGGTAATAAGAATTAGTCCCCTAAATTTAGTGAATATTTACAATAGGTTAAGCCTTTGGTTCAGTAGTTTGCTCCTTTGAATTGGTTTCCTAACCCTGAGCAAAAAAAAAGTCCCGATACGAATACCGGGACTCTTGAATTTAAGATAGTTAGCTTATTCTTCAGAAGCGCCTTCTTCAGTAGCAGGAGCAGCCCCTTCAGCTTTTTTTGCTTTGGATGTGCGACCGCGACGGGTTGTCTTGGCCTTCTTGTCACCTTTGGTATCGAGCAACAATTCGTTGAAATCAACGATCTCGATCATACACATTTCTGCGCTGTCACCTAAGCGGAATCCGGTGCGGATGATACGGGTGTAACCACCTGGACGATCTGCAACTTTAGGAGAAACCACGCGGAAGAGTTCCGTAACAGCGTCCTTGCTTTGCAGGTAGCTGAATACAGTACGACGGTTATGGGTTGTGTCGTTCTTCGACTTCGTGATCAGTGGCTCGATGTACTTGCGCAATGCTTTTGCTTTGGCAACAGTAGTGTTGATACGCTTATGCTGCACCAATGAGCAAGCCATATTCGCCATAAGCGCTCTTCTGTGCCCATGCTGCCTGCCGAGGTGGTTGACTGTTTTACCGTGTCTCATTTTTCTTCAGATATTTCTTTCCCTTTCAGGAGTGTTATACTAGTCTTTGTCGAGTTTGTACTTCGCAACATTCATTCCGAAATGAAGTCCCTTTGCATGCACAAGATCCTCAAGCTCTGTAAGTGATTTCTTACCGAAGTTGCGGAACTTCAGAAGGTCGTTCTTATTGTATGCTACAAGTTCACCAAGTGTTTCAACATCGGCAGCCTTGAGGCAGTTCAATGCGCGAACAGAAAGGTCCATATCAACAAGCTTCGTCTTAAGCAGCTGACGCATATGCAACGACTCTTCATCAAATTCTTCAGTCTCCTGCTTCTCGATAGTATCGAGTGTGATCTTCTCATCAGAGAAAAGCATGAAATGCTGAATAAGAATTTTTGCAGCTTCCTTCAATGCTTCTTTCGGGTGGATAGAACCGTCAGAAGAAACTTCGATAACGAGTTTTTCGTAGTCAGTTTTCTGCTCAACACGATAGTTTTCGATGTTGTAACGTACATTTCGGATGGGTGTGAAAATGGCATCCATAGCGATGGTTCCAACCGGAGCATTGCTTGCCTTGTTCTCTTCAGCAGAAACATATCCGCGACCTTTGGCAACTGTAATCTCCATGTTGAGATTAACGTTCTTGTCCATAGTGCAGATTACCAGATCAGGATTCAATACCTGGAAAGAACTGGTAAAGCGACCAAGGTCACCTGCAGTAAGTTTTTCCTGGCCCTTGATGCTGATATGAACGTGTTCGTTCTCTGCATTGATCTGACGCTTAAAACGAACCTGCTTTAGGTTAAGGATAATTTCAGTTACGTCTTCTGCAACACCTTTCAGTGAAGAGAATTCGTGATCCGCACCTTCAATTTTCACTGAAGTGATGGCGTATCCTTCGAGCGAAGAAAGGAGAATACGACGGAGCGAGTTTCCGATAGTGATACCGTAACCGGGTTCAAGAGGACGAAACTCAAACTGACCTACACGGTCGTCTGAATTTATCATGATGACTTTATCCGGTCTTTGAAAATCAAGGATGGCCATAGATCGATTATTATTTAGAATAGAGTTCGACGATGAGTTGTTCTTTAATGTTTTCGGGGATCTGTTCACGATCAGGACGATTGAGGAAAGTACCTTTCATATCACCTGCGTTGAAATCGATCCAGTCGAAACGCTTTGAGCTTGCTGCAACAGAGTTAACGATTGGCTCCAGTGCTTTTGAACGCTCGCGTACTTCAACTACATCTCCGGGATTGAGCTGGTAACTTGGTACGTTAACCACTGTTCCATTAACGGTAACGTGACGGTGAGCAACAAGCTGACGAGCTGCACGGCGGGTATTACCAATGCCCATGCGGTAAACAGTATTGTCTAAACGTGCTTCGCAAAGTGCGAGCAAGTTATGACCTGTAATACCTTTCATGCGCGAAGCTTCCTTGAAGAGGTTCTCAAACTGACGCTCAAGAATTCCGTAAATGAATTTTGCTTTCTGCTTTTCGTTAAGCTGAACAGCATATTCAGATTGCTTCATGCGCTTCTTGTTCGGACCATGCTGGCCGGGAGGATAATTCTTCTTTTCGAGCGCTTTATCGATGCGGCCAAAGAGATTCTCCTTGAAGCGACGTGAAATTTTTGATTTGGGGCCTTTGTATCGTGCCATGTTGAATTATTATTACTAAAAAAGGAATATTAAACTCTTCTCTTCTTGGGAGGACGACAACCGTTGTGCGGCAGCGGAGTAACGTCAACAATCTCCATCACTTCAATACCTGAATTGTGAATGGTACGGATTGCTGATTCACGTCCTGATCCGGGACCTTTTACGAACACCTTCACACGACGGAGTCCGTTCTCAAACGCTTCCTTGGAGCACTCTTCTGCAGCAACCTGAGCTGCATACGGAGTATTCTTTTTGGAACCGCGGAATCCCATCTTTCCGGCAGAAGACCAGGAGATCACCTGTCCGGTTGCGTTGGTAAGGGAGATGATGATGTTGCTGAATGTTGCGCTGATATGCGCTTGTCCAACAGCTTCCACTGCTACCTTTTTCTTCTTTTTCTTTTTGTCGTCGGTCTGCTTTGCCATAACCTCAATTATATCTGCTCATTTATTACTTAGTAACCTTTTTCTTGTTGGCAACGGTCTTACGCTTTCCTTTACGGGTACGCGCATTGTTCTTGGTGGTTTGTCCACGCAGCGGTAAGCCCACACGGTGACGAACACCACGGTAACAACCGATGTCCATAAGACGCTTAATATTCAGAGAAACCTCAGAACGGAGCGCGCCTTCTACTTTAAAATTATCTCCGATGAACGTACGGATCTTTCCGGTTTCATCATCGTTCCATTCGCTTACTTTCTTATCGTAAGACACTCCCGCGTTATCGAGAATTTTTCGTGCGGTGCTACGGCCTATTCCGAAAATATAGGTGAGGCCGATTTCTCCTCTTTTGTTCTTTGGTAAATCTATACCAGCAATCCTTGCCATGTTCGATAATTAAAATGGTTAACCTTGACGTTGCTTAAATTTTGGGTTCTTTTTGTTGATCACATAAAGACGGCCCTTTCTCCGAACGATCTTACATTCGGCTGAGCGCTTTTTAATGGAGGCTTTGACTTTCATCTTGCTCTGTTGTTATTTGTATCTGAATGATATTCTTCCTTTTGTTAAATCGTAGGGTGAGATCTCAACACGCACCTTATCTCCGGGGAGAATTTTGATGTAGTGCATGCGCATCTTCCCTGAAATGTGGGCGATGATGATATGCCCGTTTTCCAGCTCAACACGGAACATTGCGTTCGACAATGCTTCAACGATGGTTCCATCCTGCTCTATGACTCCTTGTTTCGCCATCTTAACTTACCATGCTGGGCATTTGTTGACCACGTCCCTTGATCTTTCCGCTCTTCATCAATCCGTCATAATGTCGACTTAATAAATGTGTTTCGATCTGCTGAAGTGTATCAAGTACCACACCAACCATAATCAGCAATGAAGTTCCACCGTAGAAATAGGCAAACTGTTGCTTGATTCCGATCATCATTGCAAATGCAGGGAGGATCGCCACCAGCGCAAGAAAAATTGCACCGGGAAGGGTAATGCGGGAAATTAAACTATCAATGAACGATTCGGTTTGTTTACCCGGTTTTACACCCGGAATAAATCCGCCGTTTCTCTTCATTTCTTCTGCCATCTGACGAGGATTTACCATGATTGCAGTATAGAAATAAGTGAAGAGGATAATCATGATTGCAAATATGAAGTTGTACCAGAAACCTTCAAAATTTACAAGTCCGGAGAACCAACGACCTTCAGTTGCCTGATTGATGTACATCGGGATAAACATGATCGCCTGAGCAAAAATGATAGGCATTACACCTGCAGAATTCACTTTAAGCGGGATGTAATTACGAACTCCTCCGTATTGCTTGTTTCCTACAATCCGCTTCGCAAACTGAACCGGAATTCTGCGTGTACCTTGTACAAGAAGAATGGAGAATGCAATCACTAAAAGCAGAAGAACAACCTCAACGAGCAACACAACGTATCCGCCGCTGGTATGACGCGATACCAATTCCTGAGCAAATGCACCGGGTAGTTTGGCAATAATACCAATCATGATTAGCAATGAAATTCTGTTACCGATACCCTTATCAGTAATTCTTTCGCCAAGCCACATGATAAACATGGTACCGGCAATAAGAATCATAATAGTTAGCGGATAACTGAACGATTCGGTTTGTGCAGCAGCCGGAACAGATGTTGCGATATAACCCGGAGCCTGGAATGCTGTAATGAAGATGGTGAGAACACGGGTCCACTGATTTAGTTTCTTTCTTCCGCTTTCTCCTTCGCGTTGCATTTTCTGAATGGAAGGCACTGCAATGCCTAACAACTGCATAATGATAGATGCAGAGATGTATGGCATAATTCCAAGTGCAAAAATCGATGCACGAGAAAACGCTCCACCGGCAAAAAGATCAAGCAATCCTGCCAGACCTGATGGTCCACCCTGGTTCAATCCCGCAGAATTTACCCCCGGAAGCACCACGTAGGAACCAACACGGTAGATCAGGATCAGAGTAAAGGTCAGCACAATGCGCTGACGAAGCTCTTCGATCTTCCAGATGTTCTTTAATGTTTTTACTAGATCCTTCATCTATGTTGTGATGTTAGTTCGATCAGAGAACCACTGTTTCTCCACCTTTGCCTTCAATAGCTGACTTTGCAGTAGCTGAAAATGCATGTGCGGATATTTTAACTTTTGCCTTCAATTCACCACGACCTAAAATTTTCACCAGGTCATTCTTGCCAACTAATCCGTTTGCAAAAAGAACTTCCGGATCAATTTCGCTCAGGTTTCTTTTTTCTACCAATGCCTGAATTGCATCAAGGTTCAATCCCTTGTATTCAACACGATTGATATTCTTGAAACCAAACTTGGGAAGACGACGCTGAATAGGCATCTGTCCACCTTCAAATCCGATTTTGGTTTTGTGGCCGGAACGCGCCTTGTCACCTTTGTGACCACGTGTAGATGTTCCACCACGGCCGGAACCTTGTCCGCGACCAAGTCGCTTATTTTCCTTTACTGAACCTTTTGCAGGTTTGAGATTATTCAGTTTCATCGCTCAGGTTTGTCTTTATTTCACTTCGCTTACTTCGACAAGGTGCATGATCTTACGTACCATGCCATCGATTTGTGGGTTTCTTTCCTTCTCCACCGACTGGCGAATACGGGTGAGTCCAAGCGCACGTAATGTGGCCTTCTGATCTTTCGGACGATCGATCGAACTCTTGATTTGCGTAATGATGATCTTACCCATGTCGGTTATTATTATCCGTTAAACACTTTATCCATTGATATTCCACGTTGCTGAGCCACAGTATAAGCATCACGTAATTGTACGAGCGCTTCAATTGTTGCTTTTACAACGTTGTGCGGGTTGGTAGAACCCTGGCACTTTGCAAGTACGTCTTTCACTCCAACGCTCTCGAGCACTGAACGCATCGCACCACCGGCAATAACACCGGTACCACTTGCTGCAGGCTTAAGAAGCACACGAGCTCCACCAAAACGGCCTTCCTGAAAATGAGGAACCGTTCCGTTAACGATTGGAACCTTAATCAGATTCTTCTTTGCATCGTCAATCCCCTTTGAGATGGCTTCAGTCACTTCCTTGGCTTTACCAAGACCGTGGCCTACTATGCCGTTCTCATTACCTACCACTACGATGGCAGAAAAACTAAATGTACGTCCACCCTTGGTAACCTTGGTAACACGGTTTACACCTACCAGGCGATCCTTGAGCTCGATATCCGTAGCCTTAACTCTTTTTACGTTCTCGTTGGCCATATTGCGTATTGTTCTTTCTTAATTAGAATTTCAAACCATTTTCACGAGCCGACTCGGCAAGTGTCTTAACCCGGCCGTGGTAAAGGTAACCGTTACGGTCGAATACCACTTCCTGAATTCCGGCTTTGATCGCTTTTTCTGCAATCTCTTTACCGATAAGACGTGCCTGATCAACTTTGTTAACCTTCTGTGCATCGTCGTTCTTCAGTGAACCTGCCGATACAAGAGTAACTCCCTTGATATCATCAATGATCTGCGCGTAGATCTGTTTGTTGCTGCGGAAGACCGAAAGGCGGGGACGTTGTGTAGTACCGCTAAGTTTGGTCCGGATGCTGCGCTTAATCCTGGCTCTGCGTGATTCTTTAGTTGCCATTTTTCACTTATTATTTTTTCGCACCGGCTGATTTTCCGGCCTTACGTCTAACATTTTCTCCAAGGAAACGGATACCTTTTCCTTTGTATGGTTCAGGCTTACGCAGTGAACGAATTTTCGCTGCTACCATTCCGATCAGTTGCTTATCGTGCGACTCCATCACAATACGTGGGGCCTGTCCTTTTTCTGCAGTGGTAATCACCTTGATTTCCTTTGGCAATTCAAACACAACGTTGTGTGAGAAACCAAGTGAAAGTTCAAGCTGCTGACCATTTGCATTGGCACGGTAACCTACACCGATCAACTCCTGTTCGATCTTGTATCCTTTTGATACTCCAACAACCATATTGTTGAGAAGAGCACGATACAATCCGTGAAGAGCACGGGTCTGCTTCTCCTCGCCTGTACGCTTGAGGATGATTTGGTTGTCCTCAACGCTGATAGCAACAGAAGGGTTCACCATTTGGGTAAGTTCGCCCTTCGGACCTTTAACAGCAACCGAGTTACCGTCGATCTTCACTTCTACTCCCTTAGGGATTTCGATGGGGGCTTTTCCTATACGTGACATGATTCGATTCTCTTTGGATTAATAAACAAAACACAACACTTCTCCACCTACGTTCTCTTTACGTGCTTCTTTATCGGTCATCAGACCTTTGGAAGTAGAGAGAATAGCGATTCCCAATCCGTTAAGAACACGGGGTAAGGAATCGGATCCGGTGTATTTACGAAGACCTGGACGGCTGATACGCTCTAATTTGCGGATGGCGGAGGTCTTGGTTACTGGATGATACTTTAGTGCGATTTTAATCGTACCCTGTTTGTTGTCATCCTCGAACTTAAAGTTCAGAATGTAACCCTTTTCGAAAAGGATCTTGGTCATTGACTTCTTGAGGTTCGACGCAGGAATCTCCACCACCTTATGGTTGGCTTTGATAGCGTTTCTTACTCGGGTCAAATAGTCTGCAATGGGATCGGTTACCATTTTTAATGCTTTATAGCGGTTATTATTACCAACTTGATTTAGTTACTCCCGGGATAAGGCCGTTGAGAGCCATTTCACGGAATACGTTACGGCACACCCCGAACTGACGGATATACCCGCGTGGACGTCCGGTGAGTTGGCAACGATTGCGAACTCGTGTTGAAGAAGAGTTGCGTGGAAGCTTTTGTAAAGCATCCCAGTCGCCTGCCTTCTTCAGGGCCTCGCGCTTATCCGCGAAGTGGGCTACCATTTTCGCACGCTTTCTGTCACGTGCTTTCATTGATTCTTTCGCCATGGCTCTGTCTTATTTTTTGGTGAACGGGAATCCGAATTCTTTGAGCAATGAGAACGCTTCCTCATTGGTTGTTGCTGTGGTTACAAAAGTGATATCCATACCGAGGATCTTGTTCACCTTGTCAATGTCAATCTCCGGGAAAATGATATGTTCTTTCACACCGAAAGTATAGTTACCGCGTCCGTCGAAACCTTTCGCATTCACTCCACGAAAGTCGCGGGTACGTGGCAGCGAAACGGAGATCAAACGATCGAGGAATTCGTACATATTATCGCCACGAAGCGTTACACGTGCACCAATTGGCATACCCTTACGAAGTTTGAAGTTCGAGATATCTTTTCTTGATACAGTGGGAACCGCTTTCTGACCTGCAATAGTAGAAAGTTCTTTTACGGCAGATTCAACCAGCTTCTTGTCAGCTACTGCGTCGCCCAATCCCTGATTGATACAGATCTTGGTGATGCGTGGCACCTGCATTGAACTCTTGTAGTTGAATTGCTTCTGAAGCGCAGGAATAATTTCTTCCTTGTACTTCGATTTAAGTCTGGGAACGTAGCTCATTACTTAATCACCCCCTTTGATTTTTTTGAAATGCGTTGAATTTTTCCGTTTTCAACCTTACGGCCTACACGGGTTGGCGTTCCGTCTGCTACCAGCATCAGGTTTGAGATGTGGATACCAGCTTCCTTCTCTACGATTCCACCTTGTGGATTCTTAGCGTCGGGCTTAGTGTGGCGCTTAACGAGGTTAACACCTTCCACAATTACGCGGCTCTTTTCACGATCGATAGTCACAACTTTACCTTGCTTGCCTTTCGATTCTCCGGCAATCACTAATACTGTGTCGCCTTTTTTGATATGTAGTTTCTTCTGCATAATCCTATTTCTGTTCAGGTTGCATTAAAGCACTTCAGGTGCAAGTGAAACAATTTTCATGTACTGCTTCTCACGTAGTTCACGTGCTACCGGTCCGAAAATACGTGTTCCACGCATTTCGCCCTGTGCATTCAGCAATACCACTGCATTGTCGTCGAAACGGATATAAGAACCGTCGTGACGACGAACTTCTTTACGTGTACGAACTACCACTGCAGTCGACACTTGACCCTTTTTCACGTTTCCTGCAGGTAGAGCGTCTTTTACCGAAACGACGATCTTATCTCCAATAGAAGCATACCTTCTTTTGGTTCCACCCAGTACGCGGATGCAAAGAACTTCTTTAGCACCACTGTTATCGGCTACTGACAGCCTTGATTCCTGTTGTATCATCGCTCAAAATTATTTTGCACGTTCAACGATTTCCGAAAGTCTCCAGCATTTGGTCTTACTCATCGGACGGGTTTCCATTATGCGCACGGTATCCCCAATGTTACACTCGTTCTTTTCGTCGTGTGCAACAAACTTCTTCGTTCTCTTAACGAACTTTCCGTATTTGGGGTGCTTCATCTTACGCTCAACCGACACCACGATGGATTTGTCCATCTTGTTGCTGGTTACAACACCGATACGTTCTTTACGTAGTGATCTTTCTGCCATTGTTTCTTCTATTACTTGTTAACGGCTTTCGCTTCTTTATTACGAATCTCAGTCTGGATACGTGCAATCATTCGACGGTTGGAACGGATCAGCATCGGGTTCTCTACCGGCGAGATCGCATGATTGATCTTCGTCTTTGAATAATCAGCGCTCATTTCGCCGAGTTTCTCCCTGAGTTCATCCAGGGTTAGGTCTTTAATATCTTTCGCTTTCATGATTCCTGTCAAATCAAATATTACCGTCATAATCGTTTCGCACAACAAAACGTGTACGAACCGGAAGCTTTTGTGCTGCAAGGCGAAGTGCTTCTTTTGCAATCTCCACACTTACTCCGTCTGCTTCGAACAAAATGCGTCCTGGTTTCACAACCGCTGCATAATGTTCCACTGCACCCTTACCTTTACCCATACGAACTTCGAGTGGTTTTTTGGTAATTGGTTTGTCCGGGAAAATGCGGATCCACACTTTTCCTTCACGCTTCATAAAGCGGGTTACCGCGATACGGGCTGCTTCAATCTGACGTGATGTCAAAAGTGCTCCGTCTACGGATTTCAGTGCGAATGATCCGAAAGCAATTTCAGTTCCGCGCTTGGCGTCACCGCCGAGGCTTCCTTTGCCTTTCTGGACTTTTCTGTATCGTGTGCGTTTGGGCTGTAACATTGCTATACTTTATTACGCTGATTATTTTCTCTTTCTTTTTCCTTTTCCTGCTCCACCACGGTCGCCACGATCGTGCCCTTTAGAAGGACCGCCGCCTTGCTGCGAAGTGGATGAACCGAGTGCTTTGGTCATTCCGAAGTTTGGAGAAAGATCACGCTTTCCGAAAACTTCACCTTTACACACCCATACTTTAATTCCGATCAAACCATAAGTAGTTAAAGCTTCACCTACTGCATAATCAATATCAGCACGAAGAGTATGAAGTGGAACACGACCTTCCATGAATGTCTCGGAACGTGCAATCTCAGCACCGTTCAAACGACCGGAAATCGTTACTTTAATTCCTTCACCACCCATGCGAATACAGCTGGCAATTGCCATCTTGATTGCGCGACGGTAGGAGATACGAGCTTCGATCTGACGAGCAACACCATCAGCAACCAGGCGTGCATCAACTTCAGGACGCTTGATCTCAAAAATGTTGATCTGTACTTCCTTACCGGTAAGCTTCTTTAACTCTTCCTTCAACTTGTCAACTTCTTGTCCGCCTTTACCGATGATCACACCGGGACGTGCAGTATTGATAGTAACGGTGATGAGTTTAAGAGTACGTTCGATAACGATCTTGGCAATACTCGCTTTACGGAGACGGGCCATGAGGTACTTGCGGATTTTTTCATCTTCCACAAGCTTATCGGCATACTTACGTCCACCGAACCAGTTTGAATCCCATCCGCGGATGAATCCGAGGCGATTACCTATTGGGTTTGCTTTTTGTCCCATTCTTGTTGATCAATTAATTGTTGCTGTCTACTACGATTGTTACATGATTGGAACGCTTGCGAACACGGTACGCACGGCCTTGTGGGGCAGGACGCAAACGCTTCAACGCGCGGGCTCCGTCTACCATGACCTCTTTCACGATCAGGGCTTCGGCACTTAGTCCTTCATTCTTTGCCTCCCAGTTCGAGATGGCTGAACGAAGCACCTTCTCCATGTTCTTGGAGGCATGCATTGGATGATGCTGCAAAATATGCAGGGCCTTCAGTACATCGACTCCACGGATGAGGTCGGCCATCAGACGCATCTTACGAGGAGAAGTTGGGCAATCCTTAAGGACAGCGAGTCCTTTGGTCTTGCGCTCTTCTTTAATCTTCTCCGCACTCAGTTTTTTTCTGGCACCCATATTCTGTAATGCTATTTATCGGTTGCTTACTTACTTCCTTTATCTTTCTTATTTCCGGCATGCCCGCGGAATGTACGGGTAGGCGCGAATTCTCCTAGTTTGTGCCCTACCATGTTCTCGGTTACATACACTGGGATGAACTTGTTACCGTTGTGAACGGCAAAGGTCAATCCTACAAACTCTGGAGTAATCGTTGAAGCGCGTGACCATGTTTTGATCACATTCTTCTTGGATGATTCCTGCTGCTCGGTTACGCGCTGAGCAAGTTTATAGTGTACGAAAGGCGGCTTCTTTAATGAACGGCTCATAATCTATTTATTTCTTTCTTCTTTCGAGAATCAGTTTGTTGGAGAGCTTTTTCGGTGCACGTGTCTTGTATCCTTTTGAAGGAAGACCTTTGCGTGAACGTGGGTGACCACCAGATGAACGGCCTTCACCACCACCCATTGGGTGATCGACAGGGTTCATGGCAACACCACGGTTACGCGGACGACGACCTAACCAGCGTGAGCGTCCTGCCTTACCTGAACGAACAAGGTTGTGTTCAGAGTTCGAAACCGCTCCGATAGTTGCAATGCAAGTACCGAGGATAAGGCGAGTCTCACCGGAAGGCATTTTGATAATTGCATACTTACCGTCGCGTGCACTCAATTGTGCATAGGAACCGGCACTGCGAGCAATTGATCCACCTTTTCCGGGATAAAGCTCAATGTTATGAATGATCGTACCCAGTGGGATATCGCTCAGGTAAAGTGCGTTTCCAATTTCTGGTGCAACACCTTTTCCGGAATTGATCTCCTGACCAACCTGAAGTCCTTGCGGAGCCAGGATGTAACGCTTATCTCCATTCTTGTAGGTAACAAGAGCGATACGTGCGCTACGGTTTGGATCGTATTCAATAGTAGTAACTGTACCGGCAATTGCGTGGTTATCGCGCTTGAAATCAATCATACGATATTTGCGCTTATGACCGCCACCGAGGTAACGCATGGTCATTTTACCGGTATTGTTTCTTCCGCCACTTTTACGTGAAGGTGAAATAAGGCTCTTCTCTGGCTTGGAAGCGGTACTCGTTTCGAAGCTTGCGGGTACCTTATGACGGGTACCGGGAGTATTGGGTTGAAGTTTTTTCAGTGCCATCTTGCTGCGTCTTAAATGTTACCGTAAAGATCGATTACATCACCTTCTGCAAGTGTAACAAAAGCCTTTTTGATCACAGGCTGAGAAGCCTTTGACACACCCTTATTGGTGTATTTGGTCTTTTCTTTTCCACCGCCAAGCGTAATGGTGTTTACAGATTTAACAGTTACGTTAAAGTGCTTTTCCACTGCTTTCTTGATCTCTACTTTATTTGCACCACGGGCAACGATAAAACCATAACGGCCTTTCTCGTTTTGTGCGGTTACCTTTTCGGTAATGATTGGTTTAATCAGGATACTCATGGCCTCAGTTATTTAAAGTGTTCTCGATTTTCTGAAGGCTGCCTTCGCAAATCACGAGGTGGTTAGCGTTCATAATATCGTATGTACTGAGTTCTGCAGCCGGAACAACTTTGCTCTTTTCAAGATTGCGTGAAGAGAGGTAAATGTTGTGATCCACATCCGGAACAACAACAAGTGTCTTCTTTCCGCTTAGCTCAAGATTTTTCAGGATACCTGTAAATTCACTGGTCTTGGGAGCAGCCATTTTGAAGTCCTCAAGGACCAGAATACTTTTCTCCTGAGCTTTATAGCTAAGTGCAGAACGACGAGCTGCTTTTTTCAGCTTTTTATTGAGCTTAAACTCATAGTCGCGTGGTTGCGGTCCGTGTATATTACCACCCTGCTTGAACAGAGGGCTCTTGATGCTACCTGCACGTGCACCGCCGGTACCTTTCTGACGCTTCAACTTGCGAGTAGAATAATTCACTTCTGCGCGCTGCTTCGTTTTGGAGGTTCCCTGACGCTGATTAGCGAGGAATAATTTTACATCCAGATAGATCGCATGATCGTTGGGTTCCGCTGCAAAGATTGCATCGCTAAGCGTTGCCTTCTTGCTGGTTTTTTTACCCTGTATGTTATAGATCTCGAGTTCCATAGTCTTATTTCTCTACGATTACGAATGAACCTTTAGGACCAGGAATTGAACCTTTCACTACGATAAGATTCTTATCCGCGATCACACGTAATACTTCAAGGTTGGTCATTTTTACACGATCACCACCGGTACGTCCTGCCATGCGCATGCCTTTGAAGACACGTGATGGAAATGAACATGCACCAATAGATCCGGGAGCACGGAGACGGTTATGCTGACCGTGAGTCTGGCCACCTACTCCTCCGAATCCATGACGCTTAACAACGCCCTGGAAACCTTTTCCTTTTGATGTACCAACTACATCTACGAATTCGCCTTCTGCAAAAACTGCATCGATACGAACTTCATCACCTAAACTTAGTGCCTGTTCGAATCCTTTGAATTCAACAAGCTTTGCTTTTGGTGTTGTGTTGGCCTTTTTAAAATGACCCTTAAGTGCAGCCGGAGTATTTTTCTCACGACGCTCTCCGAAGCCAAGTTGAATGGCAGAGTAACCGTCCTTATCGGACGTCCGTACTTGCGTTACTACGCAAGGACCAGCTTCTATAATCGTGCATGGCAAATTCTTGCCCTCGGCACTGAAAAGACTGGTCATTCCTACTTTTTTACCTATGATACCAGGCATGGTTGTGTTTTAATTTATGACTAAACTTTGATTTCTACTTCAACACCGCTGGGAAGTTCGAGGCGCATGAGAGCATCCACAGTCTTTGAAGAAGAACTGTAAATGTCGAGCAGACGCTTGTACGAACACAGCTGGAACTGTTCACGTGCTTTCTTGTTCACGTGGGGAGAACGCAGTACAGTGTAGATGCGCTTGTGTGTTGGCAGGGGAATTGGTCCGCTGACAACAGCACCTGTAGCCTTAACGGTCTTAACAATCTTCTCTGCGGATTTATCCACCAGATTGTGATCGTATGACTTCAGCTTGATTCGGATCCTTTGGCTCATTGCTTGGATATTATTATGCTGTAACTTTTCCTTTTGCTTTTGCGATCACCTCGTCTGCGATGTTACGTGGTGCTTCGTTATAGTGTGAGAACTCCATTGAAGAAGTAGCACGACCTGAAGTGATGGTACGAAGCTGTGTTACGTAACCGAACATTTCAGAAAGTGGAACTTTTGCTTTTACCACCTTAGCACCTGCACGATCGTCCATACCTTCAATCTGGCCACGACGACGGTTAAGGTCACCTACAACATCACCCATGTTTTCTTCAGGTGTAAGAACCTCCAGTTTCATGATAGGCTCAAGAAGAATTGGTTTTGCTTTCGGCATTGCTTCACGGTAAGCCATCTTCGCGCACAATTCAAATGAAAGCGCATCAGAATCGACCGCGTGGTAAGAACCATCCAGAAGAGTAACTTTCATTTTATCCATTGGATAACCTGCAAGTACACCTGTCTTTAATGCTTCTTTGAATCCTTTTTCTACAGATGGAACAAATTCACGAGGAACGTTACCACCTTTAACTTCATTTACAAACAAGAGTGCCTCTTTCTGATCTTCGTCGGCCTGCTGAATACGAACTACGATATCAGCAAACTTACCGCGACCACCCGACTGCTTCTTGTATACCTCTCTGTGTTCAACAGATCCGGTTATCGATTCTTTATAGGCAACCTGAGGAGCACCCTGGTTACATTCTACTTTGAATTCGCGTTTCAAACGGTCGAGGATAATTTCAAGGTGAAGTTCTCCCATTCCTGAGATTACGGTTTGACCTGTTTCTTCGTCTGTCTTAACACGGAAAGTAGGATCTTCTTCAGAAAGTTTTCCAAGTGCCATACCAAGCTTATCAACGTCTGCCTGAGTTTTTGGCTCAATTGCAAGACCGATTACCGGCTCAGGGAATTTCATGGATTCAAGAACGATTGGGTTCTTTTCATCGCAAAGGGTATCACCTGTTTTGATGTCTTTAAAACCAACTGCAGCTCCGATATCACCGGCTTCGATAAAATCGATTGCATTTTGCTTGTTAGCGTGCATTTGGAAAATACGTGAGATACGCTCCTTGTTTCCGCTGCGGGTATTTAGTACGTAAGAACCTGCATCAAGACGACCGGCATAAGCACGGAAGAAGCAAAGGCGACCTACGAATGGATCTGTTGCAATTTTAAATGCAAGGGCTGTGAATGGTTCTTTAATATCAGGACGACGAGTAACCTCTTCGCCGGTATCAGGATGAGTACCTACAATATTGTCCTTATCAAGCGGACTAGGCATCAACTCCATTACGAAGTCGAGCATTGTTTGTACGCCTTTGTTCTTGAAAGAAGATCCGCAAACCATTGGTACGATCTTGCTGGCAAGACAGGCTTGACGCAAAGCCGCGAAAACTTCAGCTTCAGTTATTGAGGAAGGATCTTCGAAATACTTCTCCATCAACTTATCATCGAATTCAGCAACAGCTTCGAGAAGTTTCTCGCGGTATTCTTTTGCTTCCTCCATCATGTCTTCAGGAATCGGAACTTCCTTGAAAGTCATACCCTGGTCTGCCTCATTCCATTCGATACCACGGAAGTTAATCAGGTCGACAACTCCACGGAATTTATCCTCTGCACCGATTGGCAACTGAAGAGGAACTGCATTACCACCGAGCATTTCGCGTACCTGCTTCACTACATTGAGGAAGTCGGCACCCTGACGGTCCATTTTATTTACGAAACCGATACGAGTTACCTTGTAACCATCGGCAAGTCGCCAGTTGGTTTCAGATTGTGGCTCAACTCCGTCTACTGCAGAGAAAAGGAACACCAATCCATCAAGGATACGGAGTGAACGGTTCACCTCAACAGTAAAGTCAACGTGACCCGGAGTATCGATGATATTGATTTTGTATTTATTATCACGGTAATTCCAGAAACAAGTAGTTGCAGCTGAAGTAATGGTAATACCACGCTCCTGCTCCTGTACCATCCAGTCCATGGTAGCTGCACCATCGTGCACCTCACCAATTTTGTGGTTTACTCCGGTGTAATAAAGAATACGTTCAGTAGTAGTCGTTTTACCAGCGTCAATGTGCGCTGCGATACCAATGTTACGTGTATATTTCAGGTCTGCCATAGCTCGTTTCCTCCGTTATTAGAATCTGAAATGAGAGAAAGCCTTGTTTGCCTCAGCCATACGGTGTACATCTTCTTTCTTTTTGAAAGCAGCACCTTCTTCTTTGGAAGCTGCGATTATTTCACCGGCAAGTTTTTCTGCCATTGACTTCTCGTTACGTGAACGTGAATAGCCAATGAGCCATTTCATTGCCAATGACTGTTTGCGGCTATCGCGAACCGGGGTTGGAATCTGGAAGGTAGCACCACCAACACGACGACTACGAACCTCAACGGCCGGAGTAACGTTTTCAAGTGCTTTTTTCCAGATATCAAGACCGTTTTCACTGGTCTTTTTCGCTACGATATCGATAGCATCATAAAAGATCTTGTACGCCACGCTCTTGTTACCCTGAAGCATCAGGTTGTTCACGAACTTGGTCACCACCACCTCGTTAAAACGGGGGTCAGGCAGGATCTCTCTTTTCTTTGCTTTCGTCCTTCTCATGACGTTAGTCTATATACTTGTTCTTAATCAATTATTTCTTTTTGGCGGGTGCAGCAGCACCTGCTTTAGGACGTTTAGCTCCATACTTGGAACGACGCTGGCGACGAGCTTCAACACCTGAGGTATCTAAAGCTCCACGCACGATGTGGTAACGAACACCAGGTAAATCTTTTACCCTTCCACCACGAACGAGCACGATCGAGTGTTCCTGAAGGTTGTGACCCTCTCCCGGAATATAAGCGATTACCTCTGTTTTGTTGGTCAAACGCACCTTAGCAACCTTTCGAAGCGCAGAATTTGGCTTCTTGGGAGTGGTGGTGTAAACCTTCGTGCAGACACCGCGACGCTGTGGGCAGGAGTTCAGCGCTGCTGACTTGCTTTTGCGAGGCTTAGAGCTTCTGCCTTTTCTTACCAATTGCGAAATGGTTGGCATAATTATTCGTCTTGTTTTTGTATTCGATTAGGTATAGTTATCCCGTATTTTGGGGCTGCAAAGTTAGGAGGAAAACTTTACTATGCAACCAAAAATCCAACTTTTTCACACAAACGTGTTAGCCAATTATCGTCTAACCTCCTCCGATTATCGAAAAAACAGACTTAATATATTGATAATCAAATAATATAAGTCAAATAAAAAGGGTCAGAAATATTTCAATTCCTAATTACCGAATTTGAAAAGTTATTAACCATTAGGAAAAAAATGAAACTTAAAACATTGATTAACAAATATATATTATGCAAAAATGGGTCAATAATAATTTTTGACACGATAACTATCTGATTATCAATATAAACTTTTAGGGTGTTTCCTAAGGTATAGCCAAGCTATGGCATATCTTAAATGCTTTGTAATCAACCGTTTACACCAAAATCGAATAGCATAGGATTACAATAATCAGCACTTGATGGGGTAAATTTCAAATATTTAATCCTTTAGCCGTAAGTGTCCCTAAATAATCATGCAAAGGGTGATTTGGATTGTCCTCAACAGCTTTGATGATTGTTTCCATTTCGGACAATAGATCGTTGTGGGTATCGTCATAAACATCACCCTGCAAGAACTTCAGGACCTTTAATCGGTAGTCAGGATTGTTGACGAAATAGGTAAACAGTACGTTCAACCTGTAGTACATTGAAATGAAATTATACCAATTATTGACCCCCTTGCGGAGTGTCTTTTCAAACCGATCAAATGCATTCTTTTTATAGGAACCCTTCCTGATTGCTTCAATTATATCAGCTGATGCCATCCTGGAACTATTTAAGGCCACACTCACGCCACTACTGAATATTGGGTCAACAAATCTTGCCGCATCGCCAACCAGGACGAAATTATCGCCACACAATTCGGTCATGGCATAACTGTAATCAGCCTCTATGGAAAACGGGGTGTCTTGTTGAGCCTTTTGAAGTTGTTCGAACAAATCCGGCCTTGTTTTAATGCAGTCCCAGAAAAACTTTTCCCGCTCTTCAGGTCGTGTCGGGAAATTTTTCTTCTGAGTTACTACACCAAAGCTGGTAATATCCTCTGTTATGGGAATTTGCCAAACCCACGAATTTGAAACCGGAATAAAATGGATATATATATTGTCGGGAACATCAAAGGCACTTCTATTGAAATTCCTGAACCATGTGTGCAATGCACATTGGTCGAAAACCGGATCTTTTATTTTAATTCCGAGTTTGTTACCAACAAATGTTCTTCGTCCTGAAGCATCAACGAGAATCTTGCACTTGAATACCCTCTCTTCGCCTTGGATTCTGACTGCAACTTCAACCGTTTCGGCATTAACAAAAGCAACACTAAAAACCTCAGCTTCTTCAAAAACTTTAGCTCCAAACTCCTTCGAATGATCAAGCAAAAGCTTATCAAACTCTGCCCTGTTAACGTGATAGGTGTAAGGTAAATCAACCCCTTCTTGTTTCCTTTCAGCAAAGGCAATATCAACATCTGAACCTGCAAGCGACTTGAAGTCATGCCCAAAGACAGCTTTCGAAGAATGTGTTGTCCAGGACGCGCCGTATTTCCGGGGAAAACCTGCATTTTCG
>JBKBUQ010000004.1:0-43422 GCA_046289975.1 Flavobacteriales bacterium | reverse complement strand
GGATCTGCCTTAAATGTTGCTTCACCCGAAAGTATGTCAGGAATCAGTGTAGACCGCGAGCGTTATTTGGTGTTTAAGGATGGTGAAGAGATGTCGCTTCCCAAAAAGGAGTTTGAATTACTTGCATTGCTGCTTTCCAAGCCCGGAAAAGTTTTTACCCGTGAAGCCATTTTAAATGAAGTTTGGGGGAATGATATTGTGGTTGGAGATCGTACTATTGATGTTCACATCCGAAAACTGCGTGAAAAACTTGGAGAAGATTTAATTCGCACTGTTAAAGGTGTTGGATACAAGTTGGAAAATTGATGAATACATCAACACCCAGGGGCATTGCTTTTTTTGTATCGCTGATACTTGGGGTGCTTTCTTTTTTAATTGTTATGGTAATGGTATACATCTACTCTTCTCAGTGGGAGTTTGTATACCCGTTCGTAGCGTCCGTACTCGTATTTATAGTCTCCTTCGTATTTATTTTTTATTTGGTAGATCGATTTATTTACGCACGCGTAAAAGTGATCTATAAATCCATTTATAATCAGAAGATCGGAAAGGAGCTAAAGGAAAAAATTCAGCGCTCTGAGGATATGATTGCTGATGTGGATAAGGAAGTAATGGGCTGGGCAGAAGATAAGGAGAAGGAAATTGAAAAATTAAAAGAACAGGAGAGTTTCAGACGCGAATTCCTTGGCAACCTGGCGCACGAATTGAAAACTCCCATATTCAGTATTCAGGGTTATATTCTCACTTTGTTGGATGGTGGACTCGAAGATCCTTCCATCAATCGCAATTTTCTTCAGAGAGCTGCTAACGGTGTGGATCGTATTACGCACATCATCGAAGATCTGGATATGATCAATCAGCTTGAGTCCGGCAGGGTGGAACTTGATATTCGTAAGGTGAATATTATCGAACTCTGTAAAGAAGTGATGGATTCACTCGAAATGAAAGCACGTGAACGAATTATTTCCTTAAACTTTAATAAGAGTTACGATAAACCAATTTTCGTTAATTGCGATAAGGGAAGAATTGCGCAGGTATTGACCAACCTCCTTGTGAATTCAGTTAACTATGGAAAAGAAGGCGGGAAAACGAATATTCGTTTTTTTGATGTTGATGATAAAGTATTGATTGAAGTTGCTGATAATGGCCCCGGAATTCCATCAGAACACCTGCCACGAATATTTGAACGTTTCTATAGAGTAGATAAAAGCCGCGCCCGCAATCAGGGGGGGTCAGGACTAGGACTTTCAATTGTAAAACACATTGTTGAAGCTCATGGCCAGGCCCTTAATGTGAGGAGTACCGAAAATGTTGGGACTACCTTTGCATTTACGCTCGAGCGCAGCCGCTAAATTTTCCTTACAACTTTTTCGGCGGTCAATAGCCCGGTTACTGCACATAATCATTGGGAGTTTTGATTGATGATGGAGGTTTTAGATTTACAGAGGTCATTTTCTGTATGAAGTATGTATTTCTATTATTTGTGTTTCTGATTCTTTCCTGTTCCCAAAAGGAAAGAATCAGATTGCCTGAAGATTCATGGTATCATAGTTTACAAGGCATGCAAAAGGAATATTTCCGTGCCGAATACAGCGGACTTCGTATAAGAATGGATAGGTTCCGTAAACCGCTAGTAAAGAAGATGAAAGGTAGTGAAAAGAAAAATTGGGTCGATCGATCCCGATAATACTTATACACTACACTCAGCGATTCTCTTTTTCAATTTTGGTATGGTACTCCGTGGGATTTTAATGGTACAACAGAAAATCCGGGCGAAGGCAATATTGCCTGCGGGTATTTTGTTACAACAACATTGCTTCATGCAGGATTTGAATTGGATCGGGTCCGACTAGCGCAACAAGCAGCAAGTATCATCATTAATTCGCTGTGTAGAGAGAAGGATGTATTTGTTTTTACCAATGGGAGAAGAGATAAATTGAAAGAACATTTATTGCGACAGAAAAATTCAATTTTCATTCTCGGACTTGATTCGCATGTTGGTTTTTTACAAAAACAAGACACTTCCATTTTTATGATTCATTCATCGGGCTTTTATCCCTGGAAAGTTGTACGTGAATCATTTCACGAAGCACAAGCCATAACACACTCCAATTACTTTATGGTTGGTGATCTGTTGGCCAATGATGATTTGTTAGTGAAGTGGATCAGGAATGAGAAAATTGAAATGGCGACCAACTAAGTTGATTGGGCTTTAGGTTTATGAAGTTGAGCAAGGTATTCTTGTTCGGTTTGTCCGGGAGTTGGAATGAATTCTGCAGTTCTACCTAAGGCATGCAGATCCATAATCGTAGAATACCCTGAACGGCAAATGATATGTTCGGAATGGCGAATCAATTCGAGGATTTGTTTTTCATTGGCCATTGGAACGATTATTGTTTCACTTTTAAATGGGTTTTCTATATTTTTTAATGTGCCACGTATCAACGCAATTTTTTTGGCAGTACTTTTTAATTTATCGGCAAGTTCAATTTCCAATAAGCTCCTTTGGGGTTCAGGACCGGATAAAAGTATAAGGATGTCAAATTTTTTCTCCGTCATTTCTCCAGATTGTCCTGCGTAGCGTGATAGCGGTCCGATATACTTTACATTTTTTAATCGGTGTTTTCCATGCGAAAGCTCTCCCGAAAGATTTTTCTCGCCTTCAAAATCAGGTACCCACACCTCATCGAATTTTTTCAGGTAGGATCGATTGATAGCATTTATAATCCCTGAGAATATTCCGGCACGAATAAACAATTGATGTGTTATAATTGTACAGTGGATTTTTGAAGAATAAAGGCCATACCTGTTGTCGGATATTACCCTGTCGATTTTTTCTTTTTCAATTATATCCTGAAATAAACGATGTTCAGAGCGAATAGCTTTTCTTATTGAGAAGTATTGTTTCAGCATTGTGAATTTCATTCCGGCATTTTTTGGATACTGTATTTCGATTCCGGGAAGAAGGATGGATCGTAGTTCCGGAAATTCGTTTTGTAGCAAGGCTGCTGAATTACCATATGTTGCCAGAATTACCTGATGACCTTCCGCAACGTATTGCCTGATGAGCGGAATACATCGGGATGCATGGCCGAGTCCCCAATCGAGTGGTGCTACGAGTATGCGCTGAGGGTTGAACACAAGTGCAAAATAGGTGATAATTTTACCTTCAACTCGTATTTTCCTGTTTGTTTTTGTGGGTATAAGGGGATGAATAACTTTCTTTGCAATTATGGGCAAGAACAAGCTGCAGCGATGGGCTGAAATGGAAGGTTTTCCGAATGTGATTCAGCAGTCGGGAAAAGAGTTATTGGAAACGGATCATCCAATCAAAGGCAATTGGAAAAAGGAAATTTTTAACAATGAGCATCCCATTACCCTCGAGTTGGGTTGCGGTAAGGGTGAGTATACGGTAGGATTGGCAAAGCGGTTTCCGGAACGGAATTTTATTGGAGTAGATGTAAAAGGCGCCCGGATTTGGAGAGGAGCAAAAACTGCTGTGGACGAGTCCATAAAAAATGCAGCCTTTCTTCGTACTCGGATTGATTTTATAAAAGCGTTTTTTAGTAAAGATGAGGTGGACGAGATCTGGTTGACTTTTTCTGATCCACAACCACGTGAAGGCAAAGAAAATAAACGACTCAGCTCCCCGTATTTTCTCGAGAATTATTGTTCTTTTTTAAAGCCGAATGGATTGATTCATGTAAAAACCGATAGTGATTTATTGTATGTTTTTACACGTGAAGTGATCAACAAATACAATTTGAAATGTTTGGTAGACACCGGAGATCTTTATGGCGATCAATTTGAAACGTTTGATATATCTACCCGCGATATTCTTGATATCCGGACGCATTATGAACAAATGTGGCTTGCAAAAGGAAAAAAGATCAAGTATCTGAAATTTGAGTTGCCAGCTGATTTTAAGATGAATCCTGAATTGCGAATTGAACTCGATCCATCTTTGGCCGAGCTTGAAAAATACTATAAAACCATTGAGTACAAAACCCGTTAAGTTAAGCGAAAAGAACAAGGATTTTTTTGATCTGGTTTACCAGGTGGTACGACTTGTGCCTTATGGTCGTGTAACCAGTTATGGAGCAATAGCCAACTACCTTGGATCGGCTCGATCATCACGTATGGTGGGATGGGCAATGAATGCTTCACACGTGCAAAAGGGTGTGCCTGCCCATCGGGTAGTTAATCGCAATGGTGAGTTAACCGGAAAAATGCACTTTTCTTCTCCTGTTGAAATGCAACAATTGCTAGAGGCAGAAGGTATTCTTATTGTAGATGATACAGTAATTGATTTTGATAAACTTTTTTGGGATCCTGTTAAAGAGCTTGGATTTAAATAGCATAAAAAAATCCCGACTTTAAAGCCGGGATTTTTTTCGTTGTGCAAATTTATTACTGAATAACAATCTTCTGAATGGTTTTACCTGATTCACCATTTAGGCGAACAAAGTAAACACCGGGGATAAGTGAATTTACATCAATGCGCTGGTTGCCGTTAGCATTGCTCATGGAGTAAACAGCACGTCCTGTTAGATCGATAATTTCAATCGCATAGTTTCCTTTGCTTTCGATGTTAAGTAAGTCGCGTGTTGGGTTAGGGAAGATGCGGAATCCGCCTTCTGTCACTTCATTTAAGCCAACTGGATTTACAACTGTTACAACTGCTTGAGCACGTGGACCGGGACAATCAAATTCTGTTGTTTTAAATCTCCAGTCGTAGAAGAAATAATAATAACCGGCCGACAAATCATTTCCGGTTATGCTAATTGAAGGTCCAACATTATAAGGATAGGTAACTCCGGATGCGTGACGCATTAAACGAGGAGTTGTGTTACCTCCGTTACCTGGAATGTTAGTATTTGTTGTTCCGTCGGTGGTGATGTAATATCCTGTTCCTGGATTAAGGTCGATGTTTAAAGGAACAACTACCGTGTCGGCCTGGATGTCGGCATCAACAAAAGCAACCAGTTGCGCTGCATTGTTGAATACCTGAATGCGACGAATACCGTAGCGATCAGTATAAACTTTCACGCTTTCCAGTGTTCCTGCTTCAGTAACGTTGAAGAATGTTTTTGGATTGGTAGTGTTACCACCATAAGCTGCTGGTGTGGGTCCGTAGATTTTACCTCCACTGTACTGATCGCCACCGAAAATTTCCATGTCCTCAGCAAAGAAAGATGTTGTTGTATTGAGGAAAGGAGTTGTCCAGTTGTTTCCAATGCCAACCTGATTTCCACCAACTGCTGCGTCGTACCATACAACACTGTTCCCCGATGCAGATAGGTTTGCAGTTCCGGGAACAGGGATTGAAACGTCTGAAGTTGTGGGTGATGGAGCAGTCATTACATCCACTACAATGTTGTTGGATGAAAAAGTTGCACAGGTCCCTGTTACATCAAGTGAGTAGGTTCCTGCCTGAGTAACCACTATTGATGAAGTCTGCTCTCCGTTAGACCAATCGTAGCCATTCATTCCGGATGGACCGACAAGTGTAACGGATTCACCGTAACAGAAAGAAGTTGGTCCGTTTGCAGAAATAGTAGGCGTTTCATCGGGGTTTTCAGTTACATTAACTGAAGGAGAAATAGAAGGGCAGGCATTTCCTGATTGGGTAATAACTACACTGTATTCTCCTGTAGTATTTACGTTGATGGAAGATGCTGTTGATCCGTTGCTCCACAGATATGTATAACCAGTTCCAGCTGGAGCTTGAAGAGTTACACTTTGTCCGGTACAGAAAGCGAATGAGCCATTGGAAGATGTGATATTTCCTGTAAGAGGAGATACGCAATTGCTTTCAACAACTGTGATGAAATTGTCTACAGTTGGATTTTCAATTACCTGAACTCCGCTTGTTGGCCAATCGATAAGAATAGAGTCAATTTGTGTGTTGCTTCCTAATCCAAAATGAATGAGCCCGGAGTACTGGTTTCCATAAGATTCACCGGCGCGTACTTCACGTGTCTGAAGTCCAAATGGTCCGTAAATCGTAACACGTGCACCAACAGCATCAGGATTGGAAATTGTACCGGTGAGATTCACACAGAGGAAGTGATTTCCGTTTGGTGTACCAAGATAAAGGCGGTCGTTGTTGGTTGATGATGGGTTGTTATAAATGGTCCCGTAAGAAGCAAATACATCGATGAAACCATCATGGTTCAAGTCTCCCCATGACGGAGTATAAATTGCAGGTGCTGCCTGAAAAGGAACGGTAATTTGCGAAAACGTAAGGTCACCATTGTTACGGAACATTTTTGCACCGGAACTACCTGTGATTAATAAGTCAACAAAACCATCATTATCGAAGTCTTCAAATCCACTCTGAATAGGTGTGAACCCTGTTGTATTGATCCCTGATGTTGTGTTTTCTGTAAATACACCACTTCCGTTATTGGTAAATAACTGAGCAGCGTAATCGTGGTTGGTAAGAACCAGATCAAAATCATTGTCATTATCGATGTCACCAAAACTTGCGGTCCAAGACTGCCATCCGACATTGATGTTTGCAGGTGCAGCAGCTTCAGTAAATGTACCGTCACCGTTATTGCGGAAAAGTACGTTGATACGTCGACCATCAGCAGGATTACTTACCGACTGACGACATTTTGCAATATAAAGATCGAGGTCTCCATCGTTATCGTAATCTGTCCAAACCGAACCGTAGTTACCTGAGTCGTCTGTAGCTGTTACGTCGAAATTCATCAATGTGGTGTTGTGTGTAAACGCTCCAGTTCCATTATTAATGAAAATGTGTGACATAGCATTATCATCACAAACAAAAATATCGAGATGACCGTCATTGTTAATGTCTCCAAGCGTAATGTTTTGTACAAAGAATCCACCGGGTGTCAGGTTTTGAATAGTAATTCCAGTACCGGTTGAATTCATCATGATAACACGAAGAGGTGTTCCGGAACTGTATCCTCCCGCTACAACATCCTTATAACCATTACCATCAAAATCACCTACTGCCATACCCCATGCCCAACCGGAACCGCTTCCTACCGTTCCGAAGTTGTGTTCGAGAAAATTCTGACCAGGGCGCTGCTCGTCAATTACCAACTGATAACCTTCATGAAGTCGGATGATATCATCCAAACCATCGTTGTTCCAGTCGGCAACGGTGAGTACGTTCGTACTTTTTACACTATTCGTAAGCCTTGAGCTTCCGTTCGTGAAGGCAATCTGCGCAGATGTGGCTCCAGCCAACATACAAAGCGACGCGATTCCTGCGGTGATTCGTAAAGTTCTTTTCATTTTCAGTTAGTAAATGTGCACGTTGAAATATAGCCAATATTGGTTAAGTTTTTTAGCGATTTGGACGAAAAGGTGAATTTTAATAACGAATGACCTTTTTCGTTAGCTGACCTTCTTCAGTGTTGATTTTCAGGATATAAGTCCCGCTGGAACTCGGTAACTGCAAGTTATTCAGCACTTTGATTTCTTGTCCTGAATAAGTTCCTACTAATCTACCTGTCAGGTCATAAATGCTCAGCGATTGAATGGCAACCCATTGGTTATCAATCCGTATAATTCCGTCGGAACTTGGGTTGGGGTAGACTTGAATGCGGTTGCTTAGGTTATCCTGTACAGAAACGTTTAATGCAAGTTGAAGCAACGAGTCCCGGGCTACCAACAAAGGGGTTTGGTCGGATTGGTTGTACCAATTTCTGAAGGAATCAATTGCAGGTGTGTTGTAGGCAAACATTTCATTCAACCATCCGGGGTTAACGGTTTGGTAATAGACTTTGGTGTAGATACTCACCTCTCCCATAAAGCCGTTGAGTGGAATATGGTAATGGAGAATGTCCTTTCCGGTTCCTTCTGTGGCACCATTGCGGTTAAAATTGGTATCGCTTGTTGCGTTGCCAATAATTTGAATAGTGTCGTATGCTGAATGAGTTGTTGTGAACCCTAAAGGAGGAATACGATTGTCTTTAAGATGCACAGCAGCTCTTTCAAGCACAGTAGTTTTGTCGCCCATTACATCACCCATAATCATTTCGTAAATCTGGGTTTGTGTTTCTTGATTGATCATGGCATAATGATTCTGGTAAGGACCTGTGTTATGCATAATCTCACCATTGGGTTGCATCAAACCGGATCGAAACAAGGTATCGCCATTTGATTTTATCACAATCATTTGAACAAAAGCTCTTCTGGAAGGATATCCGGATGGAAATTTATGTCCTGCTTTATTCAACAGAGACAAATCGATATACAATGAGTCCTGAGCTGTGTATGGGGTACCAATGATGTCCAGATCCAGTGTGCTGTTGGTCATCATATCTTCAATGGCAGCTATGGTATTCTCAAAGTGAATATCTGCCAAATGGTTGAGCCCAAGTTTTTGTTTATTTCGTTTAATCAAATCCACCATAAACGCATTCGCGCCCTGGAAGAAATGTAGATTGAAAGGAGCTCTTCCGATCATCCCCAGTTCATTGTAGAGAACAATCGGATCTTCCAGTTGAGGCATATGGCATTTCTGGCAGGTAATATCCATTGAAGGATAGGAAGAGTTTAACCATTCGTGATAAGTTGCCTGTTCTACAAATGTTCCTCCTGTTAGGTTACCGCTGAGGTCGGCTGTGTTTGTAACAAGTGTGTGGCAGGATGAACACATTCTTCCTTCGCTGACATGTGTGCTAAAAGTTGGGGTAATACCAACATACAACTGCATATTGGCAGTAACCGGGTTTTGAAATGGGCCGTATTCGGTGCGATAGCCGTTTGTTCCTCTGTGTATCGTATCAAAAGGAATTTCGCCTGAAAAAGTTAGTCCAACCGTAGAATCTATCATATGACATCCACTGCATGAAACACCATCAAGTCCGAGTGAATCTGTAACAAGGGTTGCAATGGTATAAGGTGCAAGACCTTTAAAACGCGCCGTGTAGTGGCCCATTGGCGCATGGCATTTTGTGCACGTATTTTCCAATGCTGTGGCGTGTCCTGGATTCACCTGACCCTCGTGCGAAACTTTTGCTCTCCAAAGCGGATCGATAGCAGATAATGCCATCATGCTTGTTTTCCAGTCGTCAACCAGATTTACATCATTACCTGCACCATCCGTGCTTGCAAATCCGGTAGAATCATAACCATGACATCCTGCGCATTGTACGGAGTGATGAAAAAACTCATTGAAGGGAAGAGGTACGCGATTGTAAGTACGAAACAGGGAGTCATGAACTTTGTAGATCTCTTCTTTGCTGAGAAGTGGATTTACTTTGGCATTCATGGTGGCCATGAAGGAAACTCCCATGATTGCGATGAGCAGAATAACGATAGATTTCTTCACAGTAGCAAATTGAGGTATTGGCGCTTAAGATAATTAAGGAAATGAATGTTTCCAAGTCGGATGAGTTAACGGATATTGGTTCAGGAAGTTTGATTTACCATTAATCACAAAAGAACAGCGTTTTTTTTTGGGGGGATTAACTTTTCATCAATCGTACCTCAACAAAGCACCCGGACAATTGTTTCAAAAATCGATGGAAAAACAATAGTGATTTTACGTCATCCGCATTAAACAAGTCAGTATTTTTGTAAAAATTTCATCAATGATTGAAAAAATAAAGGAAGCACTTTCCAATGTGATCGAACCTGATCTGAAAAAGGATTTGATTGCACTTGATCTGGTTTCCGATATTAAGGTTGACAACACTGAAATTTCATTTACAGTCCGGATCAACAACCCTGCTTTGCATTCACGTAAGCGAATGGAAGAAGCATGTCGCTTTGCAATTGAACGTTTTCTTGGAAATACCTATAAGGTTTCTGTAAATGTAGTAGCGCTGGGTGCTGACCGTTCTCCTGATCAGCGTTCAATTTTACCAGGCGTCAAAAATATTGTTGCGATCGCCTCCGGGAAAGGGGGAGTAGGTAAATCTACTATCACTGCAAATCTGGCTGCAGGCTTGGCAAAAAAAGGGTATAAAGTTGGTCTTATTGATGCCGATATTTATGGTCCTTCCATGCCTATCATGTTTGATGTACAACATGAAAAACCTGTGGCTTTGGAGGTCGATGGTCGATCAATGATCAAGCCGGTAGAAAGTTATGGAGTGAAATTGTTGTCGATAGGTTTTTTCGCGGAGTTGGATCAGGCAATTGTTTGGCGAGGCGCAATGGCATCAAAGGCATTAACACAAATGTTCAGAGATACGCATTGGGGCGAACTGGATTATATGCTTATTGATTTGCCTCCCGGAACCGGCGATATTCATTTGAGTTTGGTTCAATTGGTTCCGCTTACCGGTGCAGTTGTTGTTTCAACACCTCAGCAAATTGCATTGGCAGATGCAAAAAAGGGAGTTTCGATGTTTCAGTTGGATTCCATTAAGGTGCCGGTTTTGGGTATGATTGAAAACATGGCTTATTTCACTCCTGCAGAATTTCCGGAGAACAAATACTACATTTTTGGGCAAGGTGGTGCACGTCAGCTTGCAGGGCAACTTGATGTCGCTTTTTTGGGTGAGGTACCTCTGGTGCAAAGTATTCGTGAAAGTGGTGACGCCGGTCGACCGGCTGTTTTACAGGAAGGAACGCCTACTGCTATTGCTTTTGATCTTATTGTGGCTAATTTTGTAGAGAGGGTTAACTGGCGAAACACGCACATGGCACCCACCAAACCGGTTGAAATGCAAGGCTAATGTCTGAGCTAAACGAGAAAATTGAATTGGCTATTGCCAAAATCCGCCCGTATCTGGAAGCAGATGGAGGAAATATCGAGCTGGTTGGTGTTACTCTTGATTTTGTGGCTGAAGTTCGCTTGCTTGGTGCCTGCAGCAGTTGCTCCATGAGCGCTATGACCATGCGTGCCGGTGTTGAAGAGACCATTCGCAGGGAAGTACCTGAAATACGCGCCGTCGTCGCCATTAACGATCATTCCGTCGAGGTCTGATCTAATTCTTTCACACATCGATTGTTTAGTGCTTGGAATTGGTTAATTTTAACCATAACCCAACACCATAGCGATGAAGACTGGCTTATTGGCCTTTGCATTTTTGTGTGCATTTTCTTTCGGTTCTGCCAAGGAAAATAAATGGAATACGAATCAAACTCATGGTCCTTCCAAATCGGTTTCTTTTACAACCAGCGAAGGCACATGGATGAACCTGGATGTTAGCCCCGATGGAAAAAATGTAGTTTTTGATCTGTTAGGAGATATTTATGTCCTCCCAATTACCGGCGGAAAAGCAAAATTACTACGTGGTGGTCATGCCTGGGAGATACAACCTCGCTTTAGTCCGGATGGAAAAAAAATAAGTTTCACTTCCGATTCCGGAGGCGGTGATAATATCTGGGTAATGGATGTTACCGGTGAAAACGCACGGCAAGTAACTACCGAAGATTTCCGCTTACTGAATAACGCAGTTTGGACTCCCGACGGAAATTATCTGATCGCCAGAAAGCATTTCACAGCAACACGTTCTCTGGGTGCCGGAGAAATGTGGATGTATCATATCAGCGGAGGTGAAGGTGTGCGCCTCACGCAGCGGAAGAACGAACAACAGGATGTAAATGAACCATGCGTTTCCCCTGATGGAAAATACCTTTATTTCTCGGAGGATATGTACCCTGGAGGATATTTTCAATATAACAAGGACCCCAATAATCAGGTTTATGTTATTCGAAGGTATAACCTTTCAACCGGTAAACTGGAAAACCTGATCGGTGGTGCAGGAGGAGCAATGCGCCCGCAAATTTCAAGGAATGGAAAAATGCTTGCATTCGTGCGACGTATTCGTACGAAATCAGTTCTTTTTGTACGCGATCTTTCCAGTGGTGAGGAGTGGCCGATATACGATGCCTTAAGTAAAGATCAACAGGAGGCATGGGCAATTTTTGGAGTGTATACCGGATATAACTGGACGCCCGATGATCAGCAAATAGTTGTTTGGGCCGGAGGAAGAATCAGAAAAATAAATGTGCACCAAGCCAAATCAGGGCCGATGGGTGCGCAGATGAATACTGTTGAAGAAATTCCTTTTACAGCAGACGTAAAAATTGAAATTGAAGAAGCGCTGCGTTTTCGTCAGCAAATAGATCCGGATGTGTTCACAGCTAAAGTGATTCGCAATGCGGTAACTTCTCCGGATGGAAAATTGCTTGTTTTTAATGCAGCAGGTTTTTTGTGGAAAAAGGAATTGCCCAACGGAAAACCTGAACGATTAACCGTTTCAAAGGAACAGGAATCCGAACCGGCATTTTCGCCAAATGGTCAGGAACTGGTTTATGTGAATTGGAACGACGAACGAGGAGGATCGCTATTGAAGTATCAGTTTAGGACGAAGAAATCAATTCCATTATCAAAATCGCGTGGAATCTATCGTCAGCCCTCTTTTTCTCCGGATGGAAAAATAATTGTTTTCGTGCTTGAAGGCGGAAATGAAGATATGGGTTTCACATTTGGAACCGAGCCAGGAATTTACAGAATGGATGCAGCAGGAGGCGACCCTGTTTTAGTAACACCCGGTGGAGAGAAACCACTTTTTTCATCGGATGGAAAGCGGATTTTCTTTTTTGGAAGTGGATTTCCCAACGTGGAATACAAGAGTGTTGACCTGTATGGAAATGACGAGCAATTGCATTTCACTTCTCGGTACGCAACAGATTTTGTTCCTAGTCCTGATAATCGCTGGATTGCATTTCGTGAATTGCACAATGTTTATGTGGCTGCATTTCCTGCAAGTGGTAAAGCCATTGACTTGAGTGCACAGACAAAAAGTGTTCCTCTGGCAAAAGTTTCACGTGATGCAGGAATCAATTTGCATTGGAGTGGCGATGGAAAGGTTCTGCACTGGATGTTAGGCGAGGAATATTTTTCTGTTCCGCTCAATCAGAAATTTGATTTCCTTAGAAACGGAAATCCTGCAAAAGCGATCAATGATTCGACCGGCATTCGAGTCGGTTTACAATTGAAAACAGATCGACCGGAAGGAAGAATTGCATTTAAAGGAGCAAAGATCATTACCATGAACGGGAATGAGGTCATTGAAAGCGGAACAATCATAATTAACGGAAACCGGATTGAGAACTTGGGCAAAGATGCAGAAGTTAAAATCCCTTCAGGATGCAAGGTAATTGATGCGAAAGGAAAAGTGATCATTCCCGGATTTGTTGATGTTCATGCGCATGTGGGTCATTTTCGTCAAGGGCTTACTGAAGACAAGCACTGGCAGTATTATGCAAATCTCGCATACGGTGTTACTACAACACACGATCCGTCAACGAATACAGAAATGGTTTTCGCTTATTCAGAATTGGTGAAATCAGGATTAATGGTTGGTCCGCGTGTTTTTTCTACGGGCACCATTCTTTACGGGGCGGATGGCGATTTTAAAGCACCCATTAATTCGATTGATGATGCCCGCTCTGCAATACGACGTACTATGGCATATGGCGCGTTCAGTGTTAAAAGCTACAATCAACCCCGGCGCGAACAACGACAAATGGTTATTCAGGCTGCGCGCGAACAATTGTGCATGGTTGTTCCGGAAGGTGGATCAACATTTTATCATAACATGACCATGATTGCAGACGGACACACCGGTGTTGAGCATAATATTCCGGTTGCCCCAGCATACAACGATGTCATTCAGTTTTGGAAAAATTCTGCAACGGGGTACACACCTACTTTGATCGTTTCATACGGATCAGTAAACGGGGAGTATTACTGGTACCAGCACACCAATGTATGGGAAAAGGAACGTTTATTGCGTTTCACTCCACGAGCAGTGATTGATGCACGTTCGCGTCATCGCACAATGGTTCCGGAAGAAGAATACGAAAACGGACATATCCTGGCATCCAGAACATGTAAGGCATTAGCTGATCAGGGGGTAAAAGTAAATATGGGTTCGCATGGTCAGATCCAGGGAATCGGTGCACACTGGGAAATCTGGATGCTTGTTCAAGGCGGAATGTCTCCACTTGAAGCCTTACGTGCTGCAACTTATAATGGTGCACATTATATCGGAATTGAAGATCAGGTTGGTTCCCTTGCGAAGGGGAAACTTGCCGACTTACTGGTGCTGGATAATGACCCGCTTAACGATATCCGTAATACGGAATCTATTTCATTGGTGATGGTAAACGGCAGGTTGTACGATGCTGAGCAGATGAATGAAATTGGAAATTATGATAAAAAGCGTTCCCGTTTTTTCTGGGAGCTGCCAAATAGCAATCAATCCTTCAAAGTGCATTCTGAAACAAATGGGTTTACACGTCCCCAATGTGTTTGTGGTAAACATTGAAACAAGTAAAGCAACATATCGTATTCCTGATTCTGTTTTTGCAGTTTGGTTTAGTGCGTGCACAAAACTATGCAGATCCAAGAAGGTTTTATTTTCAGCAATATTCTGTGGAAAATGGATTGCCACAGTCGCAGGTTAATTCCATTTTTGAAGATTCAAGAGGATTTCTATGGTTTGCCACACAGGGCGGAGGTGTAGCACGATTTGATGGCACCCGGTTTTTGCAATACGAAGAAAAGGAAGGTTTAGCAGGACAAATCGCTACTTGTATCACTGAAGATGACAAAGGAAGAATGTGGTTTGGCACTTCATGGGGTGGTTTGACCTGTTTTGATGGAAAGAATTTCAAAATTTTCAGCAAAGAAAACGGCTTCACAACCAATGAAGTGAAAAGTCTGATTTTCGATCCGGAAAAGTCGCGCGTTTGGGTTGGTTTGCATTGGTGCCTGGCTTACATCGAAAATGATGTTGTTGTTCGTCACCCTGATTTTAATCAACTGGACGTAGTTTCAATGGCAATTACCAATGAAGGAGAGTTGGCAGTTGCAACTTCCAACGGACTGTTTTTGGTGGGTGAGGATAATAAAGCCCGCTTGGTTCCTTCCACGCTCGATCAGGCAATACGACATGTAACAGTCGATTCTGTTTCGCTTTGGATTACTTCAGAAACCGGATTGTTCCGACTTCGAACATCTGATATGCAGAATATGGAATTACCATCGGCCATTACTACTTGTAATGAACTGGATTTTTCCACTTTAACAAGCACACATATTGATGCATTCGGTCATATATGGATAGCCTCTGAGTCGGACGGATTGTTCCTATATAAAGGCGACAAGATTTTTCATTTCACGCCTGAAAATGGGTTGACCGACAAAAATGTTCAATGTGTTTTTTCGGATCGCTCAGGACAACTTTGGGTAGGTACACGCGGTTCAGGCGTTTTACGATTTTCCGATTTTGCCTTTTCAAATTATTTTGGTTTACAAGGACTGGGCCTGCCTGATATTTTTGGCATAACAACCGATAAGGATGGTGTATTGTGGGTAGGAGCAATGTCGGAGGGACTTTTCCGTTTTGATGGAAAAACAATACGGAAATACAGTCAGAAAGACGGATTACCTTCTCCTGTAATTAGGCAAATAATTCTGGCTAGTAATGGCGATTTGCTGTTGGCAACCAAGGAAGGATTTTGCATTTTCGATGGAATTCGTTTTAAAGTTTTTACCGAGGATCAGGGATTATCCAGCCGTAATATTCGGTGTTTGACACAGACAAAAGACGGAAGGATCTGGCTTGGAACTGCAGGAGGTGGATTGGTGATGATGGAAGGAAACAAATTGGAAATATTTACGGTTACAAATGGATTGCCTCATGATTATGTGCATTCCTTTCTCGAAGATTCAAAAGGAAATTTGTGGATAGGAACAGGAGCAGGATTGACAAAATATGCAGATGGAATTTTTTCTTCTTACGATGGGAAGGAAGGACTGTGTAACAGTTATGTGGGAAGTATGGCTGAAGACCGTTTTGGAAATATCTGGGTAGGAACCGATAAATGTATTTCCAGGTTCAACGGCCGACGATTTACCAATTATGATGTGTCGGATGGATTAGGCTCGAATACAATCTATCTTTTGGCTACTGATCATTCGGGGAATTTAATTGTGGGAACCAACAAAGGGTTTGACGTGGTGTCTTTTTCTGCTTATGGTCAGATTTCCGCAATAAAGAACTACACCCATAACGATGGCTTTTTGGGAATTGAATGCAACAATAAAGCCGTGCACGTTGACGTAAATGGAGTTGTTTGGTTCGGTACAGTAAAGGGACTAATTCGTTTTGATCCAAATGAAGAACCGGAGGAAAAGGTTCGTCCTTATATTCATATTTCAGACGTAAGACTGTTTCACGATACAAAATGGAAAAAGGATCAGAATTATAAGACATTTGATTGGTTCGATCTTCCTATTGAACCGGTATTTCGTCACGACCAGAACAGTATTAATTTTGAGTTTATCGGAATCTGTCAGCGTTATCCTGAAACATTAGAATATTCTTATATGTTAGAGGGATTTGATAAAAAGTGGTCGCCATTAAGCAGATCCACATTGGCTACCTATTCTAATCTTGCGCCGGGAAAATATTTGTTTCGGGTCAAAGCCAGAAGTAAATCAGGTTTATGGAGTATTCCGGAGGCACGTTATTCGTTCACAATTGAACCTGCATTTTATCAGACCTGGTGGTTCTTTTTATTGTTGCTCGTTTCTCTTGTATATGGCGTGTATTACTTCAATACGTTTATGCAGCGAAATGTATTGCGTCAGAATCAATTGCTGGAGGAGAAAGTAAATGTGCGTACGCGCGAGATTCTTAAGCAAAAAGAGGAAAAGGAATTATTGCTTAAGGAGATTCACCATCGTGTAAAGAATAACCTGCAGGTAATAGTATCATTACTCAATATCCATTCGGACTATGTAAAAGATCCGGAATCAATTGCATTGCTGGAAGATTCCAAGAGTCGTATTAAGAGCATGGCCCTTATTCATGAAAAGTTATACGAGGGCAAGAATTTTTCCAAAGTTAATATTGGGGAATACCTGGATACATTGGTGAAAGAGCTTGTGGAGACCTATGGTACCGATACACGCATACATATCGACAGATCCATCAATGCCGATAATTTCGGGTTCGACACCATCATTCCGCTAGGGTTACTGTTGAATGAGATTGTTTCCAATTCCCTGAAGTATGCCTTTCCGGGTAAAGAAGATGGTGTTTTGTATTTTCATTTAAAGGGTGAAGGCAAGAAATTTGAATTGCTTATTGGGGATAATGGCATTGGCCTCGACCGCAAAGTCTTCCTTGAATCGAATAAAACCCTGGGTGTGGATCTCATCCGGATTTTAACGGAGCAGCTCAATGGCGAGATAGAACTCCTTGAAGGGCAGGGCACACGGTATCTCATTCGCTTTGAGAGTATCGACAAGAACAGGATTTAGAATTGTATGGGGCAATTGCCCTGAAGCTTCATTTACAAGTTACTAGCCTCAGCTTACATTTGTACCGGAACAATCTCGGGCTTGGCTTGTTGGAAACATCTTAACCGACTTTGTGACTTTCATTCCTCCCAGAAGGCTAAGGAAATTGTAAATTTGCGCCCATGAATTCACCTATTGAAACTGATATTATCATTGTTGGAGCCGGTCCATGCGGGCTTTTCACTGTGTTTGAAGCCGGATTATTGAAGCTTCGTTGTCACCTTATCGACAGTCTGGCTCAGGCCGGCGGACAATGTTCGGAGATCTATCCCAAAAAGCCTATTTATGATATTCCCGGATTCCCCTCTGTACTGGCAGGTGAATTGGTGGATAATCTCATGGAGCAGGCAGCACCTTTCAAGCCCGGTTTTACGCTTGGTGAATCGGCCGAACATGTTGAGAAACGAGAGGATGGCAAATTTGTGGTGACCACCAATAAAGGCACTCAACACATTGCACCGATTGTGGCAATTGCCGGCGGACTGGGAGTTTTTGAGCCCAGAAAACCACCAATTTCCAATATTACCGACTTCGAAGACAAAGGCGTTGAATACATCATTAAGGATCCTGAGTTCTACCGTGGAAAGCGCGTGGTTATTGCGGGAGGTGGTGATTCTGCATTGGATTGGACAATCTACCTGATCGATAAAAAGATCGCAGCTCACGTTACGCTAGTTCATCGTTCGCAAACATTCAGAGGTCACCTGGATTCTGTACAACGCGTTTTTGATTTGGCTGCCGAAGGAAAACTTAATCTGGTTTTGGATGGTGAAGTTGTTGGTCTGAAAGGCGGGGCTTCGGTAGAGCAAGTTGTGATTCAGCAAAAAGATAAGGGTGAATATGATCTGGCAACTGATCATTTTATTCCCTTGTTTGGCTTAACTCCAAAACTTGGTCCAATTGCCAACTGGGGACTGGAAATTGAGAAGGGTTCTATCAAGGTAAATACCTTTGATTATTCAACCAATATTCCCGGTATCTATGCAATTGGAGACGTAAATACCTATCCAGGTAAATTGAAGCTTATTCTGTGTGGATTCCATGAAGGAACACTAATGGTTCAATCTGCATTTAAGCGAATTTATCCCGACAAAAACCTTGTATTGAAGTACACAACCGTAAATGGTGTAAACGGATTTTAATCTGATTATGGCAGCGAACACGATAACTGTTACAGTAGTAGACCGGGAAGGAAAGGAGCATGTTTTGGAGGCACCTACCGACATGGGCATGAACTTAATGGAGCTCTGCAAATCGTATGAATTGCCGGTGGAAGGTACATGTGGCGGCATGGCAATGTGTGCAACATGTCAATGTTATCTGATAAGCGATACCACTTTACCGGAACAAAGCGATGATGAATTGGCAATGCTTGATCAGGCATTTCATGTAAAATCCAATTCGCGCTTAGGCTGCCAGATTAAGTTGTCGGATGAAATTGATGGCATTAAAGTAGAACTCGCTCCTGAGAGTTAACAGTGTTATTGTTCGGCGGTACTTTTTTCTATTTCTTCAGGAGCTTTTTTATGGATCATCAATCCAAACATCATCAGTAAGGCCGATAAAATCACGACCTGAATAACCATTGAGTTATTGACCATAGGAATTTTGCTGGATGGTTCAATTGATAAAAACAGAAGAATGGTGATTAATCCTCTCGGAGCAACAAAAAGGAGAGGCATATTCGGAAGTTTAGAAAGTTTCAGTTGCACAATTCTCATTAGTATAATGCTTACGATAATTGAAACGCTCCATGGAAGAGTATGGATGTCGATTACTTCTTTTGTTTCAATCAAAAATCCAAACAAGAGAAAAAAGGATGATCGTACCATGAACGTAGCTTCAATGGTAAGCTCGGTAAATTTGTCCACCTCTTTAGACAAACCTTCCGGGTTGAATTTTGATATCCATTTGTTGGTCTTGAGCAATTGAATATTGTTGGCAAAAAGCCCAAAAATCAGGATGAAAATCAAACCGGGAAGATGGTAGATTTTTGAAAGTGAATAAATCAACACAATAAGTAAAATAATAGGGAAGAATTTTATATGATGATCTATTTTACTTAGCAGAAAAGACAAACCAATTGTAACGATAAAAGAAATGAAAATCATTAGTATGATTTCAAATGCGAAATAACCCACGGCTTCCATGTGGATAACGGCATTGTAGGCAAAAAAATTGAAGAACAACACACCGATAATATCAGACAAACTGCTTTCGTATATTATAAATTCCCTGTTTTCTTTTCGCAGGTTTCTTACTGAAGGAATTGCAATCGCACTACTGATAATACAGAATGGTATTGCGTTAGTAATACTATCTTTTAAACTGGCGTCAAAGAAATAGTTGAATGCAAATGCAATAAGAACGGTAAGCGCAACCAATGGGAGTACTGCTCCAAAAATCGACTTTCTGATCATTGGGAGTTTATCCTTGCCCAACTCAAGCTCCAGTGAGCCTTCCAATACAATTAAAATCAAACCAATTGTTCCGAGAATAGGGAGTAGTGGATTCAGGTCCGGGATTTCGAAGGAAAACAAATCCGTTACCTGTCGAACGCCCCAGCCAAGAAGGAGCAGTAATATTACAGTCGGAATTCTCGTTCTTGATGATGTTAGATCAAAGACATATGCCAAAAGAAGCAAACTGCAAAAAGAGATTATGATACTCGCGGTCATTAATTCTTGATAGTTGGTGTTGTAACTGAGCGACTAAAATACGATTTTAGATGCTCAATTGCGGAATAATGTGGTTTAGTAGAATTGTGAAAAAGGAATGGGTTGTTTTTATATTGCTGAAACTCGTTATCGGCGTTGATAATGTTTTCTCACAACAGGAAGTACGAATTTGTTTTTTTGATGGATTGTCATTTTCTCCGTATCCGGAAATAAGGATCAAAATTGATCAAAACACAGAGTCAAAAATTCTTATTCCTGATTCTTCCGGAGCAGTATTATTAGATCGTTCCGGAATTGAAATCACCTATAATGATTACAATGGAAAAATCCGTTTATGGTGCCGCACTATTGTTCCCGGATCAGATTCGGTGGTGATAAAATCAAATTCCGGCAAGAATAAAATTTCGGGTGGATTCCCGCTTGACGGTAAATTGGAGATTTATGTATTGCGTGAAAGCGAAGAATTTGTTCTGTTAAATGAAATCACAATCAGGAATCGTTTTCCTGAAAAGAATCCTGCTCTGGCTGTTCAAAAAGGTATTGAGGATAAAAAATCCGTTGAGGTAAAAAAGGAAACAGACAAAGGGCAGGCAGGCATTCATACTGCAGGAACTGTTTATCGGGTTCAGATTCTGACTTCGGGTAAATTGCTTGCTGCCACAGATCCTGTATTCAAAGGCGAAAAGGACGTTTGGACTTACCATGATAATGGAATTTATAAATACACAGTTGGAAATTTCAATAACGTTGGTGAAGCTGCACAAATACAGGAACTGATGCGGCAAAAAGGATTTAAAGGAGCTTTTGTTGTAAAGTTTGTAGATGGCGTAAGGGTAAAATAGCTCAACTCAACACGATTACAAGTGTTGAGATCAATCCCAGGCAAATAATACACACAATTATTAGCTTAAGCCATTTGGGGATGCGGTCCATCAGAAAAGTTCCTGGGGAATTTCACAAACGGGAATGGGAAGCATTTTGTGCTTATTGGCATTGTGCAAGCGGATATATATAGAAAGCACTTTTTGCTGACGATCATCGAGTCCGTTTTTGGGAACAAACTCCGGATCAATTCTGTTAACAGAACTTCCCGAAAAGCGATTTACATATTCCATCGCCCATTCCAATTCCGGATAAGTTGCTCCAATTTGGTCTTCATCCGATCGACCGTCTTCCCATAATCCGTCGGTAGGTTTTGCATTTCGGATTTCCGCGATTACTTCAAGTTCTTTTGCAAGCACAAAAACTTGCGTTTTGGTGAGATCAGCAATAGGACTAAGATCAACACCTCCATCGCCATACTTGGTATAGAATCCAATCCCAAAATCTTCAATCTTATTTCCGGTTCCGGCAACCAGGAGTCCTTCGGTCTGACCAATAGCATACAGCGTTGTCATGCGTAAACGTGCGCGTGTGTTTGCCATAGCAAGGAAATGACCGGAAGTTGAATCTGGCATCGACTTTCGCAATTGTTCAAATGCATCGGTAAGTGATACCTCGCAAGACGATACATTCGAAAATCGCTCACATACATTCTCGATATGTTTTTTTGCTCTGTTATATTCTTGTTCGCGCTGATGAATGGGCATATTGACTAACACCACTTTTTTTTTCGCTTAATGCGCATAGTACAGATGTAACAGCAGAATCAATCCCCCCGGAAATACCCACAACAAATCCATTGGTGTTGGATAGGTTGGAATAATCTTTCAACCAGTTACTTATATGGAGGATGACTCTGGAATGCTGCATAAAAAAATCCCGCCCCTGTATAGGGAGCGGGATAAAGGTAGAGGATTTCGAAGAATATTAGAATAAAACTCCAACAACCAGTCCGATATAGCTGGAAGAGAATTTCTGATTCAATGAAGTAAAGGCCGGAGATGGTGAAGAGGAATATTTGTACAGGTAATCAGAATCTTTTTTAACAACGTTAGTGAATCCCATATTGTACTGAAGGCCGAAGGTTAGGCTGGTTGTACCGCTTAGGTTCCATTCAGCACCACCACCAATGTTTACACCAGCGCGGAAAAAGCCCATATCTTTGCTGTTGTCCATGGCATCGTTTGAAGCAGCATTGTTTGTGCCAAATAGCTTTCCGTCTTCATCTACCCTTGATTTTACTTTGATTCCGGCAGAAACACCGAATAAACCATAATAGTTGAGATATCCGATCTCTTTGGTTTTCATTTTAATATTCAAAGGAAGAGTAACATAGGTTGCGCTGTATTTTCTTTCTTCAACGCGAGTTTGGGTAAATCCTACACCGGCTCCTTGTACAAACGCATCAGGAGTGCTGAACTCATTGTCTTTAATAAAAGAAACAACTGTATCCTTAAAGCCGATCTTTCCGCCATCATAGGCGACTTGTAATCCGGTCGATAACCAAGCAGTTCCGCCAAGTTTGAAGTCGAGACTTAAGCCCCAGGCAAACTTCATAACGGCACCATTGCTTTCGAAGCGCTTGATATCAGCAGGCTTGTAGAAGTTGATTGAAGGCATTGCATTAAGACCGAAGCGGAAATTTTGTTCATTTCCAGCACCGTCCTGAGCCATCAGAGCTGTGCCTAAAAACAGGCCTAACACGATTCCAGTAAGTTTTTTCATAGTTTTAGCGTTGATTTCAGTGCAATAATAGGCAATTCTCATATTTCAACAGATAAGGTGAAAAGGTTTTTTTATGTATTCATTTCATTGGTTATTTTATCCTCATGTGGGGAGAAAAATCCATTGATGGTTGATGTCAGCCAAATTGAAGCCACTGTTACCATCGAACGTATGGAAAAGCAGCTATTTGATGCTCGTCCCGGCGATTTGGAGCGGTTGAATAATGATTTTCAGGAGCGATACGGAGAACTGTGGGAGATTTATGTGAGTGTGATGTTGCGTTCAGGCACCCCAAAGGATTCCATGATCGTTGTTTCTCTGGATCGGTTCATCAGTGATCCAACCATGATTCAGGTCTATCAGGATATCTCTGCAACTTATCCCGATCTTGATTGGTTAAAAGAGGACTTGGAGCAGGCTTTTCGCTATTTGAGGTATTATTATCCCGATGCCGCAATTCCTCGTATCGTTACCTACAATTCTGTTTTCAATTACGGTGTTTCTACATTCAAGGGCCAGATTGGATTGGGATTGGATATGTATCTGGGACCGGAAAACCGAACTGTAAAAAAGATCTCTCCTGAAGCCTTACCGCAATTCTTGAAAGAGAAAATGATTAAGGAATATATGGTGGTCGACATCATGCGCGGCTGGATAGAAGCCAATTATTTGGATGCTTTTAAAGGCCAGGATTTTCTTTCCAGGATTATTCACGAGGGAAAGATTCTGTATGCAATGGATGCATTGCTTCCTGCCGATCCTGATCACATAAAGATAAGATATACTCCCGAACAACTTGGTTGGTGTTTGCAAAATGAGAAAAATATCTGGCGGGATATTGTCGATAAAAAATTGTTGTATACCAGCGATCAGATGGAGATTCGGAAGTTTTGTGATGAATCGCCCTTTACAAGCGGACTCCCGCAAAATTCTCCCGGCCGGGTGGGAAACTGGTTGGGCTGGATGATTGTTCGTGCTTACATGAAGGATCATCCTGAATTAAAACTTCCGGATTTGCTGGATGAAAAAAATGAAAGAAAAATTTTGAAATCGTATAAACCACCAAAGGAATGAGTGCCAAAACAACCGAAATCAATATTGCTGTTAGTCTGGATGAAAATCATATTCCTGTAGATATGAAATGGACCGCTACCGATACAGGGATGGAGAATAGTCCTGCAAAAGCACTAATGCTCGCGCTTTGGGACGAAAAGGAAAAAAATACACTACGAATGGATCTCTGGACAAAGGAGATGACTACCGATGAAATGAAACAGTTTTTTCACCAAACCCTTTTAACAATGGCAGATACGCTTGAGCGAGCTACCGGTGAAGAAAAGATGGCAGGTGATATGCGTGATTTCTGTTTTTATTTTGCCGAAAAGCTAAAACTGCTGGAGCAGTAATTTTAAAAACGCTCGTTCACTTCATCAAAGAATGCAAGCAGCTCTTCCTTGCCCGTTTGTTTCTCGGCAGAGGTGACAAATATCTGCGGAAGAAACTCCCATGTTTCGAGCATTTTTCGCTGGTAATTTTCAAGGTTTTTTGCCAGTTCCCTCTTTGTGTTTTTGTCGGCCTTGGTAAATACCATCACAAAGGGAATTCCATTTTTTCCCAGCCATTCCATGAATTCCAAATCGATTTTCTGCGGTTCAAGTCTTGAGTCGAGAAGAACACATACACATAGCAGATTCTCTCTTTGTTTCAGGTAATCAAAGGTGAATCCTTTCCAAAGTGCCCGCAACGTTTTTGATGTTTTTGCATAGCCAAATCCGGGAAGATCTACCAGGTACCATTCGTTGTTAATGATAAAGTGGTTGATGGTTTGTGTTTTTCCGGGTGTTGAAGATATTTTAGCGAGGTATTTTCTACCTGTAAGCATATTGATGAGGGAACTTTTTCCCACATTCGACCTTCCGATAAAAGCATATTCCGGCTTTTCAGGTCGTGGAAGCTGGTTGAGCTTTACATAACTGCTTACAAATTCTGCGCTGCGGATTTCCACTTCAGATTCCGAATTTCCCCAGCCAGTCTTTCACAATCCTGTTGAATTCTTCAGGGTGCTCCATCATTGGGGCATGACCACATTTGTCGATCCAAAAAAGTTCTGCGTTTGGCATCAGACGTTTAAATTCTTCTGCTACCTCAGGCGGAGTTATGGTGTCTTGTTTACCCCACACCAGGCAAGTGGGCAGTGTTAAGCTTGGCAGATCTGCCGCCATATTGTGACGAATCGCTGATTTTGCAAGCGATAAAATTCTGATCAGTTTCGTCTTATCGGAAAGTATCCCGTAACACTCATCAACAATTTCGTCAGTTGCATGCTTGGGGTCGTAAAACGTAAGGGATACTTTGTTTCTGATATATTCCTTGTCGCCTTTTCTAGGTGTAGATCCCCCAAATGCGTTTTCATATAATCCTGAACTGCCGGTAAGTATGAGGCGCTCAACGCGGTCAGGATTCTCTTTGGTGAATACCAATCCCACATGTCCGCCTAAAGAATTGCCGAGCAGTGTTACTTTTTCCAGCTTTTTATGATCCAGAAAGCGCAGGATAAATTTCGATAAGGCACTGATGTTGGTGTTGAGGATGGGAAGGTTGTAAATGGGTAATTGAGGGACAATAACCCTGCAATGAGGTGAGAAATGATTGATCACGTCATCGAAATTACTGAGCCCTCCGAAAAGCCCGTGAAGCAGTACAAGTGTCTGACCTTCACCTTTTTCGATGTATTCAAATTCTCCCTCTTGGATCACTTGTTGTGACATATCCGCTAAGCATTGGTGTAGGTTCAAAGTTAATAAAAGCCTGCAATTTTTGTCGGATGTATCAACACTCCGTTGTGGGAGTAGTTTTGTTCATAATCCCCACTTTCTCCCACTAGGTATTTTCTTTGATTTTATTGGATAAATCAGAAGAAATTGTAACTTCGCAAACCTTATTTCGTAGAAACTTATCAACATTGTGGGAGTAAGTGGAGTGAAGTGGGAGACTTTAATTATTTTTACGCCTTATTGGTGGTAAGCTGTTATGGCAGGATTCATTGGAGAATATGAGGTTAAGCTTGATGACAAGGGAAGGTTTGTCCTTCCTGCGGGTATCAAGAAGCAGCTCGAGCCTACGGATCACGACACGTTCGTGGTTAACCGTGGTTTCGAGCAGCAGCTTAATCTGTATACCATGAAGGAGTGGGAAAATCTGATGAGCAGGGTGACGAAAAAAGTCAACCAGTTCACGGAAGAGGGGCGACGTCTGCTTAGACAGTTCCGTAATGGGGCGGTTCCCGTTTCGATCGATTCGAGTGGAAGATTACTTCTGCCGCAGAATCTCATGCAGTACGCCGGTATCAAAAAAGAACTCACTGTGGTGGGAGCTTTTGATCGGGTGGAGCTATGGGACAGATCGAAATATGAACAGGAGATGAAGGAAGGATTGGCGGAATTCTCCATGCTTGCCGAAAAGTTACTTGGCAATCTTGGAGAAGAGGATGGCCAGTAACAGCTACCACATCCCTGTTCTTTTACATGCTGCTGTTAAGGGGCTCAATCTTCAACCCGACGGAATTTATGTGGATGTCACCTTTGGAGGTGGCGGTCATTCCCGTTTAATCCTGAATCAACTTCAGGGAGGCCGACTCATCGCTTTTGACCAGGATCCTGATGCCAAGGCAAATGTTCCGGATGATGAACGTGTAAGTTTCATCCCAAGGAATTTTTCGCAAATGCTCTCTTCAATCGAAGAATGCAATGCTGTTCCGGTAAACGGAATTCTTGCTGATCTGGGAGTTTCATCGCATCAATTTGATGATCCGACTCGAGGGTTTTCCTTGCGCTTTGATGCTCCTCTCGATATGCGGATGGATCAAAACTCACATCCCGATGCGCAAGAGGTGATCAATCACTACGATGAAAATCGTTTGAAAACCATTTTGCGTGAATACGGAGAAGTTGAACAAGCCGGACGGTTGGTGCACTACATCACCGAAAGAAGAAAACAGAATCCAATTACTACCACCGGAGACTTGCTTTCCATCATCGATCGTGCTGCATCGCCTAAAAAAGTAAAACAATACCAGGCTAAAGTTTTTCAGGCAATCCGGATTGAAGTCAATGACGAAATGCGAGTACTGCGTGAGTTTCTGGAGCAAAGTTTAAAAGCACTTGCTCCGGGCGGACGATTGGTGGTAATCGCTTATCACTCGCTTGAAGATCGACTGGTGAAAAATTTTATGCGCACCGGAAATCTTGAAGGAGAGTTGCACAAGGATTTTTACGGACGTCCACTCACACCATTTAACGAGATCACACGCAAACCCATCATACCCGATACAGCAGAGCAAGAAGAGAACCCAAGATCAAGAAGTGCAAAACTCCGCATAGCAGAAAAGAAAGAAATATGAACAAGTACAAAGTCGCAAAAAAAGAAAGCACCAAAAAGGCCCGTAAAGAGCCTCGTGTTGTGCGTTCCTTTCGCGACGTGCTTAATGGAAAGGTTCTCACCCGTGATTATGGGGTCAACAACCTTCCGTTTTTCTTTTTTCTCACTGTGCTAATGCTGGTGTACATCGCAATGGGGTACACAACCGATAAAAATGCCCGTCGCATAGAAAGAATTGAAAGTGAACTCGTGGAGCTGAATTCTGAATACATCAGTGTAAAAACAGAACTCAATCTTATCAGCCGACAATCTCAGATCGCTGATTCAACTGCTTCAATAGGGCTATTTGAAATGAAGGATGAATCGCCAAGAGTAATACGTGTTCCTGAAAATCAATTGAAAACCATTTACTGAACAAGTGAAAGAAAAAAGCGACGATAGAAAAGACATGATGCGGAGGATGTACCTGGTTTATCTTGTGCTTTGCGTTTTTGCGCTGGTTGTTGTGGTAAAGGTTTTCCGCATTCAAATGGATACCGTTTCTGTAATTGGTCAGCCTGAGGAATTGCTTACCGATTTGCGAACCATTGAAGCAGTACGCGGAAATATTTATTCCGACAACGGAAGTCTGCTTGCCACTTCAATCCCGGTTTATGAAGTGCGCATGGATATGGGAGCTGATGGCTTAACAGATGAAATCTTCTTCGATAATGTGGATTCGCTGGCTTACAAACTTTCCCGTTTGTTTTCGGATAAACCCAAAGCGCGTTTTTACCAGGATCTTATCGAAGCAAGAAAGAACGGAAACCGTTATTACCTGGTCAGAGCAAAGGTTAAGCATCCCGAACTGCAGGCGATGAAAAAATTTCCCATTTTCAAATTGGGAAAAAACAAAGGTGGATTAATTGTAGTAAAAGAAAACAAGAGAAGTCGTCCCTACGGTTTACTCGCCGCACGACTCATTGGTTACGAGCGTCCCGATCCCGATAATCCGCAATTCATTTCCCGCATCGGATTGGAAGGAGCGTTTTCGAAAGAGTTAAGCGGAACAGACGGAAAGCAACTCATGAAAAAAGTAGGGTTGCAATGGCGTCCGGTTTCTGATAATTACGAAGTAAATCCGGTCGACGGTGCAGATGTTTTTACAAGTATAGATATCAACATTCAGGACGTTGCTGAAAATGCGCTATTAAGTCAGCTTCAAAAATACGAGGCCAAAAGTGGTTGTGTTGTATTGATGGAAGTAGAAACCGGAATGGTTAAAGCCATGGCAAATCTTTCCATTGGTGAAGACGGCCAGTATTACGAACATTTCAATCATGCCATCGGAACAGCAATTGAGCCCGGTTCAACGTTTAAAACCGCTTCGCTCATGGTCGGTTTCGAGGACGGAATGTTCAAGCCTTTCGATTCCGTTAAAACAGGCAAGGGAGAATACAGTTACTACAATATTAAAATGAAGGACACCAAACCGCATGGGACAATTACAATTAAACATGCGCTTGAGGTCTCCTCCAATATCGGTTGTTCCAAGCCTATCGTGGAAGCATACGGTCGCGATCCGAAACGGTTTATTGAAGGGCTAAAGAAGTTGGGGATTGGAGAACTGCTTGGTCTTGATATCGCAGGTGAGGCAAAACCTTATTTAAAAGATCCTTCCAATAGAAATGAATGGTCGGGTGTAACCTTGCCAATGATGGCTATTGGATATGAATCTAAACTTGCTCCCATTCAAATTCTCACTTTTTATAATGCCATTGCCAATAACGGAATGATGGTTAAGCCGCAGTTTGTACAGGATATCCGTCGCAACGGAAAAATTGTGAAGAAGTACAAGCCTATCGTAATGAAGGAAAAAATCTGCAGTGAGAAAACACTGAATATGATTCGACCTATGCTGGAAGGTGTGGTTGATACCGGTACAGCAATGAATTTAAAAGCAGCAAATTTTTCTATTGCAGGAAAAACAGGAACTGCTCAGATACATAGTAAGGGAGCATACAACAAAGAAAAATACCTCGCATCATTTGTTGGGTATTTTCCTGCTGATGCACCACGGTATAGTTGTATTGTGTGGGTAATGGAACCCAATGTACTGACAGGCTACTACGGTAATGCAGTAGCTGGAAATGTGTTTAAGGAAATTGCAGATAAAATGTATGCACGTTCACTCGAAGTAAGTGAGAGGGAGCGTGAATCTCTTATGGCCTCAAACGAATTACCTGTAAGTAAGGCTGCCCATCAAAAAGACCTGACCGAAATATTCAAGACACTGAAAATTGCTTCTTCAACCGGGGATGAAGGTGCAGAATGGGTGCGTCCCATCGCTGATGGTGAAAAGCGAATTGTATTGCAGAAAAAAGAAATTGCGGAAAATAAAGTTCCAACCGTAATTGGAATGGGATTAAAAGATGCGCTTTTCCTATTGGAAAACAGAGGTCTGGTGGTAAAAGTAAAAGGAAGTGGAAAAGTAAAACGCCAGTCACTTCCCGAAGGAAAGGCAATTCAACAAGGTGAAACAATTGAGATTGAGTTGATGTAATGAAGTTATTACGCGACATATTATACAGTGTGCGCATCCTTGAGGTAGAGGGCTCAACCAATATTGCTGTAGAGGGAATTACGCTCGACTCAAGAAAGGTTCGACCCAATTGGATGTTTGTAGCCATTAAAGGTTTGCAATCGGATGGACATGATTTCATAAATAAGGCAATTGAGCTGGGAGCAGATTGCATTATCTGCGAACAGACTCCGTCTGAGCGTCACCCGCATGTAACTTATGTTCGCGTGAACGACGCTGCTGCTTCTCTTGGGGTAATGGCTGCGGAATTCTACGACCATCCTTCGGAAAAACTGAAACTGATTGGTGTTACCGGTACTAACGGAAAAACGACAACTGTTACGCTTTTGTACAGTTTGTTTAAGCGAATGGGTTTTAAAACCGGTTTACTTTCTACTGTAGTAAATCGCATCCATAATGAAACGGTTACAGCAACCCATACCACACCCAATGCAATTGAGTTAAATGCTTTGTTGCGTGATATGGTGGATGCAGGTTGTACGTATTGCTTTATGGAAGTGAGTTCACATGCCGTTCATCAGAAACGAATTGGCGGTGTTCGTTTTGCCGGAGCTGTATTTACCAATATAACTCATGATCATCTCGATTATCATGGAACTTTTGATGAATACCTAAAAGCGAAAAAGGGCTTTTTTGATATGCTGAGCGCTGATGCTTTTGCCTTGGTAAATAAAGACGATTACCACGGAGAAGAAATGGTGAAAGACACCAAAGCAAGGGTAAGAACATATGCTGTAAAAAGTATGGCCGATTTTCGCGCAAAGGTTGTGGAAAATCAGTTTAGTGGATTGCAGCTGAACATCGATGGAAAAGATCTCTGGACAAAACTGATTGGAAGTTTTAATGCCTATAACATTCTTGCTGTTTATACTGTTGCGCGATTGTTGGGTCAGGATGATTTAACCGTTTTAACCCAGATAAGTACACTCAATGCACCCGAAGGAAGATTTCAATATGTGAAATCGAGCAACGACATAACGGCCATTGTGGATTATGCGCATACACCAGATGCTTTGAAGAATGTATTGAATACCATTCGCGATATACGTACCGGAAACGAAATGGTGATTACGGTTGTAGGTTGTGGTGGCGATCGTGATAAGGGAAAGCGTCCGTTAATGGCGGGAATTGCCTGCGAGCTGAGTGATAAAGTAATTATTACATCCGATAATCCCCGCAGTGAAGAACCGGAAGCAATTATCATGGATATGATGAATGGTGTGGAATCGGATCAAACCCGAAAAGTGATGTCCATTACCAACCGTCGTGAAGCAATTCGTGCAGCATGTATGATGGCACAGCCGGGGGATATTTTACTTATTGCCGGAAAGGGTCATGAAAAATACCAGGAGATCAAAGGAGAACGACAACATTTCGATGATCTCGAAGAAGTACAAAACTGTTTTAAACTCATTGGAAGCTGATGTTATACTACTTGTTCAGTTACCTCGATGAAATGGATTTCCCCGGAGCGGGAGTGTTCCACTACATCTCATTTCGTGCAGCGATGGCAATCATCACTTCACTTATTATCTCCATGCTTTTTGGTAAGCGGTTGATCAATTTCCTGCAGTATAAACAAGTAGGTGAAACGATCCGTGATCTTGGTTTACAAGGGCAAATGGAGAAGAAGGGAACTCCAACTATGGGTGGGATTATCATTTTGATGGCTATTCTTATTCCAACCTTGTTGTTCGCCAAACTTCAGAATATTTACGTGATACTGATGATCGTTTCTACCGTATGGCTGGGGACAATCGGTTTTATTGATGATTACATTAAGGTTTTTAAGAAGGATAAAAAGGGACTAGCAGGTAAGTTTAAAATACTTGGTCAGTTGGGAATCGGATTAATCGTTGGTTTCACACTTTATTTTCATCAGGATGTAAAGATCAAGGAGAAAGTGGCGATCGATCCGGATAAGACCTACGAAATTGTTACAGAAGAAGGCGACTTGATTCCTTGTAGTGATGCGAATTATGTTTGGAAAGAAACCCGCTCCCTGAAAACCACAATTCCATTTGTAAAAAACAATGAATTCGATTATTCCTGGATTTCAGGTTCAGGTACAATACTCACTATGGTTTTATTCGTGCTGATTGTAATCGTTATTGTTACCGCAGTGTCGAATGGTGCAAATATTACAGATGGACTGGATGGACTTGCAACCGGAACATCAGCGATAATAGGAACAGTGCTTGCAATTTTCGCCTACTTGTCGGGTAACCTTGCATTTGCCGATTATCTCAACATCATGTACATCCCGGATTCGGGAGAGCTTGTTGTTTTTATTGCTGCATTTGTTGGTGCCTGTATCGGATTTCTTTGGTACAACGCCTATCCCGCGCAAGTGTTTATGGGTGATACCGGATCGCTCGCGCTTGGGGGAATCATTGCTGTATTTTCGATTGCAATCAGGAAAGAATTACTGATCCCAATTTTCTGTGGAGTTTTTCTGATTGAAAATCTTTCCGTGATGATGCAGGTGTCGTATTTCAAGTATACCCGGAAGAAATACGGTGAGGGACGACGCATCTTTTTGATGTCTCCTCTGCATCACCATTACCAGAAAAAAGGAATGCATGAATCGAAAATTGTTGCCCGTTTTTGGATCGTTGGAATCATGCTGGCAGTTGTTTCTATTGTAACACTTAAACTTCGTTGAAGAAGAGACTCGTCATATTAGGTGCCGGTGAAAGCGGAGCAGGATCTGCAATTCTTGGTTTAAAGCAGGGCTATGATGTCTTTGTTTCGGATAAGGGTACAATAAAATCCCGCTACAAAACACTGATGGATGCACATCATGTGAAGTGGGAAGAGAATACGCATACCGAAGAATTGATTCTGAACGCTGATGAAGTGATAAAAAGTCCGGGTATACCTGATAAGGCACCCATCGTTCAGAAGTTGAAAGAAAAAGATATTCCTGTGTTGTCGGAAATTGAATTTGCCAGTCGCTATACAAACGCAAAAATGATTTGTATAACGGGATCAAATGGAAAAACAACAACTACGCTTTTGACCTACCATATTTTAAAACGCGCCGGATTAAATGTTGGATTGGCAGGAAATGTTGGACAAAGTTTTGCTTTGCAGGTTGCTGAAAATGATCATGATCATTATGTTTTGGAGTTGAGCAGTTTTCAACTTGATAACATGTATTCATTCAGAGCAAACATTGCCATTCTTACCAATATTACACCTGATCATCTCGATCGGTACGAATACAAACTGGAGAATTATGTGAATTCAAAATTCAGAATTCTTCAAAATCAAACCAAAGAAGATGCATTCATCTATTGCGCTGATGATCCAATTACCAATGAAGGATTATCAGTTAGAACAGTGAATGCCCGTATGTATCCCTTTAGCAATTCAAAGAAAATTGAAGAAGGCGCATATGCAGATTATGAAACAAACACCATCAATATAACCACAAACAACACCACACAAACTATGTCAATTTTTGATCTGGCCCTTCAAGGTAAGCACAACACTTACAACTCGATGGCCTCCGGTATTGCCGCGAGGTTGCTCGAGATCCGCAAGGAAACCATCCGCGAATGTCTGATGGATTTCCAGAATGTAGAACATCGCCTCGAGTTTGTTACGCGGGTGCATGGAATCGAATTCATAAACGACTCCAAAGCAACCAACGTAAACAGTACCTGGTATGCGCTCGAATCTATCAATAAACCTATCGTATGGATCGTAGGTGGAGTTGATAAAGGCAACGATTATTCGATGCTTGATGAACTCGTGCAGCAAAAAGTACAGGCGATTGTTTGTCTGGGAACGGATAACAGCAAGATCGTTTCGCATTTTTCCGGTAAGGTTCAAACCATTGTCGAAGCGAAATCTGCCGATGAAGCTGTAGCGCTTTCTTATCGTCTTGCGAAAAAAGATCAGGTTGTACTTCTTTCACCAAGTTGCGCATCGTTTGATCTTTTCGAGAATTACGAAGAGCGAGGACAAAAATTTAAACAAGCTGTAAAGGCACTTTAATACTTCCGTTATGGAAAAACGTTCAACACAAACCCGAACAGGGAGCTGGCTGGATGTCCGCTCTAAAGGTGTTTCGTTAATTGAACACCGTAACGAGTCTGTTGCAATTATTGATGGTGTAGAATACATCAGCGATTCCAAAGCAACAGACCCACGTGCGGTGGAAGAAACATTAATGCAAATTGAAAAACCTGTTACGCTGATCATGCAGATCTCCGATACACATGAGGATTATTCTTGTCTGTACGATGTAGTGAAATACAAAGTTGTTTCACTTGTGGTGTTTGGTACAGGCAGCGAAGAGTTGATCAGGAATTCAATTGGCCAGAATGTCGATCATTTTATAAGGGCAAATGATCTTCAGGATGCCGTTTCACAATCAAAATCACTCACAAAAACCGGAGGGGTAGTGGTGTTTTCCCCGGGGTGTACCAGTTTTTCACTTTTTGATGATTACCGTCACCGTGGCGATTCATTCAAAGCTTTTGTAGGAGGTATTTTTAAATAAGTGCGTACGTTTTTTACATACCTCAAAGGTGATAAGGTGATCTGGATGATTACCCTGATACTCTCGTTGTTTTCGTTAGTCTCGGTGTATTCCTTTACCCCCATCCTTGCGCGTGGTGATTCAGGAACTGAGGGCTTCCTGTTGAAGCATGTGATGATGGTATTCTCCGGATTTGTCATTATGTTTTATGTGCACAACATCAACTTTAAATACTATTCGCGCATCTCTCAGATCCTGATTTGGGTAAGTGTGATTTTACTTTTTGTTACCCTGGTTGCAGGTGTTCGGATCAATGCTGCTGAGCGTTGGCTGGAAATTCCTGTGCTGAATATCAAATTCCAAACATCCGACTTTGCAAAAGTAGTGCTGATTGTTTTCGTGGCGCGAATGCTCACAATTAACAGAGATAAGTTTCACGACTTCAGAGAGGGAATTGTGCCGATTTTAATTCCGGTTGGATTGGTTATTGGCTTAATTGTTACACAGAATCTTTCTACCGCAGTTCTCATTTTTGGACTGACACTCATTTTGTTTTTTATAGCTAAAGTTCCGTTTAAATACATTTTTGGAATTGTTGGTGGTGCAATTGCTGCCTTTGGACTGATGATCTTGCTGGCTAAAGCAAACCCTGATTTGCTTCCCCGATTGGAGACGTGGATGAATCGATTTACCAGCCACTCTTCAGAAGATCCGCGTAAACAATGGCAGATCAATAATGCGATGATGGCAATTGATAATGGTGGCTTACTTGGAAAAGGTCCGGGTAATGGTCAGATGAAACACATCATTCCTGAGGCTTATGCAGATTTTGTTTACGCATCTTTTATTGAAGAATTCGGATCGATGGGAGGTGGAGTATTATTGCTGATGTACATGATGCTTTTGTTCAGAGGAATTCGGATTGCTTCAAAATGCCAAAGTGTTTTTGGTTCATTGATGGTGATTGGTTTATGTCTGAATCTTGTTTTCATGGCATTTATCAATATGGCGGTATGCACGAAAATAATTCCCGTTACAGGTCAAAATATGCCTTTGATATCAATGGGAGGTACTTCAACCTGGTTTACGTTTATTTCACTTGGAATAATATTAAGTGTAAGCCGATCTGTTGAAGAGGAAGTAAAACAGGAAGGAAATACTGTTAGAACTGATTTGAATGAGGAGAAAGGAGGTTCTTATGCCGTTGCGTAAAATACTAATAAGTGGTGGTGGAACAGGTGGACATATTTTCCCTGCAATTGCAATTGCCAATGCAGTGAAAAAGCGCTATCCGGATGTGGAAATACTTTTTGTGGGTGCTGAAGGTAGAATGGAAATGGAAAAGGTGCCCGCTGCGGGATACAAAATTACAGGATTACGAATTCAGGGAATGCCAAGAAAAGTTACGCTTAAATGGTTTTCCTTTTTCAGAGATCTATTTCGAAGTATGGTGAAAGCGCGTCGCATCATGAGGGAATTTAATCCTGATGTTGTTGTTGGTGTAGGTGGATATGCCAGCGGTCCGATGTTGAAAATTGCAACGCAAAAGAAAATTCCTACTGTCATACAGGAACAGAATTCATTCCCCGGTAAAACGAATAAGATGCTTGCTAAATCGGTTAGCCGGATTTGTGTTGCCTATGATGGTTTGGAAAAGTGGTTTCCAAAAGATAAAATCGTATTGACCGGAAACCCGGTGCGGGAAGATGTGGTTCAATTGGAAGGGAAAAGGGCAAGAGCTGCTGAACTTTTTGGATTGAATGCTGAGATAAAAACAATTCTGGTTGTTGGTGGAAGTTTAGGTGCAAGAACGATAAATGAGGCCGTTCATCATTCCATCGAGCGATTTAAAGCAGCAGGTGTGCAAGTGGTTTGGCAAACCGGTAAAAGTTATTTTCCTGTTGCACAAAAAGCGGTTCAGGATGCACAGGCAGAAAATATTAAGGTGATGGATTTTATTACCAGAATGGATTTGGGATATGCAATGGCAGATGTGGTGATTTCTCGTGCAGGGGCAATCGCGATTTCGGAATTATGCCTTGTGCGCAAGCCTGTAATTCTGGTTCCATCTCCAAATGTTGCAGAAGACCATCAGACAAAAAACGCTATGGCCTTGGTTAATCATCATGCGGCATTGCTTGTAAAAGATGTTGATGCGAAAGATCAACTGGCAACAACGGTTTTGGAATTGTTGGAGAACGAAGAGAAATGCCATTCTCTGCATCGGAATATCGGTGGTTTGGGTTTTACGAATTCGGCAGAAGCTATTGCTTCGGTCATAGCAGATCTTGTGAAATGAACTTGAGTGGATTACGACATATCTATTTTCTTGGCATCGGTGGTATCGGTATGAGTGCGCTAGCCCGCTATTTTCTGGGAAGAGGAGTTCGTGTTTCAGGTTATGACAAAACGGAAACTGATTTAACTACTCAGCTTGTAAAAGAGGGAATGCAGATTCATTACCATGATGCTCCCGATCAGCTACCGCTTGATATTGATTTGGTAATTCTCACTCCTGCTATTCCGAAAGATCTTCAGGAGTGGAAACGCCTGATGGAAAATAATATTCCGATTTATAAGCGAGCCGAAGTATTGGGAATGATCAGTAAAAACCATACTTGTTTATGTGTTGCCGGTACTCATGGAAAAACGACTACCACAACTTTGCTCACACATATTCTTAAAAGTTCGGGTGTAGACGTAACAGCATTTCTTGGTGGAATTGCCGGGAATTACGGAAGCAATTTTATTTCGGGTAATTCTGAAATCGTTGTAATGGAAGCAGATGAATATGATCGTTCCTTTCTGCAATTGTCAAGGAACGGAATCATTGTAACCTCCTCCGATCCCGATCATCTCGATATATATGGCACCGCGGAAAACATGCTGCATGCCTACAGCGATTTTATAAATGGAGTAGAAAAGAATGGAATTGTGGTATTGCGCAACGGACTCCCTCTGGCGCTGAATGCAAATGTACAGGAGTATGCAGATCAGATTTATTACAGTGATCAATCCAAGTATCGCGCTGAAAATATCAGGGTCGAAAACGGCTTGTTTGTATTTGACTATGTAGGAGAAAAAATTTCCATGTCCGGACTTGAGTTTACAATGCCGGGAAAACATAATGTTGAAAACGCTACTGCAGCAATTACACTTGCACTTTCATTCGGCGCGACAGAAAAAGGTGTGCGTATTGCACTGAAAGATTTCAAAGGCATTCGTCGTCGCTTCGAGTTTGTTCTCCGCAATGAGAAATGTGTCCTGATCGATGATTATGCTCATCACCCGGCGGAATTAAAGGCTGCAATAGGCGCTGCCCGTGAACTTTTTCCGACAAAAAAAATAACCGGATTATTCCAGCCGCATTTATTCAGCAGGACGCGTGATTTCATGGAAGGTTTCGCTGAGAGTTTGTCAATGCTGGATGAATTGATATTGCTGGATATTTATCCTGCAAGGGAATTGCCAATGGAAGGCGTGAGCTCTTCTGCTCTTTTGGAACAGATTAAAACACCAAAACGAGAGCTACTTTCCAAGGAAGATGCTATTAAAGAATTAGTGAACAGAAAGCCGGAAGTCTTATTGGTGCTGGGTGCCGGAGATATCGATCGTCTTGTTGAACCATTACGGAAAGGGCTGGAAGGATGAAGCGGATTCTCAACATAGCATTTTGGATTTTTATTCCAATTGGAATATTGGTTCTACTTGGATTTTCCAATGCTGCACAAAATGAATTGTTATGCGCAGAGTTGAACGTGCATATAGATTACGAAAACGGCATGCAGTTTCTTTCCAGAGAAGATGTGGTTAACCGATTGCGTCAATCCAACACTGATCCAACAGGTAAGAAAATGTTGAATGTTCAGGTTGACGAAATGGAGGCGGTTCTGATGAAAATTCCTGAAGTGCAGTCTGTCGAAGTATTCAAAACAATTGACGGTAGGGTAGGCGTTTCTATTGCGCAACGCCGTCCAATAGTACGGGTAATTAACAGTAATGGAAGACAGTTCTATATCGATGATCGCGGATTCCAGATGCCGGTGAGTAATTATTATTTTCCGCGTGTACCTGTTGTTCATGGTTACATCAGTGAGCCTGAATTGACGGAAAGTGCGCATGAAATTGCCGGAGATTCTTTGCTTCGTTCCATTATGCGTACAGACGATATTTATGCGATGGCAAATTTCATTTCAGGGAATTCTTTTTGGAATGCGCAGATACAGGAGATCTATTTCAGCAGAAAGGGTGATATGGAATTAATTCCCGTTGTCGGAGATCATCGAATCATTTTTGGAGATACTTCGCACATGGAAGAAAAATTCAATAAGCTGATGGTGTTTTACAAGGAAGGAATTAAACAAACCGGATGGAACAGATACGACACCATAAATTTAAAATACAAGAATCAAATCGTTTGCTCAAAAAAATAATCCAACAATAGAAACAAACAACAAACAAGTATAATCATGGAATCACCTGAGATCATCGTCGGACTCGACATCGGAACCACCAAGATCGCCTGCCTGGTGGGACGCAAAAATGAACATGGAAAGATCGAGATCCTCGGCGTAGGAAAATCGGAATCGGTAGGCGTAACGCGCGGTGTTGTTTCCAACATCGAAAAAACGGTTGCATCAATAAAAGCAGCTGTTGAAGAAGCCTCACGTCAATCGGGAGTAGAGATTAATGTTGTAAACGTCGGTATTGCCGGTCAGCACATCAAAAGTCTTCAGCACCGTGGTATTCGTACGCGAAGCACCATCGAGGAGGAGATTGCGCAGAACGATATCGATGCACTGATCGACGACATGTACAAATTGGTTATGTTGCCGGGTGAGGAGATTATTCATGTTTTGCCACAGGAGTATATTGTCGATAACGAACAGGGAATTAAAGATCCGATCGGTATGTCGGGAATCCGTCTGGAGGCAAATTTCCACATCATCACCGGGCAAATCGCTGCTGCAAAAAACATTCATAAATGTGTTGCCAAAGCAGGATTGGAAGTTGATGAATTGATTCTTGAACCGCTTGCTTCGAGTGAAGCTGTTTTGAGCACAGAAGAAAAAGAAGCCGGTGTTGTATTGGTGGATATAGGTGGTGGAACAACGGATATTGCCATTTTCCAGGATGGAATTATTCGCCATACTGCTGTAATTCCTTTTGGTGGAAACGTGATCACCGAAGACGTTAAGGAAGGATGTACCATCATTCACAAACAGGCAGAGCTTTTGAAAGTAAAATTCGGAAGTGCATTGGCAAGTGAAGCACAGGCCAATGAAATTGTTTGTATTCCCGGTTTACGCGGGCGCGACCCAAAAGAAATTTCAGTACGCAACCTGGCTTCTATCATTCAGGCGAGAATGGAAGAGATCGTTGAGCATGTGTATTATGAAATAAAAAATTCAGGATACGAGAAGAAACTAATCGGTGGAATAGTGGTAACCGGTGGCGGATCGCAATTGAAGCATATCACCCAGCTGTTTGAATACATCACAGGAATGGATGCCCGAATTGGATACCCAACCGAACATCTCGGAAAAGGTGCAGAAGGCGTTACCAGTCCGATGTTCTCGACCGGTGTTGGACTTGTACTAATGGGTTTCCAGAAATACGAGAAACAAGCACGCAGCAAAAACGCGGTTATCAAAACGCACTCGCAAAAAACGAAAGGTTCATTCTTCGAAAAGATTTTCGGAAAAGTAGGCAAATCGTTTTTCGAAGAGGATATCGATTAAATACTCAATGCAAACAAACAAACAACAATAAACAAACAACAAAAACCCAACGCTATGTTCAAGTTTGAATTACCCAGAGAACAAGCATCGATCATAAAGGTGATCGGTGTGGGCGGAGGCGGTAGTAATGCCGTGAATTATATGTTCCGCCATCAGATTAAGGGTGTCGACTTTATCGTCTGTAATACAGACAGTCAGTCACTCGAAATGAGTCCTATCCCAACTAAAATTCAATTGGGGGCGAGTCTTACACAAGGACTCGGAGCAGGTGCGATTCCTGAAGTGGGTCGCAACGCTGCAATTGAAAACATTGAAGACATCAAGGCCATTCTCGGTCAGAATACCCGCATGGTATTCATTACTGCAGGTATGGGTGGAGGTACCGGAACAGGTGCTGCACCGGTAATTGCCCAGGCTGCCCGCGAAATGGGAATTCTTACTGTAGGTATTGTTACCATTCCGTTCGGTTTCGAAGGGAAAAAACGGAAACAACAAGCCGAAGAAGGTTTGGAATTCATGCGTCAGGCTGTTGATACATTGCTTGTGATCAACAATGACAAATTGCGTGAGATGTACGGTAATCTTACCCTTGCAAATGCGTTTTCACAGGCAGATGAAGTGTTGAATACTGCTGCTCGCGGAATCGCAGAAATGATTTCCGTAACCGGATTAATCAATGTCGATTTCAATGATGTGAACACAGTTATGCGTAACAGCGGTGTTGCCATTATGGGATCAGCTTCTGCTGCAGGAGAAAATCGTGCACGCATTGCTGTTGAAAAGGCTTTGTCTTCACCATTGCTAAACGAAAATCATATTTACGGTGCGCAATACGTGCTTCTGAATATTACATATGGTACGCAGGAAGTCACCATGGATGAGATTGCTGAGATCACTGATTATATTCAGGAAGAAGCAGGATCAACTGCAGATGTAATCTGGGGACATGGATTTGATGAAATGTTAGGCGATTCTGTTTCTGTAACAGTTATTGCAACCGGATTTAATCGCACGCCTGATACAGGAGTTGCGATGAAAATGCCAGAAAAAAACAAGGTCATTCTTACAGAGGAAACACCAACTGCAATCACTGCGCCTATTCAATCACCAACGCAGCGTCAGACGGTTTCTGAATCGGTTCCTGAGCCCTATCTTAAAGGTGGCGTTGAGGAAGTGCAGGCTGAGATGTCTGAATCGTCAGTTGCATTGGACGAACCCGTTTTGAAAATTATGGATCCGGTAAATGTAACTCCTGTTGCAGAAAATACAGTGAGTGAAACACCAATAACCCGTCACACACTCGATACCACATCCATCGAAGAGATCACAAGTTCTATTGAGGAAAATGTGGTTTTTACGTGTGAAAAGAATGCTGATCTACCAGTTTCTGAAAGTCCTGAATGGGAAATCACCTCATCCGTTGAAGAAGAAACGCTGCAATTTGAGGTACGCACCGAAGCACCAAAAACCATTGATGTAAGTGCAGAAACTCCACAGGAGAATGTCATTCGCCACTGGCTAGATGAAAGTGAAGATGTAAACGATTTGAAGGCGAAAGGTCCTGAAATGAATTCTCAGCAAAACACACCTGAAACAACCGGCGAGAATAAGCAACAGGATGTGCGTAGTGAGATTCCTTCCACGAAGGGACAAAGCACCTTGTTTCCTGTTGAGAATGTTGATCCTGAAAAGGAAAAGCAATTGAGTTCGGAAGAGCAGCAGCGCAGAGCTCAGGAACGTTTGGCACGTATTAAGGAACTTAGTTCCAAATTGAAATCGCCTGCCGGACTAAACGATCTGGAAAACGAGCCAGCGTACATCCGTCGCAAAATTACATTGGACAAAACCCAGCATTCATCCGAGTCAAACATCTCCCGTTTTTCGGTAGGTGGTGATGGCAAAGATGAAAGCGGAAACGGTGGCGGATTGCGATCCAATAATTCCTTTCTTCACGATAACGTTGACTGATATGAATCTGAGTGAGCAAATCAATGCCGACATCAAATCAGCGATGTTGGCAAAAGAAAAAGAAAAGCTGGAAGCGTTGCGTGCCATTAAAGCGGCATTACTTCTTGAGCAAACAAAAGGAACCGGTGAGGTTTCTAATGATGCTGAAGTGAAAATGCTGCAGAAAATGTATAAGCAACGCAATGAAGCAGCAGAGATTTTTGTTCAGCAGGGTCGCCCTGAACTCGCCGAAACGGAAATCTTTCAGGCGAATATCATAAAAGCCTATTTGCCTGAACAGATGAGTGAAGAACAGGTAAAAGCTGTAATTCAGGAAGTCATTGCCTCTGTTGGCGCAAGCTCTGCTGCTGATATGGGTAAGGTTATGGGTCCTGCCATGGCCAAGCTCCAGGGTAAAGCCGATGGTAAGCTCATTTCTGCACTTGTTAAGCAGCTTTTGGGATAAATTTTGTTTTGTTTTGTTGTTTGTTAACGAAGCCCCCGCCTTGTGCGGGGGTTTTTGTTTTTGGAAAGTAGTTTGTATTTCAGGGTATTACCACTTCTACAATTGCATTCCTTCCGAAATCAGGAATTGAAAGTGGGATCGGTTGTTTAGGGTAGGGGACTTTTTTTTACATTTAGTAGCTATGATCAGAATACTCTTTTTTGTTTTTGCGCTTGCATTTATTGCAGCCTGCAGAAGGGATGTCCCTATTCCGGATGATATTCCGGAGGAGGATGCCGGAGTTGTATTTAATCTCAATCAGGTTCCTTATCCTAAGTTAAGCGATTATAAATTTTTTACGGGTGCATTAAAAAATTTGAACCCGAATGAAAGAGTGTTGCCTTATGAGCCCATTACACCACTCTTTTCCGATTATGCGCATAAATCACGATTTGTGTGGATGATGAAAGATAGTAGCGCACAATATGTTTCCGATCATAGTCTATTCGATTTTCCGGATGGAACAGTATTCATTAAAAACTTCTATTACGATAATGTTGTTCCAAGCGGCGATCGAAAAATTTTGGAGACAAGACTTCTGTATAAAAAAGAAGGAGAATGGAAATTTGCAGATTACATCTGGAATCAGGATCAGTCGGAAGCTGTTTATGAAACCAATGGGAGTTATGTTCCTGTTCAATGGATAGACGACCAAGGCGTTAATCAGTCACTGACATTTCGTATTCCTTCGGAAGTCGAGTGTTTCACTTGTCATAAATCCAATGGAAATAAAATTCCGATTGCGCCAAAACCTCAGAACCTCGATAAGGATTTCACATATTCAGATGGCGTAAAGAATCAGCTGGTAAAATGGCAGGAAGTCGGATACCTCAACGGAAATGTTCCGGGTACAATTGCGCGTGTAGCAGATTGGACTGACGACACCCAGCCGCTTGAAACACGAGTTCGTTCTTATTTGGATATTAATTGTGGATTTTGCCATAGTGATGGTGGACATTGCAATTACCGGCCGATTCGGCTTGAGTTTTTCAAAACACTTGATCCGGCAATGTTGGGAGTCTGTGAAATTCCGCAACAGTTTATTACTCCTCAGCTCACCCATGTAATTGCGCGTTCAAACATTGCACGTTCTGTTATGCATTTCCGAATGAGCAGTACTGATCCGCAATACATGATGCCATTGCTTGGACGTAGTGTTGTGCATCAGGAA
>JBKBUQ010000049.1:0-18873 GCA_046289975.1 Flavobacteriales bacterium | reverse complement strand
AGTTACACAAACAGGTGCAAGCGGTGCAAGTGCAGGATCAGGAACAACGATCAACCAAACTTTAACTGCAACAGGAACATCGCCCGGAACAGTAACGTACACCGTTACACCCACTGCAAATGGCTGTACAGGAAACACTGCAACAGTTACAGTAACTGTAAATCCTACACCAACCGGAAGTGCGACACCCAACCCTACCACCATCTGCTCCGGAAACGCGCCTAGTGTTGCACTAAACTCCACAGTAACCGGTACTTCATTTAGTTGGACTGTAGCACAGTCTGCAGGAATTACAGGAGGAAGTGCCGCATCAGGTTCAACCATTGCACAAACACTCTCCAACAGCGGAACAACTGCAGGAACAGCAACCTATACCGTTACTCCTTCGGTTGGAGGTTGTAATGGAAGTACATTTACTGTTACAGTGAACGTAAATCCTGCACCTGTGGCAAGCGCTACACCAAATCCGCAAACCATTTGCTCCGGACAAACCAGCAGTGTTGCGCTTTCTTCTAACGTAACCAATACCACTTACGCATGGACAGTAACACAAAGCGGTGTAAGCGGCGGTGCGAATGGAAGCGGTGCAAATATTGCCCAAACACTAACCAATAGCGGAACAACTGCAGGAAATGCAAGTTATGTTGTTACACCAACCGCAGGGGGTTGTAATGGTTCTCCTATTACAGTTACTGTGAACGTTAATCCGATTCCGGTTGCAACAGCTACACCAAATCCGCAAACCATTTGTTCAGGACAAGCAACTTCCATCAACATCACTTCGGGAGTTGCAGGAACTACATTTAGCTGGACAGCTTCGCAAAGCGGTGTAACCGGTGCCAGCAACGGAACAGGAAGCAGCATTGCACAAACACTCAGCACCAGTGGAGCAAGCGCAGGAACTGCAACATACGTTGTAACTCCAAGCGCAAACTCGTGTAACGGAACTCCAACAACGGTTACTGTAAACGTAAACGTCACGCCTGTTCTGGGAACTGCCAGCGCACAGAATACAACAATTTGTCAGGGACAATCAACTCAAATCACTGCAACAGGAACAGGCGCAACATCATTCAGCGTTTACGATGCTCCATCAGGCGGAACATTACTGGGGGCAACACCGCTTACAGTAAATCCATCAACTACTACTACTTATTATGTTGAAGCCAATAATGTAAATGGTTGTGCTGATCCGGCAGGAAGAGTTGCTGTTACAGTTACAGTAATTCCGGTTGCCAACCCGGCCTGGACTTCACCTGGCGCAACTTGTGTGCAGGCAGGTCCAATTAACCTGAACAATCTTGTAACAGGAACTGCAGGCGGAACTTGGACAGGAACAGGAGTATCTGGAAATATTTTTGATCCAACAGGTTTAGCAGGTCAGACGGTAAACATCACTTATACCGTTGGTACCAATCCTTGTGTACAAGTACTCACACAAAGCATAAGTGTACAGGCAGTAATTACAGCAGCATGGACATCCCCAGGCACTATTTGCGAATCTGATCCTATTATCAACCTTAATTCTCTCATCACAGGTACAGCAGGTGGAACATGGAGTGGATCAGGTGTAACCGGAAATACTTTCAATCCTGCCGGACTTTCCGGAACAGTGAACATCACGTACAATGTTGGTGTTGCACCTTGTCAAGACCAGGTTACCCAAGCCATTATCATTAATGCTTCTCCGCTTGATCCAACAGTGAGCGCAAGTGCAGGAAGTATTTGTCAGGGTGGTTCAACCACCATCAACGCATCAGGCTCAGGTGCTGGTGTAACATACAATGTTTACGATGCTTCCGGAAATTTAATTGGTACAGCGCCATTGAATGTTTCTCCATCAGCAACAACTACGTATTTTGTTACTGCGACGAACGCAAACAATTGTGTAAATCTTGGCGGACAACAGCAGGTAACAGTAACCGTAAATAACAATCCTGTTGCAAGTGCCGGAAATAATGTAACGATTTGTCCGAACACCTCAACTACGCTTACCGCAACAGGTGGTGGAACGTATGAATGGAGCACCACAGAAACTACATCCAGCATCAGTGTGAGTCCAACAACTACCACTACTTACAATGTTGAAGTAACCAACGCATCCGGATGTACAGCAACAGCTAGTGTAACAGTAACTGTATACGATCCAGGTTCGCTAACAGCTAACAATGATTCTGCTTATGTAGAAAATACTTCAAGCGTTTCGATCAACACTTCTCCTAATGACATTGGGAATCCAGGCGCCATTTCAATTATCAATGGTCCTGACAATGGAATCTTCACGGTGAATGGAAGCACAATAACCTACGATCCGAATGACGGGTACATTGGTATGGACACCATTACCTATGTGATCTGTGACGCATTTTGCTCCAGCTACTGCGATACTGCACAAGTTTATATCCGGGTAACAAGAGAAGTTGTAATTATTGTCCCAGGAGGATTTAGTCCGAACGGCGACGGAATTAACGACAACTTTGTAATTGTTGGTTTGGAAAAATATCCGGAGAACGAATTGTACATCTACAACCGTTGGGGAGAACTGGTTTATCAGGCAACCCCTTACAACAATGATTGGGACGGTTTATCGAATGGCAATCGCACTATCTATGGTGATGAAGTAATAGACGGAACTTACTTCTATATCCTCAAACTCGATCCGGCTATCGAACCATTAAGAGGTTCACTTGAATTGAGAAGAAAATAATTGTTGGTAGAACTTTAATAGAAAAGAACATGAAAACCTTACGCTATATTTTGATCGCTGCCATCACTATGATGAGCATTAGTAATAATTCCAAAGCACAGAATCAGTTTCTGGTATCGCAATACATGCTGCATCATGGATTCATCAATCCTGCTGCAATAGCCAATACAAATCGCATGAGTGGAGCCGCATTTTACCGCACCACTTGGACTGGTTTTGATGGAGCACCTGTATTGCAGGGAATCAATTTCAATACTCCATTTAGTGGAGGCAATAATGCAGCCGGTATTACTATACTTCATGATAAGATTGGAGTAAACCGCAACATTGAAATTACAGGAACCTATGCCTACCGCATGAAAGTGGGAATGAACCAATACCTTTCTTTTGGAGCAGCAGCCACAGTTTCATTATTGCAAAGTGATTTTAGTTCTGTTAATACAACACAACCAAACGATCCGATTTTTTCTGCGAGCACTCCAACTTTTGCAATGCCTAACTTCAAGTTTGGTGCATACTATTTCCAACCCAATTTTTATGTTGGTCTGTCTGTTCCAAATCTGTTGGAGAACAAAATTGTTTACGCAACTGAATACCAGGGTAAAACCAGTTTCAATTTCAGCGCAATTCACTTTTACCTGAATGCAGGATACAAGTGGGCTGTTAACCGCGATTTTGACATGAATTTTTCTACCATGGTTAAGAATGTTTCAGGCGCACCACTTCAAATGGACCTGAATGCAATGGGATTGTTCAATAAAAAATTCGGGATTGGACTTTCCTTTCGAACAAGCAAAGAACTTGTTGGGTTGTTGAACTTCCAGTTAAATCAGTCCTGGAGACTTGGATACGGGTATGATTTCAATTTTAACCGCATAGGCAATTACAGCAACGGCAGCCACGAAATCATGGTTGTATTTAACATGGCTCAGGTGAAATCGCACGCCATTCTTGAATCACCCCGTTTCTAAAGTACACCTGCAAGGAAAAAAGTATGAAAACAATTCGAATTATTTTGCTCACATTGTTGAGCACTGTCACTCTATTTGCATCAGCACAACGCAAATACCTTCAGGAAGGTGATGATTTTTATAAGAGAAGAATGTACCTGGAAGCAATTGCCAGTTACAAAATCGCTTTGCAGGAAGATGTTGTAGTGAAGAAATTCTACATGACACAGCAGATTGCAAAAACCTATAAACGTTTGTTCGACTATAAAAATGCAGCAGAATGGTACGGCAAACTCATGGAGTTTAAAGACGACAATACAGCAGAAAACATGTTTGAGTATGCAGAGATTCTGATGAACCTTGAGCAATACGATAAGGCGGCTGAAATTTTCAAAGCGTATTGCATCAAATCCGGAAAACCGGATTTAGCAGGCAAATATGCAGCCCTTTGCAAATGGCCAAAAGACAATGCGGGCATGAGCAAATCCTTTACCACTTATCGAACCAATATTGAAACAGGCGGAAGAAGTATGGGTGTAGCAATTTACAACAACGGCATTATTTATGCATTACCTCAAAATCAGGATTACGCAGTAAAAACAACCTATTACGATCTTGCTTTTGCATCGGCAGCAGATTCCATAAATTTTGGAACATCTGTTGTTTTGCCGGGTGAAACCAATCGATCTTTTTATGAAGGGACTCCCTTTCTGAGTACAGACAGGAAATTTCTTTATTTTACTTCCAATGCAACGGAAACTGAAAAATTTGTTGAAGGCAAAAAGAAAAAAGCAGGAATCAGCTCTTCCGGAATGAATGTTCTGCATATCTACCGCGCAGAAAAAGTAAACGATTCCTGGAAACACATCACAGAGCTTAACGTAAATTCTGAAGAATATAATTGTGCCTTTCCTTCACTAAGCGCCGACGGAAAAACACTCTATTTTTCATCAGACATGCCCGGAGGTTTCGGAGGCTTTGATTTGTATATGTCAACATTAACCAACGACGGAAAATGGTCGTCACCGAAAAATCTCGGCACAACTGTAAACACCGATCGCGATGAATTCTACCCTTATGTTTACGGCGATAAATTTTATTTCTCTTCGAGAGGACTCCCCGGTTTTGGTGGTTCAGATATTTACGAAGCAGATCTGAAGGAAGGAATGCCCGGCAATGCGCGCAACATGGGTAAACCATTTAACTCTCCAAAAGATGATTTCTCATTTATCATGAGCACTACGGGAAAAGCAGGATATTTCAGTTCTAACCGGGATGGAGAAACAGGCTATGACCACATTTACTATTTCAAAAAGAAATTTGTTCCCGATACACTTCGTGGACTTGTAAAAGACAAGATCACAGACAAGCCTGTTGAAGGAGTTAAAGTGGATCTGTTACTGATTGCAGAAGATGGCAGCGAATCTGTTGTTAATTCTCTAATGACTCCTAAAAACGGCAAATGGGAATTCCTGATCGATCCGGAAAAAAACTACCGCGTACGATACACATTGAATGGGTATGAAACCGAAGAACGCACAGTCTCATCCATCAATAAAGTAGGCGAACTCGACCGCAATGAAGAAAAGAAAAAGCTGAGTCCTGTTTACATGAAGCCAATTGTAAAAAAGGATAATGTAGTACGAATCGATAATATCTATTTTGATTTCGACAAGGCAAGTATTCAACCGGAATCGTATCCTATCCTCGACAACATTGTAAAATTCCTCCAGGAAAATCCGGAAGCACGCATTGAATTAAGTGCACACACAGACGCAGTTGGAAATGATGCCTATAATCTTGGTCTCTCCAAAAAACGCGCACAGTCTTGTTTTGATTATCTCGTTAGTAAAGGTATTTCACCATCGCGACTTGTTCCAATTGGTTATGGTGAAACCCGAATACTTAACCAATGCAAGAAAAAGGATGACTGTCCGGAAGAACAGCATGCCATCAATAGAAGAGTAGAAGTAAAATTCCTCTGAAGAACCAGGTTGTCGTCGGGTCCTTTCCTCAATATGTCGGTCCCGTTCTTTTCACGACAGTAGTTTTCCTCCCGACGACAACCTCTTTTTTTCACAATGCGAAATAAACTTTGTAATAAATCTTCACAAATTCAGCTCTCAACATCAATCAAACTGCTGAAAATTAGAGAGAAAAGCATTGAGGGGCTGCCCCCACTAAATCGATATAAGTTGCCGTATACATTTGAACCATCATTTAATTTGGTTTGTATGAAACGCATCATCATTGATCCGGTAATTCTTCCATAAGGAGTTAATTCCCGTCGGTGTCTCTTCTGAAAATAAAGGCAAGTAGGTTTTCAATTTTATACCGGCGGGATTTTTTCATTATTGTTTCAGTTTTTGTTTTTCATCCTTCTTCCTCCACTAATTGAGGGGGCGGCCCTACTAAAAGGAAATTCGTTCCTGAGCTATTTTTAACACATAGGATTTATCCTAAGGAAAACTATCTACTATGAAAAGAATTCGACTCACTGCAACGTTGCTGGGTGCTTTGTGTCTAGCACACACTTTTGCACAAAATCAAAAATGGTCGGCCAATTCATTTGAATCAAAAGGATTCATTGAAAACAAAGGTCAGTTCATTGTCCACCCCGAAGGAAATTTCAACACCGAAGTTAAGTTCGCGCATGATGGGCATGCCGAAAATTTCTTTTTCACCCCATCAGGTGTTGTAATAATGCTTGAATGGCAGCAAAAGCGCATAAAAAGCGAAGCTGAAAAAGCAGCACGAATGGAGCGCAAGAAAAAAGGCTTTGCCAGCAGAGAAGAGTTTATGACTTTCGAGAGAGAAGGACAAAAACTTGATTTCAAATCGGATGCTTTATATTGCCAATGGGAAGGTGGAAATCTGAATCCTGAAATCATTGCAGAAAGGAAAAATTCATTTACACATTCCTACAGCTTCTATGATAAAAACAGGCAGCTGCAAAATGCCAGCAACCTCAATTCCTATTTGAAATTGACCTACAAAAACGTATATCCAAAAATCGATATCGTTTATGAATTTCATCCGGAAGGCGGATTAAAATATTCTGTCGTTGTTCATCCTGGAGGAAATATCGCTGATGTTAAACTGAAGTATTCAAAAGATTTCCTTCTTCATCCTGACGGAACCATTCATACTCCTACATTATTTGGAAATATCATCGATCATGCGCCACTAACATTTTATGCCGACAACTACCGGAAAGTAGTGGAGTCGTCGTATAAAATCAATGGTCGCACAATTGGATTTAATGTTGGAAATTACGATCAGAGCAAAACCCTTGTAATTGACCCATGGACCCAATCTCCAACTTTTAACACCAACTGGGACTGTATTTGGGAGGTTGAAACAGATGCTTCAGGAAACACCTACATTATTGGTGGTGTAATGCCGTTGCAGCTTATTAAATACAATAATGCAGGAGTACAACAATTTGTTTACAACACTCCTTACGATACAACTGCATGGCTTGGAACATTTGCAACCGATGATGCAGGAAACTCCTATATCACCAATGGATCTGCAGCGGCAATAGTAAAAGTAAACACAACCGGTACAGTTGTTTGGAACAACGCGAACCCGGGTGGTATTTTAACGCTTACCGAATTCTGGAACATTGCATTCAATTGTGATCAGACCATGTTGGTTGTTGGCGGAACGGGAAGTGTTGGATTTTTACCGACACAACCACTTCCCTGGGTTTACAACATCAACATGAATACCGGAAATGTTATTAACAGTTTGCAGGTTGCAGGTGGAGGTGCGATTCTGAATTCACAAGAGGTCCGGTCGATTACCGCAACAAAAGATGACAAATACTATTTTCTTACACACGACACCATCGGTTACATCAGCTCCGATTTAAGTCTTTGTCCCGGACAAAACGGTCCATTCAAAATTGAAAACGGTGGCTACAATCTCTCCTACAAATGTGAAAACTTCCGTTACGACAACACAGGACTGGAAGCACTTGCCTATTACGGAGATTTCGTTTTTGTTAACCGAGGAACAAGATTAGATAAAAGAGATCTCGTAACAGGTGCCATTGTTGCAAATACTCCAATTCCCGGAGGAGGATTCACAGCTTCTCTCGGGCAAAACCAGGCACATAACAGCGGTATTGCAATTGATAACTGCGGTAATATTTTTGTTGGTTCCAAAACCGGATTGTACAAATTCGATCAAAACTTAACCCAAACCGGATTCTTCGCAACGACCTTTAATGTTTATGACGTAGATATTACTTCCACCGGCGAAGTTGTTGTAGCAGGATCAACCGGTGATGCCAATTCAAACTCACGTACAAGTTCGGTTCAATCTGTTGCAGCAACAGCATGTGCACAACAAGCTACTACATGCTGTGACCCAACGGTATGTAATGTTCCTTCGCTTTGTACATCGAACAGCCCTGTAACTTTATCTGCTGGTTCTCCGGGCGGAACATGGAGTATTTCTCCGGCAACTCCGGCTTTAAATACAAGCACTGGAGTATTTACTCCTGCATCTGCAGCTCCGGGAACTTATACTGTTACCTATACACTGGCTTGCGGAAGTGATACGCAAACAATAACTGTTGCGAATTGCAGCGCATTAACTGTATGTCAGGAAAGCAACGGAACGTACACCGTTTCCGGAGGAGCAGGCGGACCATTTACATGGCAAAGTGGCGCCATGGTTACACCATGTGTATCCGGTTTTAGCTTCTGCAATGCAACACCATTTTCAGCCAACGGAACTCCGGTGTTAACATGGACAACCTTTACCACAGGAACCAACGTAACAATTGGTGGAGGTATCACACAAATTCAAGTTCTTGACGGATTTGGAAACAGCGTAATTTACAATCCTGTTTCTTCCATTCCTGCATGTGCTGCTTGTCCAACCATTACTGTAACTACAAGCAATGTTCAGAATGTAGCTTGTTTCGGACAATCAACAGGCAGCTTTACTGTTGCAGCTTCAGGTGGTGCAGGTCCTTATACATATACCATTCTAAACGGCGCAACAACCGTTGCATCATTCCCCAATGTAGCAGGTTCACAAAACGTAACCGGATTACTGGCCGGCACTTACACCATTAACGTACTAGACGCAGCAAGTTGTCCGGGTACAGTGAATGTAACCATTACTCAACCTGCAACTGCAGTTAGTGTTACAGCAACATCTACACCTGCAACCTGTGGTAGTAATAACGGAACAGTAACAGGAAGTGGAACAGGTGGAACAGGTGCCATCACTTATTCCTGGAACACAACGCCAATACAAAATACTGCAACAGCAACCGGTCTAGGTTCAGGAACTTATACTGTAACTGCTACCGATGCAAACGGATGTCAGGCAACTGCTACCGCAACGATAACTTCATCCGGTGGACCAACAGTAACCACTACGCAAGTCAATGTGTCCTGTTTTGGAGGAAACAATGCAACTGCAACAGCCTCTGCAACTGGCGGAACAGGAACGATAACCTATGTGTGGAACACAACTCCTGCACAAACTGCGGCTACCGCAACAGGATTAACTGCCGGAACTTTTACAGTAACCGCAACTGATGGTGGTGGATGTTCAGGTTCAGCAAGTGTTACCATAACACAACCTGCCACTGCAGTTAGTGTAACTGCAAATGCAACCGTAGCAACCTGTGGTTTATCTGACGGAACCGCAACTGCAAATGCAACCGGTGGAACGGGAGCTATTTCTTACTCATGGAATACAAGTCCAGCACAAACTACCGCAACAGCAACAGGTCTCGCTGCAGGTCCATACACCGTTACCGCAACAGATGCAAACGGATGTACTGCAACTGTAACAACAACAGTAAACAATACCGGAGCACCTACCATTACTATCAGCAGTCAGAACAATCCAACTTGTAATAACGACACCAATGGAACTGCAACAGTATCTGCAAGTGGTGGTACAGGTACACTGAATTATTCCTGGAATACATCTCCTGTACAAACAGGTGCAACAGCGAATAATCTCGGAGCAGGAACCTATACTGCCACAGTAACGGATGGAAGCGGATGCTCTGCCTCTGTTGTTGTAACCATTACAAATCCGCCGGCAATCACAGCTAGTGTATCTGTCACCAACGCCAACTGTGCAGCCAGCGATGGATCAGCAACAGTGATTGCAAGCGGTGGAACAGGAACATTATCCTACAGCTGGAATACAACACCAGTGCAAACAACAGCCAGCATTACTGCACTTGCACCCGGCGCTTATAGCGTAACGGTTACGGATGCCAACGGATGCTCAACCACTACCGGAGGCACTGTTGCAACAGTAGGAACAGCAAATATCGATGCAGGAAATGACGTGCTGATTCCATTAGGTGCAAGCACAGTTTTAAACGCAACAGGAGGAACGGTTTATACATGGACACCTGCAACAGGATTAAGTTGTACCAATTGCGCATCACCAACTGCATCACCAACTACAACCACAACCTATATCGTTAGCGGCACCGATGCAAACGGTTGTTTTGGATCCGATACCGTTGTTGTTTTTGTTGAACTGCCTTGCGGAGAAATTTTTGTTCCGAACGCATTCTCACCAAACGGGGACAATGAAAACGATGTACTGCGGATCTATGGCAATTGCATCAACGAATTATATTTTGTCATCTTCGATCGTTGGGGTGAAAAAGTATTTGTCACCACCAATCCGGCAGAAGTATGGGATGGAACTATTCGCGACAAAGCGATGAACAACGCTGTATTCTTTTACTACCTCTCTGCAACGCTCAACAATGGTGATGTTGTAGAAAAATCAGGAAATATTACATTAATTAAATAAGCAGTCCTATGAAGAACAAGATCCTATCACTTACTCTCGGGCTGGTTGCAGGAGTGGTCTCTGCACAAGACATTCACTTCTCCCAATTCTATATGGCACCCATACAGCTTAATCCCGGTGCTGTCGGAACAGAAGCCGATGTCAGAGTGCATCTTAATTACAAGGAGCAATGGAAAAGTGTTGCTTCCCCTTACAAAACCATTGGAGGCTCTTACGATATGCGTTTTAAGAAAACGAAAAGCGGATATTTTGGAGGAGGAATTTTCTTCTACTCCGATCGTGCAGGCGATGCGCGCATGGGTGTTGCACAGGGAAATCTGAATCTGGCTTATCACCTGGTAATTGGTCAAGGTCAAACCTTGGGATTAGGCGTAATGGGAGGTTATGCGCAACGTTCTGTAAATACTACCAATATGCAATGGGGAAATCAGTACGATGGAATGGCCTATAATTCTTCTCTTCCTACAGGAGAAATCGGAGCAGGCAATTTTTCCAACAGTTATCTCGATCTGGGAACTGGATTGGTGTATACATACACACAAGGTGAAAAAAACCTGACCGGAAACAATCAGATCAGTGCAACTGCTGGTATTGCTATGTTTCACGTTCACAAACCTGATTATTCATTCCTGGGTGATGGAAGCGAAAATCTGTACCGCAAATTTGTGATTCACGGTAATTCACTTTTTGGAATTGCACATTCGCGCATATCGGTCATTCCCGGTTTCCAATACAAGATTCAGGGTGGAGCAAGAGAATTGATTTTCGGATCAAGTGTACGCTACCGCATTATGGAAGATTCTCACTTTACAGGATTTGTAACCGGATCGTCGCTTTCACTTGGATTCTATTACCGAAACCGTGATGCTGTCATTTTAACCTCCCTGCTTCAGTTTGGCGGATATGGTGTAGGTATATCTTACGACCTTAACGTATCTGACCTAACACAAGCCAGTAATGGCCGCGGTGGACTGGAAATTGCACTGCGTTACATCTATCCCAGCGGAAACAAAAATCTGAAATCTTCCAGATTTTTGTAAATTGTACTTATTCAAAATGCGCAATACGACGTTATTACTCCTTGCGCATCAGTTATACTACTCGGTGGAGGTATCATCTATACAAAGATGCATCCCTCCACCGATCCTATTTCTAAGGAAAGCTATGGTGATCTGCTCGATAAACCAATACCTCTCATCCGAGGAAAAAAGATGGTCGCCCTGATCGATATCCGGGGAATAGCTCTTAATATGAGCAATGAAGCCAAACAACTTGCAGCCAATCACCAGGAACTGAATGAATGTAGAATCGCTGAAGCTATTTTGACCGATTCACTTGCAATTCGAATTGCGGCAAATTTTTACTTTAAGTTTTTCCGACTACCAATTCCAATGAAATTATTCAGCAAGGAAGAAAAAGCGATGGACTGGCTAAGCTAGTTTCCGGTAAATGAAAATCAAAGTTCGCAGGCACAGTCTTTACCCTTGCGCTGAATACTCAAAATCCGGGTTTTCTCTCTGGTCATTTCTACCAAAATCGTGTACTCTTTATTGACAACCACATACCGTGGATGCGGAAATGAAAAAGGAGTGCTTGTCTCATTATTTATTCCGCCCTTTTGTATAAGATCAACCACATCTTCAGCACTTACACCAATGCAATCCATCATGCATTTTCCCTCTGTGGTAATGGTAAACTCCTTATTTAAAAACATCTCCTTGAGCATCTTTTCAGGCATTGACAAAATATGCAAGGCCGTATCTGCAAAATCATTACAGGAACAGGAGTCAGGGTTTTCAACGCCAAGGATTACACTCGTGGTATCGTACAGCGCAAAACGCAGCTTATAAGGCGAACCATCGGCTTTTCGGTTGGAGGCCACTACATATTCTTTGGGATACACATCCACTCTTCCTTCACTAAAAATAACATCGCCTTCACGCAATAAGTTAAAAACATCTTCATCGCTTATCGCATTACATCGTTGAAGTACACAAGCCATCGAATCGGTCCTTAAAATAACAGACGATTCAAGCCGATCCAAAACGCGATTCTGTGGCAACCAACCACAACCTCTGTTCCGAAAAAAAAAGAAAGTAACTAATAGACCAAGTCCAACCCCGATCATGTAATACCGTAAACGCTGCCAGAAACGCATGGACGAAGATAAGGGTTTAAATCAGTTCGATCAGAGTCCTGCCGAAAGCAGATCAATATCCTTGTAAGGCAAACCGAATGCTTCGCCAAGAATCGGATTGGTGAGGGTCCCATTCAGAATATAAACTCCTGCGCGAAAACCGAGATCGCTGCGAATCAGTTTATCTGAACCACCTTTATCACCGATTGCGATCATCAGCGGACCAAAAATATTACTCAATGCAATCGATGCAGTTCGAGGAACCCGTGAAGGAATATTGGGGACACAATAATGTATCACACCGTTTCTGTCGAATACAGGATTGGTGTGAGTTGTTACTCTTGATGTTTCAAAACAACCACCCTGATCGATGGAAACATCAATAAGTACGGTTCCTTCGCGCATATTATCAACCATCGTTTCAGAAACCACACACGGAGTTCGTCCGCCCTTTGCACGAATTGCACCAATAACAACATCAGCTGTTTTAAGCGATTTTTCCAAAGCACGAGGTTGAAGTATGCTTGTATTCAGACGAACACCCAGATCATTTTGCAAACGACGTAAACGGTACAATGAACTGTCGAATACTTTTACAATTGCTCCCAGACCTAAAGCGCTTCGGGTTGCATATTCACCAACGGTACCGGCACCCAGAATCACCACCTCGGTCGGAGAGATTCCGGCTACTCCACCCATTATCATACCCTTTCCGTTGTTTGTCTTGGATAAATATTCAGCAGCAATAAGAATACTAGCAGTCCCTGCAATCTCGCCCATTGATCGAACTACCGGAAAAATTCCTTCTTCATCGCGAATATGCTCCCACGCAATTGCAGTGATCTTTTTGCTCATCAATTTCTTAAGCGTGTCCTTAGGCTGCACGCTCAACTGCAACGCAGAAATCAGTGTCTGACGCGGTTGCATCAGCGCAATCTCCTCAGAACTGGGAGGAGCTACTTTCATAATGATATCAGCCTTGTAAACTTCAGCAGTATCGTATGCAATTTGCGCTCCAGCTTCGCTGTATTCGTTATCCGAAAAATTAGATGCTTTACCCGCGTTGGTTTCAACGAGCACACGATGACCATTACTCACCAACAAGGCAACAGCATCCGGCACTAACGCTACACGGTTCTCCTGAAAAGATGTTTCACGTGGTATTCCGATATAAAGATTCTTTCGCTTCCTTCCGATCTCCAACATTTCTTCCTGTGGGATCATAACAGCCTCCATGGCCAGTGACTTCAATGCTTCCTGCGAAATTTTCATGGGCGGTAAAAGGTAATGGTGCGAGTAGTAGAAGATAATGGTTCAATCCGCACTTTTACGTGACCGGATGGCAAAAGGTTTCCGACTTTTTCCGGCCACTCTATCAGGCAAAAACTACCGTCGGAGAAGTATTCATCCACCCCAATAGCCAATGCCTCGGATGGATCGTTGAGTCTGTAAAAATCAAAGTGATACACGTTTCCCTTGAGAGCGAGATAATGATTTACTATGGAAAAAGTGGGGCTTGATGTGATATCCAACACTCCCAGCGCTTTGCAAATGGACTTGATAAAAGTGGTTTTGCCGGCTCCCATTTCTCCTTCAAAGGCAATAATGTGTTCACCGCCTGCAAATTCCAGCAGAGCAAGAGCAAGCTTATCAAGATCTTCCACTCGCTCCACGGTAAATTGTAATTGGGATGACATAGCGCAAAAATACCCAGCAATATCGATTTGAAAAATCAATCCTGTTAAAAGCATGAGCAAAAGGCTGTTAATTACGCATCTTTGTGCATAATCTCTGGCGGTATGCGCATCGATAAATTTCTCTGGAGCATTCGTGTTTATAAAACCCGAACACAAGCAACTGAAGCTTGTAAGGCAGGGAAAGTGCTTGTTAACGGATTACCCGCAAAAGCCTCGGCACTTATAAAAATCGGCGAGCTTATTTCCACCCGTTATGAATCGATCTACAAAAAATTTGAAGTCCTTGCTTTTCCGCCATCGCGCGTTGCTGCAAAAAATGTTGAGTTTTACGTCATCGAAAAAACGGATCCTGCCGATATCGAAAAACTAAAGCTCGCACGACTGAATAAATCAGCTTTCCGCGATCCGGGTACAGGACGACCAACAAAAAAAGACCGTAGAGATATCAATCGGTTTTTCCTTGAAGATTAAGTCCCCTATTTACGCGAAAGTTTACGCTGTAACTGTTCTACCTTTTTCTTCAATACAAGCACCTCATTTCGCAAATCAGTTATGGTCTCAAGCTGAGAACGGGTTAGCACCAACAACAATTCGTTATCCTCTTTCAATTTCTGCAATTCGGTATTGTGAGCATATTCTTTACCTCTCTCGGTAGCCCAGCCCTCCTCATCCATGGCAATTCCGAGCACTTTACAGATTTGTTTTATGGTATGAGGATGCCCCAAACCCGTTGTTTCAATGCGCGTAATCAGAGGTCTGGTTTTATTCACCTTATCAGCAAGATCTTGTTGCGTCCAACGACGTGCTACACGGGCAAGTTTAATCCGCAGACCAATATTCTCCTTCATCACCCAAAGATGACGCGGATATGATTGTCATTTGGTCAATTTTTATTACCAAATGTAAATTTTGCAAATACACGAAATCAGAAATTTATTTACAAAATGTAATACCCAATCCGCATGCATTGGAAGCCTGCAAGACATGACGTTGATCGTGCCGCAGCATAAAAAAGTAAAAATCGCCAAGATTCAGGCGGAGCATTTTCATGATTTCAATTCTGACCTTCGTTTTCTGAAGATCAATTTCGCGCGAGGCTTCTATCAATTCCAGAAACTCTTCACAATTTTTCAAATAGCGTTTCAGCACATCAGCGGTAATCGTTTTTTCCTTGTGATTATGCTGTTTTACCGCATTCATCTTTTTAGCTATCGCATCAGGATGAACACTGCGAACAGCCCATTTTCCCAACCAGGTACTTTTATGCGTTTTCGTCCTGTTGAGCGGATTCTTTTTTGCCTTTTCAATCTGCAGTCTAAAGGCCTTATTGTAATAAGCATGATAGGAATTTAAATGCTCAAAACACTCAGCAGCACTCCATTTTCCCGGTTCCGGGTGTTTGTACAAGGCATCGTACGACAAAGGCGCAAATGAGGTATTTACGATAGTAATCAGTTCGCGGGTAACATATTCGGCCTGATTGAGTAAATCTGTGTAGTTCATGATTGTTCAAATTGTTTCTGCAAACCTGAGCCTTTTACACAACGAAAAAATTGATCTATATCAATATCGCATTCATCCCTGTTTACGCAGACGGGAAAAAGTCTCGGGTGTCATGTTGAGGTAGGAAGCAATATATTTTTGAGGTACAAGCTGACACAAAAACGAACTTCTGTTCATGAATAAACGGAATCGCTCCTCCGCAGAGAACGACATCAACTCCGCTTGTCGCCATTCGAATCCGGTTAATACTTGTTCCGCCGAAATCCTTCCCCAGCGTTCAATTCCCCGGTAAGCATCGTACAATTGCTGCAGATCTGCATGACGAATGGATAGGAGCATTCCATCGCTCAAAGCCTGAATGAAGTACCTCGAAGGACTACGCGACATAAACGAGCCAAGAGATGCGCAGTAGTGTCCTTTATAGGTAAACGCAATAGTATGTTCATCCCCGTCTTTTAAAAAATAACCATGAAGCACACCCTCGCAAACAAAACTTACAAAATGTTCAACTTCTCCTTCAGAAATAACAAGATCATGTTTGGAGAAAGGTCTGAACTGAATCACATTCAACAATCCCTCCCATTCCTCCTCTTTAAGCAGAGAAACCTTTTCTATCGTCGCACGGAATGTGATCAACCACTGTTCTTCCATCACTGAAAAGGGAGATCCGGAATCGTTGTTGGTCATGGCACTTCGATTAAATAAACTTTTCGCCTTTCCCGTTTTTTACGTCGCTTACAAACTCTTTGATGCGTTGTTCTTCTTCACGTTTGCATACCAGTAAAACATCACCGGTATCTACAACAATAAAGTCTTCGAGTCCTTGCAAAACCACCAGTTTACCTTTAGGCACATTGACCAAACATCCGGAAGTATCGTATGTCTTCACCTGTTTCCCAATAATAGCATTGCGGTTGTCATCCTGACGAATGTGTGTATAAAGCGAACCCCAGGTTCCTAGATCCGACCAACCGAAATCAGAAAGTAAAACATAAACATTCTTTGCTTTTTCCATTACACCGTAATCGATGGAAATATTTTTGCATTGCTGGTAGGTTCGTTCAATAAATTCTTTTTCCCCTGCAGTTGCGTATACACCTCTTCCCTCTGCAAACAATCCATAGGTATGCGGCATATAACGCTCAAGCGCTTTGAGAATACTGGGTAAACTCCAGATAAAAATACCCGAGTTCCAATAAAAATCGCCGCTTTCAATAAATTGTTTTGCGATTTCAAGATTGGGTTTTTCGGTAAAGGTTTTTACTTTTTTCACCTGAGCAGAAACTGTTCCTTCTTCATCGGTAAATTGGATATAACCATAACCTGTATCCGGACGCGAAGGTTTAATTCCAAGCGTGATGAGGCAATCTTTTGCAGCGGCCTGTTCAAGCGCCATCAAAATAGTTTCGCGAAAAGCATCTGCTTTAAGAATAAGGTGATCGGAAGAAGCGACTACAATACGTGCATTGGGATTTTCTGCTTCGATGCGGAAACAGGCATAGGCAATACAGGGAGCGGTATTTCTTCGATCCGGTTCGAGCAAGATATTATTCTCAGGAATTTCAGGCAACTGTTTTTTTACCTGATCAAGATACTGCGCATTGGTTACGACAAGCACATTTTCGATCGGACAAATATCCCGAAAGCGATCGAGCGTTTGTTGTATAAGTGTTCTGCCAACACCCAATACATCGTGAAATTGTTTAGGATCAGAAGTGCGACTCATTGGCCAGAGACGGCTTCCGATACCACCTGCCATTATTACGCAGTAATTATTCTTATCGCTCTTCATAATAGTTTAGACAAGGCAGATTTCAAGGCAACATAAACCGCATCAATATCGGATCGTTGTGCTGTACCAACAGACAAGCGAAACCATGTTGAATCTTCGGATGCACCAAATGCATAAAACGGTACCAAGGCAATTTTTGCTTCATCAAGAATATACCGATTCACTTTCGTCATGGAATCCAAAATTTCTCCGGCAGGAGTTTTCATTCCCACCAAATCAAACTGAACGGTAAGATAAATGGCAGCCTGTGGCGCAATGGCATTCACTTTGAAACCTTCTGATTTCAATTTACTGAACACATCATAAAATCCATTTAAACGGTCGTTGAGCTCACTCATAAACGAAGAGAGGTACTGATCAACCGCTTTCTTATCGTTCAGGAATTTTGCTGTGGCAAGTTGTTCAGCCTTTGGCGACCACGCACCAACGTGTGATAGAATGGATTTCATTTTATCGATGACACGAAGCGGACCAAATGCCCATCCTACACGTACACCTGTTGCTGCAAATGATTTTGAAATTCCATCAATGAAAATAGTGTAATTACGCATTTCCGGACGTAAAGAAACCGGATCATAATGTTTCGTTGAACCGTAAGTTAATACCCAATAGATCTGATCGTACATCAAATACAAAGGCTTCTGCTCCGGTCCGCGACGGGCATTCTCTTCGAGGATCAGGTCACAGATACTTTCCAGTCCTTCTTTGCTAAATACTGTTCCGGTTGGATTGAGCGGAGAACACAATGCAATCATTGCTGCATCCTTGATGTGCGGACGAAGTTCATCTGCCGAAGGCATGAAATAATTTTCAGGTGTGGTTTCAATCATCACACACTGAGAAGAAGTAAGATGAGAATAGTGATTGTTGTTCCAGGAGGGAACTGGAAAAACTACTTTGTCGTTTGGATCGATAAGGGTGCGGTACACTGCATAAATGATTGGACGCGCACCTCCTGAGATGAGAAATTCGTTTTCAGAATAATTAAGTCCCATCCGTTCATTGGTAAATGCAGCAACTGATTTACGCAATGCAGCCATTCCGTTTGCTTCCGGGTAATTGGTTTCATCATTTTGGTACGCTTCGATAATCGCATCGCGAAGAGCAGTTGGAATGGGAAAGACCTTCGGATTGAAATCGCCGATGGTAAAATTGTGGATCTTTTCACCTTTAGCTATTTTCTCGCGGATCTCACCGGCAAGTTTTATGATTTCCGATCCGATCAGGTTTTCTGCCATTTCGGAAACGCGCAGTTGTGTTGATTTCATTTCAGT
>JBKBUQ010000048.1:0-19196 GCA_046289975.1 Flavobacteriales bacterium | reverse complement strand
CAACGCCCTTATCAGCGTTCCAATATTTGGGGTCCACAAATATGCCGGAAGTGACCTTGGACTTTCTGCGGTCCTTAATAATTAAAAAATGAAGCGGAGCGGTGCCGTCTTTTTTTAGCTTGTCATTCCTGAGAATTACTGATATTGTAGCCATAAAAAATAAATTTTTCTATTGATACAAAGATAATAAAACGGGGGGAACAATGGGGGGAACATTTGATGCATTTGGATGCTTTTTTATCAACCAGTCTGCTTTATGAATTGTTCATTTCCCAATGAAATCAAGCATTTGGGTGAAGTTGGGATTTTTCGGATGCGGTTTAAGTAATCCCAGCGGAATCACTAAAAAGCCCGAGGCAGATAAACGTCGCCGCGGGCTTTTTCATGTTATATCGCTGAAAAAGCATCACACATCTGATAATTTCCCGAAGAAAACACCTAACAATGAAACTGCAATCTTCAGTTTCTTTTTAATCTCTTCACCAAAATAACCTTGGGTTATAATACCTATGAATAATTATTGCCAATCCTAATATAAATTTAGCTGCTGCCACAGGTGTTAGTAATTTTTAAAAGACACCATATGCTCATGGTTGAAGGCCTAAAATTACATAAAGTGGAAAAAAAGTCTCAGCAAAAAAAGCAACGGAAAAAGCTTGAAATTTATCTCGGTTTTTGATTAACATTTTGCGAAGGCCTATACATCACTTCAGATAAAATTGCTTTCGAAATTTCAGCAAATCAGCTCGCAGGCGGAATGAGTCGTATCACACCACAAAACTGATAAAGATCATAAGTTACTGAAAATCGATAGCCGATTGGCAAAAAGGAAATTGAACGGCTAACAGATTCTGTAAAAAGAATAAACCCCGACGTTTCCGTCGGGGTCCTTCCAAACCAAATCAGCAAGTAGATCAGTGTTGAACCATCAGTCGAAGGTTTTTTGTCGATCCATTCGCTAATACAGTAATAACATATGTTCCGGCAGAAAGTTCAGATGCATCCAAAGAAATTAGATGGTTTCCATTCGACAATACGCCGTGATTTTCAGAAAACACATTGCGTCCCTGCATATCAACGATGTTGATGCTTACCGGAGATTCATTCAGAATTGTGATACCCAGTTGAAAATTGTTGTTTGCAGGATTTGGGAAAATTTCCATTTGAGAAACTTCATTTTCCTCATCAACAGAGGTAACATTTCCCAATGGAACAAGTGCACCGCCTGTTGATAAAGCAACCCATAATCCAAAGGAGGCACCACCGCTATTATTTGCGGGATTAAGGAATCCTGAAGCAACAACAGTTATAGCATCACCTTGAAGACTCAATGTTTGCAATGGCGCTGCATAAGAAGCAACAATTACAGAACCTGATTGATCGGTAATATCTATCGTTAAATTTGAGGTTGGAACTTCCAGATAACCGTCGAATTCTCCGTAGGCGATATCGTTCACCAGTGTTACTGAACCGGCCTTCACATCAACAATAGGCGCATCGGTTGAACCGTGCGCAACCAGAATATCTGTATTGGCAGCGTTGCCAGCAGTTTCGCGTGCACCTTGATAAATGTCGAGTCCGAAAGCAGGTGCAGGACTGTAACCTGTTCCGCTTACAATTCCGTTGGCAACTACTACATAAGTTTCGTTTGCTTCAAGAGTAACAGGGAAAGTAGCTATTGCCTGTGCAACACTTGTTGAAGTAGAAGGAGCGATTGCAATAGAGTGACCTACTTCAGCTGTAAGATCAATAAATGGTGTAGCTGTGCGGAATGCGAAATTATCAAGTAAGAGTGCCCCGTCCAAATACACATCTACCTGTGCAGCTGCAGCATCAGCAGAATTGTGGATTACCTGCAGACGAGCGTTTGATTCAGGGAGTTCAACAAGTGCTCCACCGGAAGGAAGGGCTACCCACAAACCAAATTCTGCACCGTTACTGTTGTTTGTTGGATTCAGGAATCCGGACGCAACAACAACTAAAGCCTCTCCATCAAGATTCAATGTGCTCAAAGGAGCTTGGTAAGAACGAACTACAACAGCACCTGAAGCGTCGGTGATGTTGAGCGTGTAATCTGCAGTATTCAATTCGAGGTAACCAGCAAAATCTCCATATGCAGCATCGTCTACAATTGTACCTGCTCCGGGTACAAACACATCTACTGTAGGCGCATCAGTTGAACCGTGCACAACAAGAACATCCGTATTGGCGGGAACCAAGGCTGCTTCGCGACCCATACTGAATATATCCAGTCCGAAAGCAGGTGCAGGAGAATATCCTGTTCCACTCACAATTCCGTTGGCAACTACTACATAAGTTTCACCGGAATTAAATGTTACCGGAAACGATGCTATAGATTGTGCAGCGCTTGTAGAATTTCCGGGTGCGATATCAATTGTAAGGGGAATTCCGGCAGGGACATCTGCAAATCCGAAAGCAGTACGGAATTCAAAATCATCAATAAATATTGCACCATTGGCATAAACATCAACAGTTGCAGCTGCTGCATCTGCAGAATTGTGGATGACCTGCACCCTAGCAGTTTGGGCAAAGGCACCGGTAGATAGCAAACCTGCAGTTGCCACTACTAATAATAAGTACTTCTTTTTCATCTGGATTGGTTTTGGTTAATAGTTGTATAAACAACATATCCAGATGTAGAATTGTTTAATCAAAACAAGGAAAGGTTAAACAAAATATATAAAAATAAATTCTAATAAATTGAATTACAGATACATAAAATCATTGCTTTTTTAGTAACGGTCAGAATTATAAAGGAAACGGTTCTATAATATACACCTTTTTATGGAGTTAATCAGGAAATGCATCCAGCCAATCGGGATCACTCATTTGTGTTTTGATCCGCTCAATATCGCCGAAAGCTGATACCAATACGTCGCGCCTTTTTTCGTTGATAAGGTCTTTTCGGAACCAATTCCCCGTTCCCCTCGAAACATCGTGAGTCGGACATACATATTCGGCCATTGCTTCTCCAATTTCCTGCATCAATTCAAATTTCCCGACTTCATCTAAACCAATACCGTCCAATTCTTCATTGCTAAGATCCCACATCCATTCCGCTTTTATCCCCTTAACACGATTTATTCTGCGGTTGGGTAATCGACGAATGGAATTTTGGTCGAGCGATAACTGGAATCGTCTAAGATCAAGTCCTGAAATAAGTCCGCTGCGCAACACATCCATTTGCATATCTGCAGCATCCTGACTAGCCTCATCCATGATATAGTTCAACCAAAATGCGACATCCATTCCTTTCAGGTTTCCGGTTTCTTCGGGCTTCACAAATTTTACACTGGTACCAGTACCAAAACTGAATACTGTGAGTTGATCGGAAGAGTATTTCCCCTTTCCGCCATAACCCACGGCCTCCATCACGGCTGCAAGTGTAGGGTTATTGTAAGTAGTTGTTCCACCATCTACAAAGCGTTCGAGAGGAGTAAAATACGTCGGTGCCGACATTGTTGCTTCCATTACTGCACGAAGCAATACATTCTTATATGTTCCATTGTATCCATCGCTTCTGGAAAAGCAGGAGAAAAAAGTTTCTTCGCTTGCTGCAAGATCTTTTGCAGTAATCATAATATCCGTTTCGGTAGCGATCACAGCATCCTGAAGTGTTTTGTCTTCAATGATTTCTTTCAGCATTCTGCGGTAATTCGCTTTTGAATATAAAGGAGGATTGAGAAACCTATTGGCTAGTGCTCCTCTTTTCAGGAATACTTCGGTAACGAGATCAACATATTTTTTTTCTATTTCTTCAGCAGAATATCCCAAAGCAATCAGTCCGGCCATTATTCCACCGGTTGATGTTCCCGCTACCATATCAACAAATCGGTGCAAGGGATAGCCTACTACCTCCTCCATTTTTTTGAGCAACTGAAGCGTAAGAATTCCCCTTATCCCTCCCCCATCCAGAGAAAGAATTATTCGGTTATTTCGGGGAATCCCCAGGCGGTCGAGTGCTTCGTTGCGGTGGTCGGACATGGTTTTTTTATTATTTCTACCGAAAATACGATTTTGTAAGACTATTTTTGAGAAATGTCAATGATACGATCACTCCGCTCAAGTTACAAAGGCTGGCTCCTGGCAGGAATCGTTCTTCTGCTTTTGATCGCAATTCCTCTTATCATTCTTTTTTCATCGCTATTTACCACACCACAAAGCAGTAAAGCTATTCTCGAACAAACATTACCGGGTGAAGCATTTTTCAATACGCTCGCATTGTGCGTAATTGCCGCAGTTGTAAGTTTGTTCTTGGGTGGAGGAACTGCATGGCTGGTTACACAGTATCAATTTCCTCTGCGTAAATTTTTCTCCTGGTCGCTGGCGCTTCCACTCACTATTCCGGGATATATTCTTGCTTTTACCTATGCAGGAATTTTTAGTTTTTCCGGTCCGCTGCAAACTGTTCTACGCAATCAATTTGGCCCGGATACGGCAAAAGGATTGCATTTCGATATCATGAATCTTCCAGTGTTAGGGTTGTTATTTGCTCTTGCGCTTTTTCCGTATGTTTTCCTCAGTGCAAAGGCCGCTTTCTCCATTCAGTCGGCACGCCAAATTGAGAGTGCAAGGTCGCTCGGAAAAAAGGGATCGAGTATTTTAATGAAGATCGCCCTACCCCTTTCCAGGCCCGCACTTGCAGCTGGTGTTTTTCTGGTTATGATGGAAGTGATCAACGATTACGGAGCTGCCAGTTATTTTGGAATTCGCACTTACACTACAGCATTGTTCCGCACATGGGGTTATGATATTAAGGCTGCACTATTACTTGCCGGTTGGATCTTACTTTTTGTATTCGGACTCCTAATTGCAGAACGCTTATTAAGAGGAAAAGCCCGCTATCAAAACACAGCCCGACAATCGTATGCGCCATTAACTCACTTAAAAGGTTTTCGTGCGTGGACTGCTACATTTTTATGCAGCATTCCATTTGTATTTGGATTTTTAATTCCATTTAGCTTTTTGAGCTATTGGGCATTACAAACTGCTCCCAAAATAATGAATGATCGTTTTTTTGTACTTGCCTGGAACAGCATACAGCTTGCATTCATTGCAACAATTGTAATTGTAGTTGTTGCATTGATTCTGGCTTATGTAAGAAAATTACATCATTCGGTCAGCGGAAAAATCATTGCTCAATTCATTAATGTAGGTTATGCAATTCCCGGTGCTGTTATTGCTGTAGGTGTACTTGCGTTCTCGGGTTGGTCGGACGCAATGATTGCACATTTTGGTTCTGCAAAGGGTTTGTTTTTTACGGGAAGTATTGCCATGTTGATCTTTGCCTACCTGGTCCGTTTTCTTGCTGTTGCCTACCAGCCGTTGGAAGCAGGACTTGAAAAAAATCACGGTTCCCTCGGAGAAAGTTCCCGTTCGCTGGGAAAAAGTCCTTTGCGCACTTTATTATTTGTTGAATTACCCTTATTGCGTAACACCGTTTTAGTTGCTGCTATAATGGTATTTGTGGATGTTATGAAAGAATTGCCGCTTACGCTAATTCTCAGACCCTTTAATTTTGAAACGCTTGCAACAGAAACCTACAGACACGCCAAAATAATGGAATCTGTTCCGGAAAGTTCAAGTGCTGCATTAATCCTTATTTTTATTGGCGCCATTCCGGTATTTGTGTTAAGCCGGTTAATGACAGAGAAGCATGGGACTTGAACTAAAAAACATATCGCGGTCGTTCGGGAAAAATCGTTTTGCGTTAAGTGGAATCAATTTTTCCATGCAAAAAGGCGAAATACTTGCACTTCTTGGTGAGAGTGGTTCAGGCAAATCGACATTGCTCCGCATAATTGCAGGATTCGAATTGCCGGATAATGGATCCATTAATCTCAACGGAAAAACCATTTGCGATGAAAAGATATCGCTGAATCCGGAAAAAAGAAATATCGGACTGGTTTTTCAGGACTATGCCTTGTTTCCGCATTTGAATATTGAGAAGAACATTGCATTTGGGCAGAAAAAAAATCCTACACGTACCACCAATGAATGGTTGGAACTGGTTGGTCTGCCTGGAATGGGTAAACGTTATCCCCACGAATTATCAGGTGGTCAGCAACAACGCGTTGCCATTGCACGATCGCTCGCTGCAGAACCTGAATTGTTGTTACTGGACGAACCATTTAGTAATCTCGACGACAGCATCCGAAGTTCTGTAAGAGGAGAAATCCGTGATATCATCCGATCAACGAATACAACAGCAGTATTTGTAACGCACGACACCCGCGATTGTATGGCAGTGGCAGATAAAGTAATTGTTTTGAGCAATGGTAAATTATTACAGGAAGGAGATCCGAAACAATTATACATTCAACCGTGTAACAGTTATGTAGCACGAATTTTTGGCGAAGTAAATATTGTGGAAGGCGAGATCGCTCATCAGTTAAGTGGATTAAAGAAATTTGGAATTCGTCCACAGCATATTATTCCCGGTAACGATTTTTCCTGCACCGTTCTTTCTTGCAGATTTGATGGTGATCATTATGATCTGGAATTGGACTTGAACGGAAGTAAACTCCATTTTCATTCCGACCAGCCCTATACAAAAGAAGAGTTGATTCGAATTTCGTTTCCAAAAGATAAAATCATAGATCTGAGTCATGAAAGCTGAGCGTTTAACCATGATCAGGCAAATGCTGGATCAAAATCCGGATGATCCGTTTTTAAAGTATGCAGTTGCCTTGGAATACAAAAAAGCAGGAAACATCAGTGAGTGTATCGCTTTGATGCAAAAACTGATGATCGATCATGAAGATTATCTCCCGGTTTATTTTCAATACGGTAAATTGCTAGAGGAAAAAGGAAATATTGAAGAAGCCATACTCATTTACAAAAAGGGATGTGATCTGGCCGAAAAGCAAAACGAGATTAAAACGCTGAGGGAATTGAAAGAAGCATTGCTGTTGGTGGAAGACTAAACATTCGAGTGCGTTTTACCAAGCAAATAATAAAGGGAAGTCTGCAGTTATTCAAGTCAGCTCCTATTCTCCCCGGTATTCATCTAGTTTTAGGCCATGATGTGGTCGAAATTAAGCCTCCGATTTTCCGGATTCCTGGTTGTAACAGGAATTGCTTTTTTGTTTTTTTGCCTATGGGCAGATGGACATATTCGTGCAAATGCAAAAGGGAAACTCTACAATACAGTTAGCGAAATTCCGGTAAATGATGTTGGACTTGTATTGGGAACTTCAAAATTCATCCGAGGTGAAATAATCAATCCCTATTTCAAAAAAAGAATCATTGCAGCGGCGGAATTGTTTCGTGCAGGTAAAATAAAACACATCATTGTAAGCGGCGACAATACCAGTCGAAGTTACAACGAACCCCGCGACATGAAATCCATGTTGATGAAGTTTGGAGTTCCGGAACATTCCATCACCTGCGATTATGCGGGATTACGCACTTTCGATTCGATATTCAGAGCGAAAGGAATATTTGGTTTGAATTCCTTTACGATCATTTCGCAGGAATTTCATAACGAAAGAGCCTTGTATATTGCGGAATGTCTAGGGTTAAATTGTATTGCCTATAACGCCAGACCGGTGTACCGTGGTTTCAATTCGAAACTTCGGGAATATGTTGCACGAGGAAAAGCAGTATTGGATTTAAATGTTCTTGGGACGGGACCAAAATACCTTGGCGATCCTATACCCATTGTCATTTCTCAGAGGTAGAAATCTTCTGTGAGTTCATTAAATGATTTCGATCGTTTAAAAGGTGCATCGTACAGGAACATCAACTCTTCAACACAAACTGTCGATTTCAATTTTGAGAACCCGAGTAAAATACGGATTGGTTCTTTGTTTTCAAAAGAACTTACTGTACGTTTTACGGATAGATACCATCCATATTTTCCAGCAACTTCGAGTGCCTTTTTCCATTGAGAAAACGGAAGGATGATTGCGAAATGTGCATTTTCAGCCGAAAGACGGTCTGCATGGAAAAAGAGTTCATCCATTTTAAGTGTAACTGCATGACGCGCCACTTGCCGCGACAAATCAGGATTTAGTAATGCGTCTTCAAAGAATGGCGGATTGGAAACGATAAGATCAAACGTACGGTATGTTTCCCATTGCTGGATTGCAGAATGAACAAGTTGAATACGCTGATGAAATGGACATGCATCAATATTTCGTTGGGTATCTAAAATTGCAGCGTCGTCTATTTCCAAGGCCACAAGTTGAGCCTGAGAAAACCGTTGTGCAAGCATGATAGCTGTCATTCCCGTTCCGGTACCAATATCGAGTACAAAATGAATAGCGGAAGGATCCTCCAACAATCCGGCCCAGGCAGCGATGAGTACACCGTCGGTCCCCACTTTCATGGCGGCATGCTCTTGCCAGATTTCGAACTGACGAAAACGAAATGGTTTATCGTATTTTTTCGGTGAACTCAAATATCCTTTTCGCCCTTGTTGATGTTTGGATCGAGGTACATCTCGATCAATCCTTCGGGAGCCAAAACATGCAATTGCTTTGCAGTTCTATCGACCGAAACAATGGTTGCATCCATAACAGGAAGCAATATTTCCTTACCGGAATTTATGATGCATAACAATGTTTGAGCGGCACCTTCGTAAACATCCTTTACTACGCCGATATTCCCCATAACTGCATCCACAACTACAAACCCAATCACCTCATGGTAGTAAAATTTATTTCCATCGAGCGGTGGAAGTTCGGCCAATGGCAACCATAATTTTTTTCCGATCAGTTTTTTTGCTTCTACTTCGGAATCGACACCTTCAAATGCACACAGCACAGTTCCCTTATTTCCGGGAGAATATCGCGTAAAGGAATAGGAAACCAAACCCTGTGGCATTTCTACCAGCACTTCATCAAGGTCGTCATAAAAAGAAGGGGAATCCACATCCAGAAAGATGTTGAATTCCCCTTTGTATCCGTGTAAGCGGGTAATGTACCCAAGATTGAAGCAATCGTCCTTGGAGAACGTGCCTTTCATAATCAACCTTCGGCTTCGCTTGTGTTTTCTTCAGTAGCGGGTGCTTCTTCGGCAGCAGGTGCTTCCGCAGCAATTGCAGCAGCGGCACGAGCCTGTTCTTTAGCAGCGCGAACTTTAAGTTCTGCATCAAGGCGCGCTTTTTCCTGAGATTTTCTATCACCGGCAAGCTTGCTTTTTTTACTTTCGATTTTTGACTCTTTATCAGCCAGCCACTTATCAAATTTAGCATCAGCCTGTTCTTGAGTAAGTGCACCTTTTTTAACACCACGGTTAAGGTGACTCTTATAAAGAACTCCCTTATAAGAAAGAATTGCACGACATGTTTCAGAAGGCTGTGCTCCTTTTTCCAACCAAGCTAAGGCCTCGTTAAAATTGATGTCGATAGTAGCAGGATTTGAAGTAGGATTATAAACTCCGATCTTCTTAATAAAGCGGCCATCACGTGGAGAGCGGCTGTCGGCGATTACAATGTGGAAAACTGGTTTTCCTTTTTTACCGTGACGGGCAAGTCTGATTTTTGTTGCCATTTTTAATTGTTTTAAAAGGGTCCGAAACCCGGTTAATTAATAAGTGAATTGGGCTGCAAAAGTAGAAAAAAATACATTCCGCCAAAGGCTTTTGGATATTTATTACTTGAGACAAGTGCAAAAATCAAAATTTCTTACCCATAAATTGGAAACGATTCTGATATAGACTTCATTTGAGCCCGTGATCAGGTTGTTTCAAATTGGCTTGGTAGTGATTACCTTTTGGGGTTCTTTTTCGGGACACCCGCCTGCATTTCAAGAAATTGCTACATCAACCTGCCAAATTTCCCAAAGCGATTTTAGTCCTGCATGCACCCTTTTTAAAGAAGAGGCCTCCGGGTCTGCCGCTGTTTCATTCGAATCCTTCTCCCCCACCTTTCCGCTACCTGACTCCAGGTTCCCGGGATTGTTGTCGTCCGATGGAATCTCAAAAGCGTTCTGTATTCATTCAGGAACTCAACAGCCTTCAATTACAAAACCTATTTTACTGGTTAACTGCGTTTTGCAGATCTGAAGCCCTTTCATCCGGAGAATTATGCGCCGAAATTTGTCCCGGCACCGGATGCGGAATGCATGATGAATCATTCTGAAGGACCCATTTCCTATCGCTTTAACTTATTTCCCAATGGAGAACAAAACTTCCGAAGGAAAGGGATCATTTTTCCTTTTCCTGTTGGTAATTGGAGCCATCATGACCTTGCTTTCGCTGATAGTCAATTACCTCAATTGAAAGTTCAGCCAGGCTCTTTTATCCAATTAAAAAAAGACTAATTTCACCCCGTTTTAAAAAACCAGAAAATCGAAATCCAATGGACATCTATGCTATTTTGATGATCGTTGTCTTTGTTGTAGGATACGCAGCAATTGCGCTGGAACATCCTATCAAAGTCGACAAAGCGGCCTCTGCGTTGCTCACCGGCGTTTTATGCTGGACACTCTATGTTTTTGGAGGATACACCGACCATCACGGTGTTGAACTTTCCTTGATGCACCACCTTTCTGAGATTGCAAGTATTCTTTTCTTCCTTATGGGAGCGATGACCATTGTTGAACTTATAGATGCGCACGAAGGGTTTTCAGTTATTACTGACCGAATTAATACTACCAATAAAATCACGCTCATCTGGGCAATTTCATTTATTGCGTTTTTCCTGTCAGCCGCATTGGATAACCTTACAACAGCCATTGTAATGATTTCCTTACTTCGCAAACTGATTAAGGATGTTGAAACACGATGGATCTTTGCAGGTTTTGTGATCATTGCTGCCAATGCAGGAGGCGCCTGGAGTCCGATTGGTGACGTAACTACAACCATGTTATGGATCAAAGGACAATTGCCAGATGTCCCATCAATGATTTTGCACATTTTCCTACCTGCAATTGTTTGTCTTGCTATCCCCCTTTTGCTCGCTCCGATCGTATTGCGTAAAAGCACCATCGAACGCCCAGTTAAAGTGGAAGAACTCGGACATTATACCAATCCAGTTACGAACAGAGAGAAATACATTGTTTTCATGTTAGGTTTAGGCGGATTACTTTTCGTACCTATTTTTAAAACGGTAACCCACCTTCCTCCTTTTATGGGGATGATGCTTTCATTGGGTGTTTTATGGGTGGTAACTGAAATTATGCATGGCTCCAAGAATAAGGAAGAGCGTCGTTCTGTTTCGGTTATTGGAGTTCTTCAGAAAATTGATACTGCATCCGTACTGTTTTTCCTTGGTATTCTTTTGGCTGTTGGAGCACTTCAGGTTGTTGGTCATCTTCACACAACTGCTGAATTCCTAGACCATGCGCTGAATAAAAACATTTACACCATCAACATGTCCATCGGATTGCTTTCTGCTATCGTGGATAACGTACCTCTTGTAGCTGCAGCTCAGGGAATGTATGAAATAGCCCCTGAGGGATTGTTTGCAGCAGGTGGAAGCTTCTGGGAGTTCCTTGCATATTGCGCAGGCACCGGAGGTTCATGTCTGATCATCGGATCAGCTGCCGGTGTTGCTGTGATGGGACTTGAACACATCAGCTTTGGCTGGTACCTCAAAAAGATTGCTCCACTTGCTTTAGTAGGTTATATTGGAGGCGCAATCACTTACATTTTGATGTTCGCATTCTAATCATTTTCAAGCTTTAACGAACCCCGTGACAAACCTCACCAAAGGATTTCACGGGGTTCTTTATATTAGCAGGTATGAAACGTCCCCTTCTGCTTGTATTAGGTATCATTTCCTGCTCCGTCTGGCTGCTTTCTGCACAGGAAAATGCAAAACAATTTTCCATTGATGAGCATTTACTGAAAGTTGGTTCACACCAGCAAATCCGTGCGTGGGGATATCAGAGCAATACTTTATTTTCTGCTGCAGGAATCTGTTCCCAATGTCATGGGTACGACATCGATCAGCTCGCTTCTGTTGACGCAATGGGGAATGATGTAAATGTTATGGATGCCTGGGCAGGAACAATAATGGCGAATTCGGCAAAAGATCCGCTTTGGAAAGCAAAAGTGAGTCATGAAGTTTTAATCAATCCGGCACATCAAAATGCATTGGAATCGACTTGTGTAAAATGTCATGCTCCATTGGGAAAATACAATGCATTACACCTGAATCAGCCTTATGGAATGACCGAATTAAACACAGATTCAGTGGGACTCGACGGTGTTTCATGCGGTGCCTGTCATCAACAGCGCGATACACTTATCGGTAAACGTTTTTCAGGAGAATTGTATTTCACCACAGATAAAACAGTTTACGGTCCTTATACCAACCCAATGGGACCAATGGCAGGAAATACAGGATTCACTCCAACCTTCAGTCCACACATCAACAGAGCAGGTTTATGCGCCGGTTGTCACACGCTCATTACGCAAACATCAGACCTCAGCGGGAATTTAACTGGCGATCATTTTATTGAGCAGGCAACGTATCACGAATGGCTGAATTCCCGATTTAACAACGACATTCCAAATCCACAGGGTATTTCCTGCCAGGGATGTCATATTCCCCGAATCAATGATGCAGTTAGGTTATCGACCGGGCCACCATTCGGATTATTCCGCACTCCATTTGGAAAACATGAATTGGTTGGTGCTAATGTTTTCATGCTAAAGCTAATGAAAGAAAATGCAACAGTACTTGGGTTATACTCAACAGCAAGACAACTCGATTCAAGTATTGTACGCACAGAACGAATGCTGAAACAACAAAGCCTCTCACTGAGCTTGCAGGAAACATCCCGTACCGTTGATACTGCATTTTATGCTTTGCAACTAACCAACAAAGCAGGACATAAATTTCCCAGCGGATATCCTTCACGAAGAATCTATGTGGAGTTTGTGGTAAGGAATGATCTTGGAGATACACTATTCCGTTCGGGTATTAGGCAGAACGATGAATTGGTAAATGAAAACTCGACGTACGAACCTCATTATACCATGATCAACTCTGAACAACAGATTCAGATTTACGAAATGGTAATGGGTGATGTGAACGATAATGTTACAACCGTTTTGGAAAGAGCAAAATCATCACTAAAGGACAACCGTTTGGTACCTGAAGGATTTACTATTGGACATCCTGCTTACGATACCTGTATGATTGTTGGTGGTGCTCTCAGCGATCCGGATTTCAACCGTAACGGAGCAACAGAAGGAACCGGCGCTGATATTATACGATACCATATTCCACTTTCCGGGTATACGGGAGCATTAAATGTGAGTGCTAAAATTTATTATGAATCCGTTCCCAAACGATTTCTGAGTGAAATGTTTAGTTATTCCTCACCCGAAATAAGTTTGTTTCAGGGAATGTACAATAGCTCCGACAAATCTCCTGTTCTGGTTGCAGAAGCATTGCTGATTGGCGGATTTCAGTCTGTTGCAACGGTTGCATCTCCCCTACTGAACATCTTCCCGAATCCAAGCACAAACGGCAGAGTAAAAATCGAGTGTGGTGAAAAGATCGATCAGATTGAACTCTTTGATCTAGGCGGAAGACGTATTCGGAATATTCAACCCAACAGTGATTCATTTTATGTAGAGGGAACCGGATTGCAAGGCACTTATATTGCCCGTATACGATGCGGAGAACATCTGTTTACCCGTAAAATCGTATTTTATTGATGAATCCCGGTGAAGAGGCAATAATTGAACAGATCAGTCAGGAGATCCAATCACTTTTTGAAGGAGAAGGAACAGGTCACGACTGGCATCACATCGAAAGGGTATTTCGAATGTCGCTGATTCTTGCAGGGAAAGAAAATGCCGATACTTTTATTTGTGCACTTGGGGCGCTGTTGCACGATATTGCCGATCACAAATTTCATCCCGACGATCTTGGAAAAAATCAGCGTGATGCAAAAGCGATGATGCAAAAATATGCTGTCGATGAAAAAAGTATTAAGAAAGTCATTCAACTGATTGGAGAGATAAGTTACAAGGGCGCAGGTGTTGCCACTCCCGTTAGCACCATGGAAGCCGCTTGTGTTCAGGATGCTGATCGATTGGATGCAATTGGCGCAATTGGAATTGCCCGAGCATTCGCCTATGGAGGGTCGAAAGGTCGGCCATTATATGATCCTGATAAAAAACCCGTTTTGCACAAAGACTTTGACTCCTACCGTAAAGATGAAGGTCATACAATTAACCATTTTTATGAAAAATTGCTTTTGCTCAGAAATCGCATGAATACAACTGAGGGAAAGCGAATTGCTGATGAACGTCATGCCTTCATGGAGCTCTGGATGGCACGGTTTTTCGGGGAATGGGAGGGTCGTTGCTAAAAAAGGGCCTATCTTTGCAAAACAGATTGAACATGAAGCATCTATTCACTATACTGCTATTTACCGTTGTGTTTTTCCTGCCGGAAGTCAATGCTCAGACAACACGACCTGCTACCTCAGTCACGGTAAAAACGGATACCACCAAGCAAAGGAAATTCATTCAATTTTCCGGTATTATTGTCACTGCCGATAGCCTTAGGCCAATTCCCTTTGTAAATATTTTCGATAAGAAAACAGGACGCGGAACGGTTTCGGATTATTATGGCTTCTACTCTTTCGTTGCAATGGAGGGAGATACCATCATATTTTCTTCAGTTGGCTTTAAACGTTCTCGTTTTGTAATTCCGGATACATTAACAGAAGACAAATATTCCCTGATCCAGATGATGCAACCCGATACTATTGTCCTGCCGCAGGTTACAGTATATCCCTGGCCTTCGAAAGAGCAATTTGCGCAGGCGTTTGTAAACATGAATCTTCAGGATGATTACATGGCTCGTGCCTATAAAAACATGCAGGATGCTCAAGTCCGCGATGCAGCTATAGCAATGAGTAATGATGCTCAAATGGCCTATTACCAGGCTATGCGTATGGAACGCTACAAACTCTATTACGCCGGCCAGGTTCCTCCCAACAATCTGTTGAATCCAATTGCCTGGTATCAGTTTGTTCAGGCCTGGAAGAACGGGGACTTCAAACAGAAGTAAATTCGGCTTTTTCAGCTTATTACATCAATCCTCATTTGAGGCTTATTTCACTTTTTTACCCCTATCTGATTTCGTAAGGGAGTTATCTTCAATAAAGCGATAAACACAATATCTGGCCTATTCCCCGTTTTAGAGTGGTTTTGCTACTTTTGGCCTCTATGCGATTTTGCTTTCTAATTATCCTTGCCATTTTGATCCCGGTATGCAGTGTTTCCGCACAGCGCACCGGTGTATTGAAAGGCCGTGTTGTGGATGAATTAGGTAAACCACTCAAAGACGTCAACATTTATGTTACGCCGCTGCATACAGGTACTACAACAAATGAAGATGGAACCTATTTGCTCATTCTGCCTTCTGACTCTTCGCTTTCTGTATCTTATTCGTATTCCGGTCATGAACGAAAAACAATTCTCGTTCGGCTCAAAAAGGGTGAAGAAAAAACACAAAACGTACTGCTTCAATTTCAAACCCTCATCGAAGTAACCGTTGATGGAGGTGTGAAACGTCCCCCGATTGAAAAAATGCCCAAGATTGAGTTTAAACAACTTCCAACAATGACAGGAAATGTGGAAGATCTTATCAAATCATTTGGGATGGGAGTTTCTTCCAATAATGAAATGAGTGCACAATATTCGGTGCGTGGCGGAAATTTTGATGAGAATTTAATTTATGTAAACGACATTGAAATCTATCGTCCATTTCTTGTTCGAAGTGGTCAACAGGAAGGATTATCATTCATCAATTCGGATATGGTGGAAGATATCTACTTCTCATCCGGAGGATTTGAAGCCCGGTATGGCGATAAGATGTCGTCGGTATTGGATATCAAATACAAATCGCCCATCGAAAAAAAGGGATCAGCATCCATGAGTTTACTCGGTGGTTCCGTGCATTTCGAAGGTAAAGTCAAGCAACGTTTCTCGTACATTACCGCATTCCGTTACCGTTCAAACTCCTACGTTTTGAATGCGCTTCCTACAAAAGGTGATTATCGTCCTGTTTTTGCCGACGGACAATTTCTCCTCACCTACAAGGCAAGGGAGAATTGGAATCTTTCCTTTTTGGGACATTATTCCAACAACCTATACCGCATGATTCCGGAAACAAGAGAAACGGATTTCGGAACGGTAAACGAGGCCTTGCGTCTTACTGTATTTTTCGATGGTCAGGAGATAACACGATTCGAAACGATGACCGGCGCTTTAACATCGGAGCACATTATCTCTGAAAAAACCACTATTAAATTCATTGGTTCCATTTACCGCAGTATTGAATCAGAATCGTTCGATATCCAGGGACAATACCGACTTTCGGAATTGGAGCGTGATCTTGGGTCAGAAAATTTTGGAGAAGTTTTATTTGTCCGCGGGGTGGGAACATTTCTGAATCATGCTCGCAACAGGCTGGATGCCTTCGTTTACAATGTTTCGCATTTAGGTCAGCACGAACTTAAAAACGGTGCAAAAATAAACTGGGGATTACGCTACCAGGGAGAACGGATCAACGACAAACTAAGTGAATGGAACATGTTGGATTCGGCAGGATTTTCAATTCCGCAAATACCGAGTGATCAGATCATTCTCAATGATGTTATCAAGGCGAAGATCCGTTTATCCTCCAGCAGATACACCGGACATTTGCAATACAGTCAATCGATCGACCGAAAAAAAGAAATTAAGTTGGCAGACAGTACTTTCACCAGCATCAGTTCATGGGATTATAATTTTGGCGCGAGAGGAAATTTTTGGGACTTTAATGATCAGCTGCTTATTTCCCCCCGAGCAGGAATTACCTATGTTCCCAGCTGGTTCCGAATTAAAGACAGTACCATTACCAGGATCAATGCCGTGCTTCGTTTTAAGACAGGAGTCTATTACCAACCGCCTTTTTACAGGGAGTTACGTGATCTGAGTGGAAATATCAATTACAATTTACGTGCACAGCGTTCCATTCATTTTGTATTGGGTGGTGATCTATTTTTTAAAATGTGGGACCGCACTTTTAAGTTCAGCACCGAGTTGTATTATAAAATGCTGAACGATTTAAATCCCTATGAAGTAGATAATGTGAGAATCCGTTATTATGCCAACAACAATGCTGTAGGTTACGCTAAAGGCTGGGATTTTAAAATTAACGGGGAATTCATTAAAGGAATTGAATCATGGGCAACATTGGGATTTCTTAAAACGGAGGAAGATATTAAAGACGATTACTATTACACCTACTATAACAGCAATGGAGAAGTGATTGTACCGGGTTATACGTTTAATAACATCGCTGTCGATTCCACCTACACAGAACCAGGATATATTCCTCGTCCAACAGATCAGTTTATGACATTTGGATTATTCTTTCAGGACGAAATGCCCAACTGGCCAACGTTCAAAGTCCACCTGAATGCATTATTCGGAACACGTTTACCGTATGGGCCACCCGGATTTGAAAGGTACAAAGATGTATTGCGCACTCCCCCGTACAGAAGGATTGATATTGGTTTCTCCAAACAATTTCTCACACGCAAAGAACAAATTAAACCGGGATCCTTTTTGAGTAAACTCAGTGATATGTGGTTGAGTCTTGAAGTTTTTAATCTTTTGGGCATCAATAACACCATTTCGTACATGTGGATTGAAGATGTAAACAACAGGCAATATGCTGTTCCCAATTACCTTACTTCCAGAAGGGTAAATTTGAAATTAAGTGTGAAATTTTAATCGTAAAATCAATTAAATAACAGCCAAGTCAACTTTAATTATTGACATCTTCGTTCCGGACCTTAATCCATTTCTATCAAAATTGATTACTTCTTTTCGGAACGGATTGCGAAAATATGAGCAGCTGCAATGCCTGCCGTTTCAGTTCGTAGCCGACTATTCCCAAGACTAACCGGCTTGAATTTTTGTTCAATGGCCAATTGAATTTCATTGGGGGAAAAGTCACCTTCAGGCCCAATGAGAATTAAGGTAGGCTGAGTTGGAGAAACCGCATCAAAAAATTGTTGTTTGTTACCGGGAACACAATGCGCAATGTATTTTTCGACTGAACCACTTTCTGCCAATAACTTTTTCAACGGAAGCGGCTCACGTAGATCGGGTAACCACAGATGAAGCGATTGTTTCATGGCAGCAACCAAGACCTTATTTAGCCGATCAATTCTCACATCCTTGCGTTCTGATCGTTCACATATTATAGGAGTGATTTTCCCGATACCGAACTCACAGGATTTTTCCAAAAACCATTCCAACCGATCTGTGTTTTTAGTAGGTGCAATGGCAATATGCAAAAGGCTTTGTGCTACTGAAGTTTTTTCCGTTTCAAGGATCTGACCGACAACATTTTTTTTGGTGATCTCGCCTACCTTGCAACGGTATAATGATCCGCGGCCATCTGTCACTTGAAAATTATCATCCACTTTTAACCGCAATACTGAAATTGCATGCCGACTCTCTTCTTCATCGAGGAGAATCTGGTTATTTTGAATCGTGGTGGAATAAAACAAATGCATTAGGACTGCAAGTTAAGCATTTGTCTGGCCTTGTAAAAAAGGGAAAAGATCCCCTCCACATCGGAATGGCCTTTGTTGCGAACTATTGCATACTCCGCGGGAAAGGATCTTTCCGTTTTAGATGCAATAAAAAGGCGTATTCCATAAAATTAAAACTGCAAAGTGATCCAGGCCATAACGATATAGCGAACGCACTTTCCAATTAGCGATAAAACTGCAATTTTCCAGAAGGATGTCCTGAAGAACCCCAACACCAAAGTGAGCGGATCGCCAATTACAGGCACCCAGGTAATGAGGGCAACCCATACACCGTAACGGTCGACCCAGGTTTTAAAACGATCGACTTTTTCTTTTTTCAATGAAAATCGCCGTTCAAGAACATGGTAATCGGCCAGATAGCCCAGCAGGTAATTGGTAAGTCCTCCGAGCCAATTCCCCAGAGAGGCAACAATAACAACGACAACAGGATCGTAGCCACCTAAAAGCATAGCCAATACAAAAGCCTCGGATGCAAACGGCAAAATGGTAGCCGAAACGAAACAACCTAAAAACAAACCGGCATATCCCGCACCGAAATCCATTTTATGAAGGTAAGGTTTAGAGCGATCGGAGATTTTCTTCCATTCCGATAATCCACAAAGTGACGGAATTCACAATGCATCATTTGGAAATGGTTATTTTTGG
>JBKBUQ010000047.1:0-19516 GCA_046289975.1 Flavobacteriales bacterium | reverse complement strand
CAGTTCAATGGGAAACTGCGTTTTAATCTTGACCTGCCATCAGCATTAACTCCTGCAGAAATTGAAAAGGAAGTGTTGGCCAACGAACAAACACAAAAATATCTTGAAGGCAAACAACCTAAAAAGATTATTGTTGTTCCCAAGCGAATTGTAAATCTAGTGGTGTAAAGTTTGGATCCAATTAAGGGGTTCTATTAATTTTTATCCACCCAGTCTCCGTGCTCACGAATCAGGTCAATGAGGGCGTCGACAGCTTCTTCCGAGGCGATGTTTTTGCGCACGACTTCTTTCCCTTTGTACAGTGAAATTTTTCCTACACCTGTTCCAACATACCCATAATCAGCATCAGCCATTTCGCCCGGACCATTAACGATGCATCCCATAATGCCGATCTTAACGCCTTTGAGGTGGTCGGTAACTGCTCTGATTTTTTGGGTGGTTTCCTGAAGATCAAATAATGTTCGTCCACACGATGGGCATGAGATATATTCGGTTTTCGATATGCGTGTGCGCGTAGCCTGCAGTGTACCGAAAACAGTTCGGTTGATAAGTTGCGGATTAGCACATTCAACCGTTTTTACCCAAACACCATCACCAAAACCATCAAGCAATAATGCTCCAACATCTGTTGCGCAATACAGCTGGAAACGCTCATCATCAAGTTTTACATAATTGCGTTTGATGATACACGGCACATTACAATTGCTCAGAAGTAATTGAAAAAACATACTTCGCAATTCAGGCATCGCATGCTCATTAAAGGTATCGAGAATGAGCACACAATCGTTACGATGGGAAATCTTGCTGATAAATTCATCTGTAAGTGTTGCCAAATCTGCTGCAACAAAATTCAACTCAGGGTGTTTTTTTTCCGATTCAAAAAATTCACTGCCGCAAAAGAGTGGATAAGTTCTCTCTCTTTCAATGCTGTTTTTCCAGGAACTTGAATTTAAAATAACACCAAGTGTACCCGGAATTTCAAAATCAATGGCAGTATCGCCGACGTACACATAATCGCAGGCCTGATCGCTGAGGTTCCATTTGTCGAGTTGTGCAGAATAGTTATAGCCATACGGATACAAACTCGCAGGGTTGATCTTTTCTCTTCCGGAAAGATCGGCAATAACACGCGGAACATTTCTTGCACCAATGTTTATGACTTCATAAGTTGAACGTCGAGTGTATTCAAAGGGATTGAAATTCCCCTTTAAATCATCTACCGAATAGTGGTGGGGAATGGTAGTTTGTCCACTGCGGTTTTCGTAACGTTGCGCAAGTAGTCGGGCTACCGGCATTTCAAATTCAGGATCTTCAGTTAGAGACACACGAATGGTATCACCAAGCCCGTCTTCGAGCAGCGTTCCTATTCCTACAGCAGATTTTATACGCCCATCTTCTCCGTCGCCTGCTTCGGTTACGCCGAGGTGAAGCGGATAGTTCATGTTCTCCTTTTTCATTTTTGCCACCAGCAACCGATAGGCTTGCACCATTACCTGAGCATTCGAAGCTTTCATGGAGATTACAATGTCGTGGTAATCGTTCTGGCGACAAATGCGCAGAAATTCCATTGCTGATTCAACCATGCCAAGTGGTGTATCACCATATCTGCTCAGGATCCTGTCGCTCAAAGAACCGTGATTGGTTCCAATGCGCATCGCTGTGCCGTTTTCCTTGCAGATATTTACCAGTGGTGTGAACTTTTCTTTTATCCTTTCTAGTTCCGCTTCGTAGGCTGCATCGGTGTATTCGATCTCTTCGAATTTTTTCTTATCAGCGTAATTACCAGGATTCACCCTCACTTTTTCTACAATTCTTGCGGCGACTTCTGCTGCATTGGGAGTAAAATGAATATCCGCCACCAGTGGTGTGTCGAAACCGCGCTGATGGAGTTGTTCTTTAATATATAAAAGATTTTCCGCCTCTTTTTTACTTGGTGCGGTAATCCTGACAAGCTCACATCCGGCTTCAATCATACGAATCGATTGCTCCACAGTTCCCTGTGTGTCCATGGTGTCGGTGGTGGTCATGGATTGAATGCGGATGGGATTGTTTCCTCCAAATCCGGTCGTGCCAATTTTCACTTCACGCGTAAGGAAGCGATGGTAGGAAAAAAGGTCATCGCAATAAGCGAATCCTGCGTAATCGAATAGGTCGTGTTGCATGGCCGGATAGAAGGAGACAAATATAGGAACAACAGGGAAAAAGCAATTTTGTTCAATTCGCCGGAAATTGTATTTTTAGCAAAAGAATGCGAATGAGATCTTTACTTGCCACCCTCTTGTTTTTAACAAGTTTTGCCACTTTATATGCCCAGGAGGAAGTGTTTGATGTGGTTGAACAAAAAGCCCAGTTTCCGGGTGGTAACCATGCCTTATTGGGTTTCCTGAACCAGAATTTGCAATATCCTGAAGGCGCAAAAGCAGATGAGGCAGAAGGAAAGGTGTATGTTCAGTTTGTCGTATCCAGCAATGGAAAGATCGATTCTCAATCAATAAAGGTCTACAAAAGCGTTCACCCCTTGTTGGACAAGGAAGCTATTCGTCTGGTTTCCATCATGCCTACATGGAAACCAGCTAAAAACAACGGAGTTCCGGTTGCTTCACGGTATATGCTTCCGATCACGTTTAAGTTGCTCTAAATCCAGGGCTATTTGCTCCGATTTATTTCTCCACAGCTTCTACTCCCGGAAGACTTCCGCTTTCGATGTATTCCAGTAAGGCGCCGCCACCTGTAGAAACATAACTAACTTTTTCTCCCAAATGGTATTTGTTAATGGCGGCAACGGAATCTCCTCCACCAATAAGTGAATAAGCGCCTTTTTCAGTAGCAGCAACTATTGCTTCGGCAACCGATTTGGTGCCGTTTTCAAATTTGCTCATCTCAAAAACACCCATCGGACCATTCCACAAGATCGTTTTTGATGCGGCTATTACTTCAGCGTAATTTTTTTCGGTCTTCACGGATATATCCAGTCCCATCCAACCCGCAGGAATTTTATCGATGTCACAAATCTGCGTATTGGCCTCATTGGAGAAATTATCTGCGCATACGGCATCTACCGGGATATGAATTTTCACTCCTTTAGCAGCAGCATCGGCAAGAATTTTTTTGGCAGTATCCAAACGATCGTTTTCCACCAGCGAGTTTCCAACGTTTCCGCCTTGTGCTTTTACAAAGGTAAATGCCATTCCCCCGCCAATAATAATGTGATCAGCCTTATTGATGAGCTGTTCAAGAATCATGATTTTATCGGAAACTTTTGCTCCACCCATTACCGCGGTGAACGGACGCATAGTATTGTTCAGGACTTTATTGATTGATGAAAGTTCTCCGGCCATTACATAGCCAAACATTTTTGCTTCCGGAAAAAATTGAGCGATGATCGCAGTAGAAGCATGAGCGCGGTGAGCAGTACCAAAAGCATCGTTTACGTATACGTCACCATGTTTTGCCAGTTTTTGTGCGAACGCAACATCCCCTTTTTCTTCTTCTTTGTAAAAGCGCAAATTTTCAAGGAGAATCACTTCCCCGGGCTTAAGCTGTGAGGTAAGATAATTTGCTTCTTCACCAATACAATCTCCGGCAAACTTCACTTCTACAGAAAGTTTTTTGCTTAGATCGTCAACAATATGTTTAAGTGAAAATTTTTCTTCCGGACCATTTTTCGGCCTTCCCAGATGCGACATCAGCACAACAGAGCCTCCATCGTTCAGGATTTTTTTCAAGGTAGGAATCGCAGCTTTAATGCGGGTGTCGTCGGTGATGTGAAAATGAGCATCAAGCGGCACATTGAAATCCACGCGGATCAATGCGCGTTTTCCGACAAAATTAAATTGGTCAATAGTCTTCATTCGATTCGGATTGAGGCCCCAAAAATAAAGGAAATATTTGCCCGACGAAGATGGAATTGTCAACAAACGGCATGCGTTTGCAACGTGTTAAAATAGCTATCTTTATCCCGTGAAATTTTCAGCAATAATAGGCCAGGATGCCACCAAAGAACGGTTTCTTCGTTCCGCCCGCGATGGCAGGGTTAGTCATGCTCAGCTTATTGCAGGCCCCGAAGGCTCCGGCACACTTCCTTTGGCACTGGCTTATGCGCAATATTTGCTTTGTTCCAATAAGCAGGAAAACGACTCCTGTGGTACATGCTCGTCTTGCATCCGTGTTTCAAAACTTGAACATCCCGATCTTCACCTTTCTTTTCCCATTGTAAAAGAAGGTACGAAAGTGGAGAAATCCGATGATCGTATAGCTGAGTTTCGGAAGGTTTTTCTCGAACAACCCTATATGCCCCTTCGGCATTTTTTATCGGAACTCGAAGAAGAAAGTAAACGTCCGCTGATCGGTACAGAAGAAGCGGGAGCCATTATTCATAAACTGAACTATAAATCCTATGAAGGAGAATACAAAATTCTTGTCATGTGGATGGCTGAGTTCATGAATGAAGTAGCTGCAAATAATTTGCTGAAAATAATCGAAGAACCTCCGGATAACACTGTTTTCCTTCTTATAGCGGAAAGCACGGAAAGTATTCTTCCTACAATTTTGTCGCGTACACAACTCATCAAAGTCCCTGCGTTAACCGATGATGAAATGTTGCGGGTATTGACAGAGGGGCATTCTCTGCCGGAAGAGGAAGCGTACAATATTACTATGCTTGCGGAAGGGAATTATTGGGCGGGGCTTTCCATGGTTCTCGATCTAGAAGATTCCGGGTTCAGCATGCAAACATTCCGTGCATGGATGCTTTTGTGCCACAAAAAGGATATTCCGGGATTGATTTCCTGGGGTGATGAAATGGCTTCGCTCACAAGGGAACAACACAAAAACTTTGTGCGTTATGCCTTGCATATTTTCAGGCAATGCATCATCGGTACATATACGAACAATGAGCTTTTGCGCGCAAGGGAAGATGAGCGGGATTTTATTTCAAAATTCTCTCAGTTTGTGCACGGATACAACATCGTTGCGCTTATGGAGGAATTTAACAAATCGCATTATTATCTCGAGAGAAACGCCAATCCCAAACTGGTTTTCATCAACCTTTCGTTTAAGGTTACTGCCCTGATGTTCCCAAAGAAATAAGCCTTTTTTTGCGCATAATAGGCGATTGCCTTCGTCTGCTATTTTTCGAATGGAATATGCCGCTTTTTCGTACATTTGGACTTTCAACAAAAAACCACCAAAACAATGGGATGTGAGAGTTGCTCAAGCAAGGATGGAAGTCCTTCCGGATGCCGGAACAACGGTCTTTGCAGTACTGGTGGGTGTAATAAGCTGGAAGTTTTCGACTGGTTGGCCAATATGGAATTGCCTGCAGGACATAAGCCATTCGACCTTGTAGAAATCCGGTTTAAGAATGGCCGCAAGCATTTTTTTAAGAATACACAACACCTTCCGCTCCATACCGGTGATGCAGTTGCCGTTGAGGCAAGCCCCGGTTACGATGTGGGAGTTGTCACCCTTACCGGTGAATTGGTAAAAATGCAAATGCAGCGCCGAAACGTTTCACCCGAGTCCAGCGAACTGCGTAAGATCATGCGTAAAGCCAATGAGGCTGATATCGAAAAATGGAAAGAAGCTCGTTCGCTCGAATACGAAACCATGCACAAAGCCCGTAAAATGGCAATCGATCTTGGTCTCGAAATGAAAATCAGCGATGTTGAGTATCAGGGCGATCGATCAAAAGCTACGTTTTACTATACCGCAGAAGGTCGCGTCGATTTTCGTGAGCTGATCAAGGTAATGGCCGAACAGTTCAAAGTGCGTATCGAAATGCGTCAGATCGGTGCACGTCAGGAAGCGTCACGCCTAGGTGGAATAGGCTCCTGCGGTCGTGAATTGTGCTGCTCAACCTGGCTTACCGATTTCAGAACAGTGTCCACAAGTGCTGCGCGCTACCAGCAGCTTTCATTGAATCCGCAAAAACTTGCCGGACAATGTGGGAAGCTGAAGTGCTGCCTCAATTACGAGTTGGATATGTACCTGGAAGCTTACAAGGAGTTTCCGGATAACAGTATTCGTCTTCAGCTGAAAAACGGTTATGCCGCCCACGTAAAAACAGATATTTTCAAACGCATGATGTGGTACGCCGCTCCTGGTGAGTTTGGTATTACCAATATCGTAGGATTGAAAATAGATCGCGTCAAAGAAATTATTGCCCTTAATAAAAATGGTCAACAGGTCGATGATCTGAAAGGCTTTGTAGAAGTAGTTGAAGTTGTAAAAGAACCTGATTTCGATAATGTTGTGGGACAGGATTCACTTACCCGCTTTGATGAAAAACGGAATAAGAAAAAGGGACGTCACAAAGACCGCCGTAAAGACGGAAAAGGTGGCGGACAACAACAAAATACACAGGGCCAGAACCAAGGGAAACCCCAAGGTCAAAACCGTCCGCAGCAACAGGGGCAACAACACCAGCGTTCGCAACACCCTCATAATCGTCCTCAACAAAAACAACAGGGAGAGCAGGGGCAGCAAAATCAGCAAGGAGGACAGCCCAAACAAAATCAGCAAGGACAAGGTGGTCAGGGTCAGCGTCGCGAAAACAAAAACCGGAATCGCGGACCGCGTCGTGATAATCGTCCTCCAAAAAATGATCAGCCCACTACTTGATGATGAGAGTTCGCTTTTTTGTTACGTTTCTTTTTGTGCTGGTACTTGTATCGTGTGGCGATAAACCCTTTTTTCAGCAGAATACAGCAATTGAAGACCAAAGCTGGAACTGGAATGAACCGGTGAGTTATGAGGTGCAGGTTGATGATACGGTAAGCAGCTATAATTTCTACCTCGATTTGCGCGTGACAAAGAGTTACGAATACAGTAATATCTATGTGTTTTTTACAACGATGTTTCCGGATGGGAAAACTGCACGTGATACCATTCAGGCTAATTTGCAGGATGAATTTGGAATTTGGTATGGAAAACCAACGGGGTCATTAGTCGATAACCGGATTTTATTCGGACCAAAACGCGTATTCCCTGTTGCAGGGAAATATGGTTTTACAATTGAGCAGGCAATGCGGGAAAAAGACCTTACCGAAGTTGCTGATGTTGGATTACGGATTGAACGAAGCAAGAAGTAATGGCAAAAGAAAATTCAGAAAAGAAATCAGGTGATAGCGGCTTAGGAAAACGCGGTAAGCGAATGGTACTGGCTATTTGGTGGATGATTGCTTTGGGGCCAATAGTGTCCGTATGGTTGATTATGCTTTTTGTCTCAATGGGCAATCTTCCATCATTCGATGAATTGGAGAACCCAAGCAGCAACGAAGCAACCATGATCATTTCCGGCGACGGACAAATTCTTGGGAAATATTTCAAAGAGAACCGCACCAACGTAAAATACAATCAGATTTCCCGCTTTGTTATCGATTGTCTGGTTGCTACAGAAGATGAACGCTATTACGATCATTCAGGAATAGATTTTAAGGCACTGCCACGTGTGTTTTCAGGTGCAATTACCGGGAACACCAACAAAGGAGGAGGTAGTACGATTACGCAGCAGTTGGCAAAAATGCTTTTTCACGATAAAGCAAAAAGCACGCTCGAAAGGGTAAAACAGAAATTACAGGAGTGGGTGATAGCTGCGCGATTGGAACGAGCATATACCAAGGAAGAGATCATTACGATGTATCTCAACAAATTTGATTTTGTAAACAACGCGGTAGGAATTCATTCCGCAGCCAGAGTATATTTCAATACCACTCCTGATTCGCTTAAAATTCATGAAGCGGCCTTGTTGGTGGGGATGTGCCAAAACCCGGCAATGTATAATCCCAAACGTTTTCCTGAACGCGCAATGAAGCGTCGTGAAATTGTGTTGTATCAGCTTATGCGTAGTTCCGAAAATCCATTGGTTACTACAAAAATTACCCGCGAACAGTACGACTCACTTCGGGTATTGCCAATAGAACTTGATTTTCAATCTACCGATCACGTAGAAGGCCCTGCACCTTATTTCCGTGAAGAATTGCGAAAGGAACTGACTGCGCTTTTTGAAAAAAAAGATGAAAACGGGAATTTTGTTTACCATAAAAAAGATGGTTCTCCCTATAATATTTACAACGACGGATTAAGAATCTACACTACTATCGATTCGCGCATGCAACGGTATGCTGAATGGGCTGTTGCTGAACATCTGGGCAAAGAGTTGCAGATCGATTTTGACAAGGACAATAAGCGCTGGAAGAATCCGCCTTTTTCCAATGATATTACAAAAGAAAAAGGCGACTCTCTGATATTGGCATCGGTACATCGCTCTAAGCGATACAGGATATTGTCCGGAAAGCTGTGCGGAAATTGCGAGCGTACCAAAGACATGGCCCAAAAAGGCAATTTTCATATTTGTGGATTTTGCGGTGATTCACTTGCGTACCGTACAGAAAACGAAATCGACAAAATTTTTAATACACCAACGAAAATGCGGGTGTTTACCTGGAGGAAACAGGGAAATGAATTCGATACACTGATGAGTCCGCGCGATTCAATTATCTATTACAAACGATTTTTACAAGTGGGAATGGTGTCGATGGATCCGCATACCGGATTTATTAAAGCATGGGTTGGCGGACCAAATTTCAAACATTTCCAATTCGATCACGTGCAGGTCGGTAAACGACAGGTTGGTTCAACATTCAAGCCATTTGTTTATGCAGCAGCATTCCGCGATCGTGTGTTAAGTCCATGTTCTACTGCTCCCGATATTGAACATTGTATCGAAGTTCCATTGAATGCAAGAACAAACAAATTGTGGTGTCCGCGTAATGCAGGAGTAAAATATACCGGCGAGCAAATCCCCTTATTCTGGGCACTTGCAGCATCAATGAATAACATCACGGCCTTTATCATGCAAAAGGAAAAACCTGCTTTGGTAATCAAACTGGTTGAAGATCTTGGAATACCAAAAGGGTATCTCGATCCTGTTCCTGCAATTTGTTTGGGTGTATGCGACCTTTCCGTATTACAAATTGTTGCTGCGCAGAGTTCATTTGCAAATAAGGGAGTTTACATCAAACCCATGATGTATACACGAATCGAAGATCGTCAGGGTAATGTTATTCTCGATGTTCAACCCGAAACCAACGAGGCGATGGATGAGCATACAGCTTATGCAATGCTTGAGATCATGAAGGGAGCAACAAGTGGTGCAATAAACCCGTTTACAGGAAAGGTTGCCGGAACAGCTTTGCGTATGCGTAGCGGAAAACCTTATGGTGGAATTAAAACAGCAGTAGCAGGTAAAACGGGAACAACTCAGAACAATTCCGATGGTTGGTTTATCGGTTTGACACCTGATCTTGTTACCGGAGTTTGGGTGGGTTGCGAAGATCGTTCTGTTCGTTTTTCCAGAACCGATCTTGGTCAGGGTGCGAATACTGCAATGCCGGTTTGGGGTTATTACATGAAAAAGGTGTATGCCGATAAGCAGTTAAAAATTTCTACATCCGATTTCGAACGACCTGATGATTTCCCGGAGCAGTTTTTGAATTGTCGTGAAGGAAAGGGGATGGCTAGCATCTGGAATGAAATTAATTTTCTTGAAGTGGAAACAGACCAATACGAACCTGAAAGTAATGGCGGTTCCATTGAAGGTGATAATAAAGAATTCGAATAACATGAATAAGAAAGTAGCAGATGCGCGCGAGGCAATTCGCGATATTGAGGACAATATGGTTCTTGCTCTTGGAGGATTTGGTTTATGTGGGATTCCGGAGAATTGCATTGCAGCACTCGTTGAAAAGGGCGTGAAAGGATTAACCTGTATTTCCAACAATGCCGGAGTAGATGATTTTGGAATCGGCCTCATGCTGCAGCAAAAGCAAGTGCGCAAAATGATTGCATCCTACGTAGGTGAAAACGCAGAATTCGAACGTCAGTTGTTGAGTGGTGAGCTGGAGGTGGATTTAATTCCGCAAGGAACATTGGCCACACGATTGATGGCTGCAGGTTACGGAATGCCTGCAATATACACTCCTGCCGGTGTTGGTACAGAAGTTGCACAGGGAAAGGAAGTACGCAATTTCAATGGCAAAGATTATTTGATGGAGTATGCTTTCGATCCTGCTTTTTCTATTGTGAAAGCCTGGAAAGGCGATACACACGGAAATCTTGTTTTTCGTGCAACATCGCGCAATTTTAATCCACTGGTTGCTATGGCAGGAAGAATTACAATTGCCGAAGTGGAAGAACTGGTGCCAGCAGGAGAATTGAATCCCGATCATATTCACTTACCCGGTATTTATGTGCATCGAATTTTTCAGGGGAAGGGTTATGAGAAGCGAATTGAGCAACGTACTGTACGCAAAAAGTCGTAATAAAAACATTTTACAATAATGGCACTCGATAAGAATCAAATAGCACAACGTATTGCCCGCGAAGTCCGTGATGGAATGTACGTGAACCTGGGGATTGGTATCCCTACCTTGGTTGCAAATTATATTCCTGATGGAGTAAATGTTGTTTTGCAATCCGAGAACGGATTATTGGGTATTGGTCCTTTTCCATTCGAAGGAGAAGAAGATCCTGACCTGATCAATGCCGGTAAACAAACCATTACCACTGTTCCGGGATCTGCCTTTTTTGATTCAGCGCTTAGTTTCGGAATGATCCGTGCAGGTAAAGTGGATCTCACCATTTTAGGTGCAATGGAAGTTGCCGATAATGGAGATATTGCAAACTGGAAAATACCCGGAAAAATGGTGAAGGGGATGGGCGGAGCAATGGATCTGGTTGCTTCTGCAAAAAACATCATCGTTGCTATGCAACACGTCAATCCTAAAGGAGAATCTAAATTACTAACAGCTTGTACACTCCCGATTACCGGCGTTCGCTGCGTAAAGAAAATTGTAACTGAACTTGCCGTACTGGAGGTAACTCCCAACGATGGATTTCGATTGATTGAACGCGCTCCTGGTGTAAGTGTCGACGAAATCAAACAAAAAACAATAGGACGTTTGATCGTTGAAGGCGATGTTCCGGAAATGAAGTTTTAAACGAATGAACCGGATTGTAACATTCCTTTTTCGAAATGAGTCGTTAGTTTTATTTTCGGTTTCCCTTCTTTTTGCGTCTTCTTTTTTTTTTCTGGGTCATTTTGTGACCATCGATGGTCCTGCCCATGTTTACAATGCGGAATTGATCGCAGGAAAGCTGTTTGGAAGTAATCCACTGGTTGATTCGTACTATTCCTGGAATAATGATTTTGTTCCAAACTGGCTTGGACACTTCTTGCTTTTGGTATTCAAATTATTCCTCTCCGGTAGCACCGCAGAAAAATTACTGCTCAGTCTGTATTTACTTGGAATTGTTTTTTCATTGAGGTATTTGATCCAATCCTTCAATCCAGCGAATGGATTGTTGGCGTTGCTGTCAATTCCTTTTGTGTTTAATACATTTCTCTATTACGGTTTTTATAATTTTTGTCTATCGCTCATTTTTATTTTTTGGATCAGCGGATTTGTTGTTCGAAACATTGAAAAATGGACTTTAAAAAGGTGTTTTCAATTAAGTATCCTTTTACTCTTGTCCTTTTTCGCTCATTTAAGTGGATTTATCATAGTTGGAATATTCTTATTTGCATTTGTATTATTTCGCTTATTGCAAAAGCTATTTACTCGTTCACCGTTTTTCTTGAATGAGGTTCGTAGTTCACTTTTTATTACGATTGCTTGTTTGCCCTCCCTTTCATTGTTTCTCATATATTGGTTAAGTCATCACAACGACGGTGCATTAACTTATAAAAGTACTGGTGAGATTTTTGATTATTTCATTTCTGGAACACCTCTGATTGCATATGGGCAGTCTGAGGTAATTTGGACAGGAAAACTTGTTCTTTTACTTGCGGGAGGAGTTTTTGGTGTTTTGATTTACCGTAGTATAAGACGTAAATTCTTTGATAAGAGTGACTTTTTATTGTTGATTGGGCTCGTCGTAATAGCTCTAAGTTTTTTGCTTCCCGATAGTGATTCGCGAGGAGGTTATATGACCTTGCGTCTGGTATTGATCAGCTTTTTGTTTTTGGTTGCATGGCTGGGAACTCAAAAAATGCAGCGAATTCTTCAGCTAAGTCTGATTTCAGCTTTTTTGATCCTTTCAGTTTTGCACATTCGAATGCGATTGGGCTCACAACGAGTGTTAAATGAAATTGCAAATGAAATCGATCAGGCCTCAAAATTTGTGAATGAGGGAAGTATAATTCTCCCGGTGCACAGGCCTGCCGATTGGGATTGGCTTACGGCTCATATGAGCAATTATATATGCGCTGATAAATCGTGTGTTGTTTTGGAAAATTACGAGGCGCCACAGGATTATTTCCCGTTGCGGTATTCTGAAAATCATCCTCAGAATGTAGTTTATTCTTACTCAAAAGAAACCTATTGTTCTGAAGTTATTTCCAAATTGAATTCAGGAGTTTTTTCTGTCCAGTATCTTTTAGAATTTGGAACAGATCTTAGTTTTGAATATCCATGTGAATCCGTTTTTAAAGACTATTCAGATAGTTTGTTTAAGCCGATTTATTCTGGAAAATTCGTTAAGCTTCATCAACTTAAATGATTGATATGCCTGCTAAGAGCAATGCACGGATTTTTAAGCAAAACCATCCCTACCATTATTGGTTTGAAATTTTGCTTTTATTCTTTGGGATTGCCTTGATGTCGGGAGTTTTATTTGAGCATCGATGGTTCATGACATTCGACGGTCCTGCACATGTTGGAAATGCGAGGATCATGACAGCTTTGATAAGCGGAGATCCGGCTGGAATCGGCGAATATTATAAGTTTACAACCTTTCCTCAGCCAAACTGGACTGGCCATTTTGTGATGATGGTGTTTTCATTTTTTTTAAATGGTGCAGCTGCAGAAAAAGCGACTTTGTTTGTGATATTGATAGCAATGGTGTTTTCCTTTCGCTATTTGCTGAGATCGTTTGATAATTACAATAATGCCCATTCGCTATTGATTCTGCCGGTTTGCTTTGGAATGTTTTTTTATTACGGATCGTATAATTTTTGCTTTTCAGTAGTTTTTTTATTGCTTTCTATCGGGTATCTGCAGCGATCAATTTCACGACTTGATCCCGGACGAATTTTTATGATTTTCATTTTATCGGGTTTGACCTATTTTTCACATTTATCCGCACTTCCCGTACTTGCATTGATCTCAGCTGGAATTATTGTATTCCATGCCCTGGAAGCAGGAAAGTATGCTATTGTGTTATCCACCAAAATTTATTTTCGGAAACAAGTACTGATTCTAATTCCTCATTTGCCATTTATAATTCTGGTTTACATTTATCAGCAAAAATTTGGTAGCGATAATTATCAGTATTTAAGCTTTTCTGAAATACTTCAATTTATAATTGATGGGCAGTACTTAATAGGATTTGGGTTTTCAGAATTAATTTATACCCGGTCGATTACCATAATGTTATATAGCGTTACACTTTTGACCATTCTCAGCAGAATTTATCAGTGGAAAAGTGCGATTAAGGATATTCGGCTAAAAGATGTTTTTTTTATCGCCTCTATATTGGTTTTATTCCTTGTCTTTATCCTTCCCGATAGCGATACCAAAGGAGGAATGGTCACAACACGATTGCTGACTTTTCATGCCCTATTCCTTACAATTTGGCTGTGTTTGGGCGATACCCCCTCTTGGGCGCGGAATTTTTTCCCTATTATGGTGGTGGTCATAACTTATTTAAAAGCCATTGACCTTTCGGGTCAATCCCAATACCAAAGAGAACTTGCAGGAGAAATTGAAAAGGCAGCACAATTTATTGCTCCGGGCGACGTTGTTTTGCCTTTGAACAGGGGTGATAATTGGCTTACAGTAAATCATCCAATGCTCCTTGGGGCAGATAAACCGGTTGTTGTTTTGGAGAATTACGAAGTGTGGCACGGCTACTTTCCACTAAGTGACGCAGATCAATCTCCATTACCTGCTTTTCCGCCCCGGCATCGGGAATGGTTCTGTAATGAGCTTGCACCTGCCTTGTATTCAGGCAAGTTTGTTCCGGATCATATATTTATCCAGGAATCAAGCCATAATTTTCCCTGTGAAAATGAGTTGAATTTATTCATCGAAAAGAACTATGTTTTGAAATATTCTTCCCAAGTTTGTAGATTATATTCTCTAAGAACAAATGAGTAAGAAAAAAGTCGCAGTTATTGGTGCCGGACCTGCAGGAATCACAGCAGCCTATGAACTTGCAAAAGCAGGAGTAGAAGTGCATGTTTACGAAGCCGGTCCAAGAGTAGGTGGGCTTGCTCAAACAATAGAGTTGTGGGGACAAAAAGTTGATATTGGTCCTCATCGTTTTTTCAGTAACGATACCAGGGTAAACAAACTCTGGCTGGAAGTTGCCGGGAAGGATTACAAAATGGTAGATCGCCTTACACGGATTTATTATAAAAAGAAATTTTTCTACTACCCGCTAAAACCATTTGATGCCCTTTTTAAACTGGGTATAGGTACTGCAACTGTATGCATGGCCAGCTATATGAAAGAACGGGTTTCACCTACAAAACCGGATGGCTCGTTTGAAACATGGGTGACTTCCCGATTTGGAAAAAAATTATACAGCATATTTTTTAAAACCTATACTGAAAAATTGTGGGGAATTCCCTGCCATGAACTTGATGCAGATTTCGCTGCCCAACGAATAAAAAAACTTTCGTTATGGGAGGCGGTAAAAAATGCTGTTGTAGGAGGAAAGGGTAATAAACATAAAACGCTTGTCGATCAATTCGCCTATCCAACAGGAGGAACGGGTATGATCTATGAGCGAATGGAACAATTTGTAAATGCGAATGGCGGAAAAGTAATTCTTAACTCACCTGTGAAACGTGTGCTGACCCAGAGTGGTGGCGCTATTGCTGTTGAGTTGGAAAATGGTTCTACCGAAAAGTATGATGAAACTATTTCATCAATGCCGTTTTCATTGATGGTATCCCGCCTTCCCGATGTTCCTGATACTATTCGTGAGAAGGTAAATGCATTAACTTATAGAAATACTATCATTGTCTTTCTTAATGTTGAAGCAAAGAATCTTTTTCCTGATAACTGGTTATATGTTCATGCCTCCGATTTGCAGATGGGCCGAATTACCAATTTCAGAAACTGGGTTCCGGAAATAAATTGTGGCAAGGACTCAAGTATAATTGCAATTGAGTATTGGTGTTACAATGAAGATCAGATGTGGAATGATTCCAATGAGAAATTGATCGAATTGGGGACTCAGGAATTACTGAAAACCGGATTAATTGGTAATGCAAAGATTTCGGATGGTTTCGTTTATAAAATTCCGCGTTGTTATCCGGTTTATTCTCGTGGTTATAAAGACAATTTGAAGCCTGTTGAAGATTACCTCACCACTGTAAAGAATCTCCATGTAATTGGTCGTTATGGTGCGTTTAAATACAATAACCAGGATCATAGCATTCTAATGGGCTTAATGGCAGCTGAAAATATTGTAAAGGGGACTAATCATAATCTTTGGGAGATTAATACAGATTATGAAGATTACCAGGAAAAATCGACAATTACTGCTACAGGACTTTCATCAGAATAATTTTTGTTTCGCTTTAGAAACCAATAATAAACTTAAACCCGGCCAACCAGTAATATGGTGATGCAACGTTTTCCTAAGTCTATTGTATTGGGTTTACATTTGGGTTTGCTGCTTTTGGCGTTTGTAGTTTCTGTTTTTGTTCGAATGCCAAATTTCAATCAGCCCCTTGGAAGACATCATGAATGGATAACAGCGCATACCTTATTGACATTAAAAATTTGGGAACATGGCGGCGGACCAGAAAACTATTATTTTTCTCCCGTATATATTTTTGAGGGCGAGCAAAATAAAAATATCGGCATTTTAGGCGGCGTTTCTGATAAGAAGAGAGATTTTTACTACGTGTCTTATCCTCCTTTCGCTTTTATTCTTCCTTATTACGCTTTGAAAGTTGTTGGAGCGCCCATGAGTGTCGCGTCGATCCAGGTATTTGGATTTGCGCTTCATCTCTTTACTGCCTTGGTGTTTTATTTATTGTTGCTTACTGTTTTCAACAGAAAGTTTAGAGAGGGTGTATTCTTGCCGGCTGTAATCGGCTATTTGTTTTACCTCTTTTCCGCCGGGAATTTGTGGTTTCACTCCAATGTGTATTTTGTAGATGTGCTGATTCAATTTTTTGTGTTTGTGCAGTTATTACTGTTTTTAAAAATCCGAAAGAGCGAATTCGGAAATAAAAAATGGCATTGGATTCTGTTTTTTGCGGTGAATTTTATTGCCATTTATACTGAATGGCTGGGCTTATTTGTTGCTTTTGTTTTTGGCTTAATTACTGTAGTTAAATGGATTTCAGATAGACAAATTAAGTGGGTTATTTCAGGAATACTTTTATTGCTTTCTGCAGGATTTTCTTTAGGATTAACAGTCTATCAATATTCATCCATATCCGGCTTTGATAATTTATATAACGTATCAGTTACCAAGTATGAGTTGCGTAGCGGTTATTCAGGCGAAGAGGGTTCTGAACACGGGTTTAGCATGTCCAATCCTGAATCCTACAAGAATCTGAGGGTTCACAATGACCGCAACTACCGATTTACACTACAGGCACTGATTGTTGTAGGGGTTTTGTCTTTGTGTATTGCATTTTACCGGAAAAGATGGTTCACTGCAGATCAGTATTTTATTTTGGCAGTATTGCTTGCCGGAATTATTCTGCATTTGTTATTGTTCTTTAATTTTAATGCTGTACATGATTTTTCTACCCTCAAGTCCGGGACATTTTTTATTCTGCTATTGTCTTTTTCATCTGCCGTAGTAATTGATTTCGTTCAGTCGTTTGGTCGAAACGTAAAAATCATTTCAACCGCAGTGCTTTCAGTTTTTTTGTTCTCAAAATTATTGGGGAATTACAATCATTATATGGATGAAAATTCACCACTTAATTTGAATTATTATTCTTCAAATGTGGGTAAGGCAATTTATCAATATGCAAAAGAGGATGAAATGGTTTTTGTAGATTCCTGGATTTTACCGGAGTGTATGTATTATGCTGAAAGAAATTATCATTCAAAATCTTCCATAAAGGATGCTTTAGGTTTGATGCGGGAGTGGAATGTCCGGAAAGGATTATTTATCTACACAAAAGCCTCTGATGCTCCTGTAGATATTTACAGGATTTTCATTGAGGGAGATAGTATTCAGGTTAAATATTAAAATAGTTTAGAATGGGTAGTATTGATATTTCAGTTGTTGTTCCGGTATTCAATGAGAAAGACAATGTTGGTTTACTTGTGAACCGGATAATCGCTGCTTTGAAAACGATTTCTTCAAACTATGTGTTGATTTTAGTTGATGATGGCAGCAGTGACGGAACTTTTGATGTCATTGAAAAATTGAATGTTGAATTTCCTGAACTGAAAGCAATTTCCTTATCCCGAAATTTTGGTCATCAGGTTGCATTGACTGCAGGTTTGGAGCATGCTTCAGGAAACTATATTATTACATTGGACGGTGTTTGCAGCATCCGCCTGAATTAATCCCAACCTTAATTGCTGAAGCAGAAAAAGGGCATGATATTGTAAATACAATCAGAGGAGAAACAGCAGATGCAACCGTGTTGAAGAATGTTACTGCAAAAGGATTCTATCAGTTAATAAATTTTGTTTCAGATGTAACAATTGTTCCGGGTGCAGCAGATTTCAGATTGATGACACGTAAAGCCTTAAATGCGTTTTTGCAGATTCCCGAACGCGATCGCTTTACAAGAGGATTGGTTAGTTGGATGGGTTTTGAACAGTGTTTTGTTCCGTTTTCTGCCGATAAGCGTCATTCGGGAAAATCAAAATATAATTTTCGGAGAATGATTCGATTCGCCTGGGATGGTGTTACCTCGTTCTCCTCCCGGCCATTGCGTATTTCATTTTATATGGGGCTGATTGCTTCCGGATTTGGTTTGTTATATGCTATCTATGCAATTATTGCAAAAGTGTCGGGAAATGTGGTTGAGGGTTGGACTTCATTGCTTATTGTCGTTTTACTTATGGGAGGAATTCAGTTGATCTCAATCGGAATAATTGGCGAGTACCTGGCTCGTGTATTCACTGAAAGTAAACGACGACCGCTTTATTTTATAAAACGTAAAGTAGGTGAAGTACAAAAATCTGATCAGTCAGCAATCTGACTATTTCGGGAATGGAATATTGTTTAGTGTCCAGACCGATTTTTCATTTTTTCGTAATACGTTAACATTGAGTTTCTTCAGAAAGAGATGATCAACTTCAAACTCTTCCTTGTTATCGGGACCTTTTAGTACAATATCAATTTTCTGCGTGGTATCTGTTATAATAAATTGAGCACAAAAAGTAGTCTTTCCATATTCCTGTACCGGGAATGAAAACAAACATCTTTCATAAATCCATTTCACATTCCCGCCTTCGGGTATTGAAGTTTGGATAATTACAATATTGTTTAATGCGATTGGACCTGAAGTCCAGAAATATTCAAACCCAACTTCATAAGTAGAATCTTTTCGAAGTGTGTTTGCGGGTATTGTCATTATTGTATTATAGGTTTTTGTTTTCCCATGATAACGTCCATTTGAATAAAATCCTGCCCATTTCAATGAGTCTTCAAAATTTTCCCATTTGAACTCATTGCTTATAGTTTGATCAATAAATACATCCTGATAGGAAATTAAAGTGTCGGTATTGTTTTTGAATTTCTCATACGTAAAATTTGGATCCTCTAAAAGGAGATCCTTTGGATAAAGAAGATAGAGGCCGGTAGATTCGTCGGTTGGAATTGGATGTAAAAGTTTCTTTATTCGAAGTTCTTCTTCCCATAACCGCTCTCCGCCATAATAAACCAAAAGTGGTTTGTCAGGCGATAAAACCGCTCTCATTCTTTTTTCAATTTGAGCAGGACCAAAAACTCTCATATAATCCATCGACTGTTGAAAGGATGTCCTGCCCATCATAACCCCAAATATGGGTTTCTTTAAGTAGTAACTCAGTAGAAAACATTTCCGGATAGTTTCAGGCGACGCTTCTTTACCGAAAATTTCTGAACCAATATGGAAATAGGGAAGAGTCATTATTGCTTGAACATTGTAATTCGAAGCAAGCTTTATTAGGTTTTGTTCGGAGTCGGAAAGATGCTCGGATTCGAAACTGTTTTTTGCCATTAAAAAGTGTTTAATGCTTTGATGATAAGGAAGACCCTCAATGAAAAACAGCGATATTCCGATGATACAAAATGAAGTCGAAACAATTCTTTTTAGTTTATTTTCTTTTCTGCTTTTTTTCCACCAATAGTAAAGTATCGTTACAGAAAGAAGTGTGCTAACGTAATAGAAAACCCATGCAAATCTTCCCAGTCCACGGAATTGTTTTACTGGTGTGATGTAATCAAGAAGTTTTGGAAAAATATTGAATGGAATTCCGAAGGAAAATAACAGCATGAGTATAGCCGGAAGAATATATGGTTTGAGAGGAATCGG
>JBKBUQ010000046.1:0-19712 GCA_046289975.1 Flavobacteriales bacterium | reverse complement strand
TTCGCTTTGCAAAACATTACAGTAACCGGCGGAAGACTGAATCTATACAAAGCCTTACTGGCAGTGCAGGAATACGATTGCACCAGCGGATCAATCGGCATTGAAGAATCAGCTGCAACACTTTTGAGATTTTACCCCAACCCGGCAATCGATGAAATTACGATATTCGTTCCCGAGGGAATGGAAGGATCAATAAACATCAGCATATACAACATGACCGGTCAACAGGTTTTAAGCAAAAGTTTCAGTGGTCAAAACATGATCTCACTCAGTTTGTCTGATTTGTCTGCAGGTATTTATTCCATCAGTTTGAGCACTTCCAATAATTCTGCTATTTTTGGCAAATTAATTCGACAATAAATGTTGAGAATTCTGACTGTATTTGTTCTGCTTACCACCTTCCTTACGGGTTCGGGGATCAGAACATTTATTACAGTTCGTTTCCATTTTCAGCAGGAAGAAATTGCAAAAACACGTTGCGAAAACAAAGCGAAACCGGAATTAAAATGTAATGGTAAGTGCCAGCTTGCCAAAGAGCTTAAACAGGCAGAAGAAAAAAGTTCAGATCCTGCACAACCTGTAAACCCAAGCAGCTATTCCTTTCCCGATCTGCACGTATTTCCTTTAGCAAATTCAGATTTCAATCTGAGTTTATTCCCCACAAAAGTTAAACGCTTCGGCGATCTTTTCTATCACCCGCTATCGGGAACTACTGAACTCTCTGCGCCTCCACCGGAGTGCTGATCCTCTTTCACTGTTTCGTCAGCACAAGCTGATACTACTCAAAAAATCAAACCATGAAAAGGATACTATTTTTCCTTTTCCTGTTGAAGCATTCCGTATGCGCGCATGCATGTGATATCTGCAATGTTTATTCAGGTATTACACCTAGCGACTTCAGAAACAGTTTTGGCATCATGTACAGAAGTCGGTACCTGAAAGGAAATTTTCCTGCGCAGGGATTACCCGAAGTACGTCATGCTGCGCACCAGACTGATACCGGAATCACCAAGGGAAAGGAACTGTTCAATGTTGCTGAATTACGCTTTCGTTTATTCGGAGGAAAGAAGAAACAATGGAATCATTTATTCATTCTTCCGCTGGTAAACAATTACCGAAGTTCAAATGGATACACCCAGTTTGATGTATATGGACTCGGGGACCCGACCATTATCAGCAACAGGATTCTTTTTAATACGCAATCGGATTCAGCAGAACTTACACACCGACTGAGCATTGGAGCAGGCGTTAAACTACCATTTGGGGGACGTAAATTCCACTATCTGGGAAAAACCGCTGATCTGGATATGCAAGGTTCATCCGGAAGCACCGATTTTCTCTTTACAACGGAATACATCGGAAAAAAAGGTCCAAGGGGATGGATAGTATTCTCCAGCTATAAAATCAACACATCAGGAACAGAAAGTTACAAGTACGGTAATTCATTTAACCTGAATCTGCTGATGTTTTACCAGGCTAAACTATCACCCGGAAAAATGCTGATGCCCAACTGGGGATTCCTCCTGGAAAAAGCAGCTGCAGATCGCCAGAGAGGCACTACAGTTGATGCCAGCGGAGGCAGAGTTGGGATGTTGCACCTGGGACTGGATTATTTCAGTGGAAGGATGCAATGGCAATTCAGTTATCAACCCGGAATATTTAGTGCAATGAACGGGCAACAATTTCCCCTTAAAAACCGTTTTATTCTTGGCATGACTGTAAGTCTGTGAGGGATATCACAAAAAATGAACTGAAATTAAACTAACTTACAAGTATGAAAACTTCATTTAAACACGCAACAATTATAGGCCTTGCGGCTCTTACTTCACTTTCGGCATGTCGTAAAGACGAAGATCCACCGGCGCAAACCCCCAGCCCTGCCCCAACCTCCATTAAACTGGAGCTGGAGCATAAGGCAGGCAACTCTGCATTGGTATTGAATTCCAATTTAACTGATGCTTTTGGTACTGTCTTTACCATTTCACGAGCAGATTTTTATGTGAATGGATTTGCTTTTACCAATGACATGGGTGATACCATTCTTAATCACACACCTCATTATGTTGTTCGTCCAAACGTTACAGAAATTGTTCTGGGCAATATATCAGGTACCCATGCGCATGAAATGAGTTTTAATATCGGAGTTGATCCCGCATTAAATCTTACAATAGACCCTGCTACACAACCTGCAGGATCTGCTTTGGGTGTACAAACACCATCGATGTACTGGAGCTGGAGTTCAGGTTATCGTTTTGTGGTGATCGAAGGAAATGCTGATCGTGACGCGGACGGTGTACCTGAATCAATGTACCAGTTTCATATTGGTATGAACTCATTGTACAAGGCCATTGAATTGCACCTGCATCAGGATCTCACCGCAAATGCAAGCAACACAGTTCACATTGAAATCGATTATCTGCGCTTCTTTGACGGAATCAACATGTCCTTAAGCACATCGCACACCCACACCATGGATAATATGCCTCTGGCTACACAATTCATGAATAACGCAGACTCTGTATTCAGTGTTCACGTGCATTAATCATTTAATCTAATGAAATATGAAATTCAGGATAACCATCGCGCTGCTCGCTATTGCAGGATTCGTGTCGTGCAAAAGAACACCCGAAAACCCGCCTTCAACAAAAGGTACCTTGCAAGTAAATTTTACAGCCTCCTTTAACGGGCAGCCGATGGTCCTGAATTCTGTTTATTCAAGTGCATTAAACTACCGTATTAAACCGGAAACCGTAAAATATCTGCTGCATCACTTTCAGCTAAAAAGAACTGACGGAAGTTATTATGAAATTCGCGAAGCATTGAATATCAACCACGCTAACGCAACAAACGGATTTAGTATACAACTCGAATCTGCGAATTATACGGCAGTGAAATTTGGACTGGGCGTAGATGCAAATATGAACAATGCAGATCCCAATTTATTACCCCCAACACATCCTTTTTCAACTAATCAGGCCAATGATCTCCACTGGAGCTGGAGTACAGGATACATCTTCGCGAAATTTGAAGGCCGCGCCGATACCAGTGGTACAGGATCAGGAAATCTCGACCGCCTTTTCTTTTTTCATCCGGGCGCAAACACACTTTACGGTGAAGTGGAGTTAACCTCATCTTTTGGAATTACCACAGGGCAAACCAGAACCATTACCATTGACCTCGATGTAAATAAACTCATCACCAATACATCAGATACCATTGATCTCAAATACGATTATTCGACACATACCAACGACAACTATCCATTAGCTGAGCGTTTCATTCTGCTCATGCGCAATGCTTTCTCCATTCAATAATGAAACCAACTTTTTTCATAGCAATTCTTCTGCTAACGCTTGCCTCCTGCAAAAGAGAGGAAGATCCAGTATTGAGCGATCGCTATGAGTTACGTATTCCTCCGGGATTTCCCAATCCGAATATTCCGGCCGATAATTATATTTCCAAATCGCGAATTGAATTAGGTAAAAAACTATTCTTCGATAAACGATTATCATCCGACAATACCATCAGCTGCGCATCCTGTCATTTCCCTCCAAATGCATTTTCGGATGTGAGTCCCTTAAGCGTAGGCGTACAGGGAAGAATCGGTTTTAGAAATGCACCGCCATTATTCAATCTCGCATGGATGCCGCTTCTTATGAAAGATGGCGGAGTTCCTACATTGGAATTACAAGTGCATGCACCTATTTCCGATTTTGCAGAAATGGATTCGGATATTCTGCAGGTAATTGATGAGATCAAAAACGATTACAACGATTTGAGTCTGTATGCTTACAAACGTCCATTCGACACGTATGTTCTCACTCGTGCACTGGCAACATTTCAACGCACTCTCATAAGCGGCGAATCACGTTATGACAGTTATATAAACCAAGGCGGATCATTAACTGCATCGGAATTACGTGGTAAAGATTTGTTTTTTTCGGATTCGCTTCATTGTGCAGATTGTCACAGCGGGTTTAATTTTACAAGTTTTGATTTTGAAAATAACGGCTTATACCTCAATCATGCCGATACAGGAAGAGCAAGAATTACCTTGCTTCTGCAAGATGTTGGCAAATTCAAAGTCGCTTCATTGAGAAATGTAGAAATCACGGCACCTTATATGCATGATGGAAGTCTTGCAACACTGGAAGATGTCATCGATCATTACGCTTCAGGTGGTCAACCGCATCCGAATAAGAGTCCGTTTATTACCGGCTTTTTACTCAGCAATCAGGATAAAAGCGATCTGATTGCATTTTTGAAAACACTTACCGATCATCGATTTTTAAATAACCCGGCATTTCGCCCTTAAAAGATTTTTAAATTGCAGTCATGAAACGTATTTCAGTTTTATCGGTGTTTCTTCTTATTGTGGTGCTGATTGCCTGCCGCAAGGATGTTTTCATTGGTGAATACGAAACTACTCCCTATCAACTGCGCATTCCTCAGGGATTTCCTCAAATGGTTATTCCTGCAAATAACCCAATGACCGTTGAAGGGGTTGAATTAGGAAGAAAATTATTTTACGAAGAACTATTATCTGCAGACAACACACAATCGTGTGCAAGTTGTCATTTGCAATCGAATGCATTTGCAGATCCGCGACGTGTTTCCGTTGGAATTACCGGAGCAGAAGGAACACGCAACGCGATGGCCTTGATCAACCTTGGATGGGAACAATTTTTCTTTTGGGACGGACGCTCTGCAACACTCGAAGATCAGATTTTTGAACCCATCCGAAATCCGGTGGAGATGAATGACACTTGGCCAAATGTTGAACGGAAGCTTCGTGCCAGCGAAGAATACAGATATTTGTTTCATAAAGCATTCGGCACACCGGGTATTGACTCTGTTCGTGCGGTGAAAGCAATTGCTCAATTTTTACGCACAATGATTTCCGGTAATTCTAAGTTTGATAAGGTTACACGCGGACAAGCTTCCTTTACTCCCAGTGAAGCAAATGGATTCGATCTATTTATGCGCGACAAAGACGATAACAACGGTATTTCCGGAGGCGATTGTTTTCATTGCCATGGCCCGATCTTGATGGCAAAACAACTTTTAGCGAACAACGGACTTGACACTATTTTTATTGATCCGGGCAAAGCCGGTATAACATTTAATCCCAGTGATGTCGGAAAATTTAAAACCACTACGCTGCGCAATATTGAGCTTACCGGTCCATATATGCATGATGGCCGTTTTGCCACACTTGACGAAGTAATTAATCATTATAGTTCGGGTGTAAAAGTTTCTTCTACCATTGATCCCTTGATGAAATTTGCAGCCGATGGCGGTGTAGGATTAACACCACAGGAAAAAATCGACATGAAAAATTTCCTTCTTACGTTGACAGATTGGGATTTCATCAATGATCCTGCATTCAGTGATCCTGAATTGTGAATATACTTACTAGGGAATACTTATCTTTAGCAGGTGAAACAAAGCCTCACTTCTTCGATTATCCTTCAGTGGGACGTCCGCAACTGGTCAAAGGCTTTACGCTTTTGGGAGCAGCATGTAGATTGGCCGCAGGTCAACGAATGCCTTGAACTTGGTGGTCGTGAAGGTGGCTTATCGCTTTGGCTTGCTGAAAAGGGAAAAACAGTGGTTTGTTCAGATCTTGAAAATACAGCATCAACTGCAGGTCCACAGCATGAAAAATTTCCGTTTGCAAAATCCATTACCTACCGGGATATTGATGCAACATCTATTCCATTTGAAAATAAATTTGACCTAATCGTTTTTAAATCCATATTAGGAGGAATTGGTCGTAACGACGATAAAAAAGCACAGCAAGCGGTTTTCGATACCGCTTTTAAATCCCTTAAACCCGGCGGAGTTTTGTTGTTTGCTGAAAACCTGCAGGCAAGCGCACTACACCGTTACTTCAGAAAACGTTTTACAAATTGGTCTGCATATTGGCGATATCCCACTTTTGAAGAATTTGAAGCATTCAGCAATAAATTTGTTGATGTACAACTGAACACTAACGGCTTCCTCGGAACATTTGGAAGGACAGAAAAACAGCGAAACTTCTTATCCTTTTTTGATAAGTTGATTTTTGACCACATCACTCCTAAGAAAAAGCGTTACATCATTTACGGAATCTGCACCAAACCGAATCAAAAATAAATAGAACTATGGAAGTTAAAGATTCAAACGGATCAGTCCTGAAGGACGGTGATTCTGTTACCTTGATCAAAGATCTCAAAGTGAAAGGAACCTCCGAAACACTTAAGAGAGGCACCTTGTTTAAAAGTATTCGTCTGACCGATGATTCACAGGAAGTAGAATGTCGTCATCCGAAAATCAAAGGATTGGTATTGCGCGCAGAATTTCTCAAAAAAGCGTAACACCATTTTTTTTATTCTACCGGGAATTAAATCACCCCTTTTGTGCTTGGCAAAATATTTTTGTCGGGATCATGTTTTACAGCCATTTTAATTGATTTTGCAAATGCTTTAAAAATGGCCTCAATTTTATGATGCTCGTTATCGCCTTCCGCTTTAACATTCAAATTGCATTTAGCTGCATCGCTGAATGATTTGAAAAAATGAAAAAACATTTCAGTGGGCATATCTCCCACTTTTTCACGTTTGAATTCTGCCTCCCATTCGATCCAGTTACGTCCGCCAAAATCAATTGCAACCTGAGCGAGACAATCGTCCATTGGCAAACAATAGCCATAACGCTCAATCCCTCGTTTATTCCCTAAAGCAAGTGCAAGCGCTTCTCCCAGGGCAATACCCGTATCTTCGATGGTGTGGTGTTCGTCAATGTGAAGATCGCCTTTTGCATCAATGGATAGATCCAGTAATCCGTGACGCGCAATCTGTTCAAGCATGTGATCAAAAAATCCCAATCCGGTTTGAATAACGGCATTTCCGGATCCATCCAAATCGATTTCAATTTTAATATCTGTCTCTTTTGTTTTACGCGTGTGAACAATTTTTCTGACAGGTAATTTCAGAAACCGATATACCTCGTTCCAATTAGAAGTGTTTAAAGCGACAACATCGTTGAGGGATGGTTCTTGCTCATCGTTGTTACGGATAAATATCGCTTTGCATCCGAGGTTTTTCGCCAATAAAATATCTGTGTTTCTATCACCAATCACAAACGAATTCTTCAAATCGTATCGGCTGGAATCAAAATACGCAGTCAACATGGCTGTTCCCGGCTTGCGGGTTGGCGCATTGTCGTGCGGGAAGTGTTTGTCGATATGCACTGCATCAAACTCTACGCCTTCGCCTTTTAGAATTTCGAGCATTTTGTTTTGAACATCATCAAAAGCAGCTTGCGGATAAGCAGGTGTTCCAAGTCCGTCCTGATTAGTAACCATCACAAACTCAAAATCCGTCTCCCTGCGAATTCCTGCCAGACTTCCGATCACACCGGGTAAAAACCGAAGTTGCTCCAATGTATCAATCTGAAAAGTTACGGGTGGCTCAACAATGATGGTCCCGTCGCGATCGATGAATAATAGTCGTTTCATTCCCCAAAAATAACTCCCTAAACCCATCATTCAATCATAAAATAGCGAAAATGCCCCAACAGATGCTAAATTTGGACATGCTCAAGGCTTCTTTCAGCAAATACGATCTTCAATTCCTCAAACCATCAGGGACATCGAGGGGAATTCTGAACTCCAAACGATCTTGGTTTCTGAAGGTATGGGATGAACGCGAACCGGATTGTATCGGCATAGGGGAGGTCGGACATCTGGAAGGTCTCAGCATGGAGTCGCAAAACGAGGTGACCGCAACACTAAAAGAAGTCTGCGCTTCGCCCGAAGATCCCAATTGGCTTGACCATGCGTTGATAGATGTACCGTCCGTTCGTTTCGCTTTGGAACAAGCACTGATCGATCTTGATCAGGATGCAGGTAAAATTCTTTTTCCATCTTCATTTACAGAAGGAACATCACCCATTGCGATTAACGGGTTAGTGTGGATGGGACCTATTGATGTAATGCGAAGGCAAGTCAGGGAAAAAATTGAATCCGGATTTTCCTGTATCAAACTAAAAATAGGTGCGCTCAATTTCGAAGAAGAATTTGCATTGCTCAAAGAGATCCGTTCCGAGTTTTCCGAAAAAGTTCTTGAGATCAGAGTAGATGCCAATGGTGCCTTTTCTCCTGAAGAAGCTATGAAAAAACTGGAACGACTGGCAACTCTACAGCTCCACTCCATTGAGCAGCCCATCCGTCAGGGTCAACAAAAAAAAATGTTTGAATTGTGTGCAAATAGTCCACTACCCATTGCGCTTGATGAAGAACTGATTGGAATAAATTCACCCGAAAAAAAAGAGCAACTGCTTGAACAAATAAAACCACAGTTCATTATTCTTAAACCATCCCTGCTGGGAGGAATACGATCATGCGAAGAATGGATTATGGCATCCGCTGAACGGGATATCAGCATGTGGATTACTTCAGCGCTCGAATCGAATATCGGTTTAAATGCAATAGCACAGTGGACAGCCACGTTAAACACCAATATGCCGCAAGGACTGGGCACCGGACAATTGTATTCCAACAATAATCCCTCGCCACTTGAAGTTAGAGATGGTCACCTGCATTACAACAGGGATCAAAAGTGGAACACCGCAATAATTACTGAAAATGGAACCGCTCCGGCTTGACGGTAAAATCATAACAGTAGCGAATCTCCATGAAGTGGGTGATCCATTTATTCGTGAATTCTTATCGTTATGGTGGAACAATGAAGACCACATCATTGTGAATACTTCAGGCAGTACCGGAAAACCAAAATCCATAGCGATAAAAAAATCATCCATGATAGCCAGTGCGCAGGCAACCATTTCTTTTTTTGGACTGCATGCAAATACCAAAGCGCTCCTCTGTTTACCTGCACAATTTATTGCAGGAAGAATGATGTTGGTAAGAGCAATCGTTGGACAATGGGAAATTACAAGTGTTCGTCCCGACTCAAACCCTACTGAACATTTATTTGCTGAACAATCTTTCGATTTTGCTGCAATGATTCCTCTTCAGATCAGCAATGCACTGGAGAGTTATGAAGGCAAACAAAAATTGAATGCAATAAAAACCATTATTATCGGTGGCGGAGAAAGTTCCGAAACACTGATACAGAAGCTTCAGGGACTTCAATGCAGTTGTTACGCGACGTATGGTATGACAGAAACTGTTTCGCACATCGCATTACGAAAACTCAACGGACAGGAAAAATCGGAATCGTACACCCTGCTAAAAGGGATTCGCGTGGATGTGGATGATCGATCCTGCCTAATTATTGATGCACCTCATTTGCACAAAGAACGTTTGATCACCAATGATGTTGTAGAATTTACCGATCTCAATAAATTTCGCTGGCTGGGTCGTGCAGATCATGTAATTAATTCGGGAGGACTAAAAATCCATCCTGAACAAGTGGAAAAACAAATTGCAGAAATCATTACCGACAGACGTTTCTACATCAGCGCGAAACCTGATGAAGTTTTAGGTCAACGTCCGGTTTTGGTATTAGAAGGAGACATTCTTGACAAACACACCGAAAAGATGCTGCTCAGCCATTTAAAAGAAAGCCTGCCGAGGAACCAGTCTCCGGCAGAGATCGTGTATATCAACACGTTCAACGAAACACCGACAGGGAAGGTGATCAGGTCGATCTGAGTAAATTTTACCAGTGGAAGAATAAGCGGACAAACGGACATCATTCAATTGGTTTTATTTCTAATATTGAAAAATAACCTTGAAACCATGTTCAGAAAACTATTAACAGTCAGCCTGCTTTCTTTCGTGCTTTTCGCTTGCGGAGGAGACAAAACAGCATCCGAAAATCCGGAGCAAACCAATCCGTCGGAATTTCAGAAAGAAGTCCAGATTTATCTCGAAGAGTACAATCAGAAATTTCAGGAACTGCTGTACGCCCAGAACGAAGCACAATGGGCAATGTTAACCAAGATTGTGCCCGGCGACACCACCGCATCGCACAATGCAGGACTTGCGGATGAAGCCATGAGTAAATTCACCGGCAGTAAAGCGAATACGGATAAAGCGCAAAACTATCTTGCAAAAAAATCAGAGCTCAGCGAAATTCAGGTTCGTCAGCTCGATTACATTCTCTTTTTGGCAGGAGGTTCTCCTGAAGCTGCAGGAGATATTGTAAAAGAACGCATCAAGGCGCAGAATGAGCAAAGTGAAAAATTGTACAGTTTTAATCTTACCATCGACGGAAAGAAAGTTTCCACGAATGATATTGATGCCATCCTTAAAACGGAAAACAATGTTGCCAAACGTCTAAAAGCATGGTCAGCTTCAAAAGAAGTTGGGAAAGAATTAAAATCAGGTCTGGTAAAATTGCAGGATCTTCGCAACCGTTCGGTACAGGCATTGGGTTATTCCGATTACTTCAGTTATCAGGTTAGCGAATACGGAATGAGTTCAGAAGAATTGCGCGGTGTTTGTCAGGACATGATTCGCGAGTTATGGCCGCTTTACCGTGAATTACACACCTGGGCAAGATATGAGCTTGCAGCACGCTACAAACAACCCGTACCCGAAATGCTACCCGCACATTGGGTGCCCAACCGTTGGGGTCAGGACTGGAGTGGAATGATTAACGTGGAAGGTTTTGATGTAGAAGGTGCGCTTGGAAAAAAATCGGCCGAATGGATCATGCAGGAAGGCGAAGCATTTTACGTATCACTTGGGTTTGAATCACTACCGAAAAGTTTCCATGAAAAATCAAGTTTATATCCTTTGCCAAAAGATGCCAATTACAGCAAAAACAATCACGCATCAGCATGGCACATGAACAACGACCGTGATGTTCGCTCCTTGATGAGTGTTGAAGCAAACAGCGAATGGTGGGAAACGGTGCTACACGAGTTGGGACATATTTATTATTTTCTGGAATATTCCAATCCGGATGTACCCATCATTTTGCGCAACGGCGCCAATAGAGCCTATCATGAAGCATTTGGCACTATGATTGGATTAGCGTCGATGCAAAAATCATTTTTACAGGGACGCGGACTGATCGATGCCGATGCAGAAAGTGATCCCACACAAGTATTGCTTCGTGAGGCGCTCAGCTATGTTGTGGTTATTCCTTGGGCTGCGGGTGTAATGACTGATTTTGAATATGAACTCTATTCAAAAAATCTGCCTGCCGATCAATACAACAAAAGATGGTGGGAACTTGTTGGAAAATATCAGGGAATTGTTCCTCCAACAGCACGCGGAGAAGAATATTGCGATGCAGCAACCAAAACACATATCAGTGATGATCCTGCTCAATACTACGATTATGCAATGAGCAATATTCTTTTGTTTCAGTTTCATGAGCACATCGCAACAAAAATTCTGAAACAAGATCCACACAACACCAATTACTGGGGCAACAAGGAGGTTGGTAATTTCATGAAAGAACTGATGCGCCCTGGAGCCAGCGTGGATTGGAAAGATCATTTAAAGAAAAACATTGGCAGCGAAATGAGCGCGAAAGCAATGGTCAACTATTTTTCTCCATTGATGGACTATCTTAAAAAGGTAAACGAAGGCCGAACCTGCACTTTACCGGAAACGATTTAAATCAAATTAAAATAGAAATCCCCGCTGCACTCAGCGGGGATTTTTTATTTGATAATGATTAATTTTTTCTCCGTTTGACTTTGACTTGTTGAGACACGAACAAAATAATAACCAGGAGTAAAATCAGCAACATCAACTGTAATAATTGAACCCAAATCTAACTTACTGAACAATAAACTTCCTGCGATATCAAATATTTCTATTCGTACTTTTCCTTTGACGATTGAACAATCAATATTTACAAAATCCGAGGACGGGTTAGGAAATAGACTAATTAAATCAGGATTAAAATCATGCCCAATTTCTCTTGTATTCACAGCAAAAGATTCATACAATGTTGTTGTGTCATTTGTCCATAATTCTCTTACTTCATTTACATAATCATCTACAAGGCCCAAAGAACCTCCGGAATGAAATCCTAAAGAATCCCAGGCAAAAACATAGGCAACTTCAAACACAAGTGTATCTCCGGGTAAAAAATTGAAAGGACCACATGTTCCAACGCCTCTTCTATCAAAAGGTGTATTCATCTCCAATTCTTCACTCCAAACTGGAGTTTGAATCATAGGTTGGCCGTTTGTATTCCACCAATAAGGATCTGAACTTCCTGGAAAAGCATAGTTACAATGGGTCAAACCATTATTTTGAGCTCCAATTGATGAAAAATGGCCTGTTCCTCCGTAATAAAGCGGTGTTCCATCCAACCATTTTCCTGATAAGTATTTATAAAAGCTATCTGCATTATTTGGATCCCCGGTTGCAGGAGAAATTGCTTGATAGCTATGGAAATAAACCCTAAAACCAGCCATTCCCATTCTTTCGTTATCGATTATTCCATCATAAAAAAATGCACCTAGTCCATTATACGGAATTGAAGCTGGCCATGTTTGTGAATCAATATCAATTGCATTATCCAAACCATCAGGAGCATATTTAGGTCCACCAAGAAAAACAACAGCCTGTACACGTGGATTATTTCCATAACCATATTGCCCTGCGCCCGGATCATCGAAAGCATCACCATTAAACCCATAATAATATCCACCCTTTATATTGCTTCCAATGAAATCATCGTCAGCATTGCCGATATCTAAATCCGTCCAACAACCAAAATATGCATTTTCCAAAGAAACCGTTCCACGATTTATTAAAGTTACCTCAGCAAATAGTGTATTGTATAACGAAGCTAAAATTGGATCATTAAATGCATAAATCAAAAAATGGTATTCCGATCCAACTCCAATACCTCCCGAATAAATATGTGGAGCAAAATCATTTCGAACAAAAAAAACGGCTTCATCACCTTTCATTTTAGGATAATCGCCATCGTAGGGATTATAAATTCCATCCTGGTTTTGGTCGTGAAAAGGAGCAATGGCATAATTAGCTGAATTAAAACTATACGAACCAGGCCAATTCAAAATATTCTGAGGGATCTGGTATCCGGGTGTTCCAAAATTTACCTGGAAATTAATTACTTCGGTCCTCTTGATTGGATAAACCCTATTATAAATTCCCGCCAAACTAGTAACAGCAGAAGAATCCATGCCATATTGATAAGGCCCGGTAATTAAATCCGAAAAGCTGCCATAAGATTCGATATTAGACCTCAGGCAATTTAAGGAATCGGAATCATAACCTGCTAGCCAAAAACTAGAAGCATAAATAGAGCTTAATCCACTACCAGTCGGGACTTCAAAACCAGGCACGCCATTGGAACTAAACAAGCCAGCCTGGCTGTGAATAGTCGCATTTATATTGTTAATGCTTAGCTGATAAACAGCCTGGGCATTTATTCTTTCTGAAAAAATTGTCACGACAAGAATCACATAGAATACCATTTTCATAACTTCTATTTTTTACGATTCTACGCCTAAAAACTATTAAAGTCAATTCACGTTTATCCAATTCTTTACATGTCTAAGAGACTTTTAAAATGTCAATATCCAAATCACATTATTACATTTGACTCTGATAAAGGATTGGCTGGGCATAGGGATGTTGTAAAGCTCTTAAAACTGAAACTTATTTTACCAGGCCCTATACAAGCCAGGATAAAGGAATTGTTAAAAATCGGATTGGCCAGATTAGGCGATTCTTATCTAAAAAGGAATGCCAAAGCAAAGTGACAAATGAAGAAATAAAAACAATAGAAACATTGCTAAATAACAGACCATTTCGAAAATATGATTTTGGAACACCTAACCAAATACTACAACAGAAAATTGCACTAATTACTTGAACTTAGAATTTAGTAAAATTAACATTAAGTTCGCATATAAATAACTGCAGGTAATAATTGCTTTTTACTTCAACATAAACCATTATGCTCCTTATCGCCGATTCCGGTTCTACCAAAACAGCCTGGCGACTGATCGATCAGGAAAAGAAAATCCATCAGTTCCAGACACAAGGACTTCATCCGTTGTTTATGGAAGAAGCCGAGATAGCCCTAATTCTTGAAAAAGAGTTAATCCCATCACTTCATTTTCCGGAAAAAGAAAAAATTACGGAATTGTTTTTTTACGGAACAGGTTGCAGCAATACCGAACGTCAGCACAAAATGAAAAACGCGCTTGAAACCATTTTCTCTCGTGCATTAATTAAAATTGAAAGTGACCTCACCGGTGCAGCCAGAGGTTTGTGCGGTAGTCAGCCCGGACTTGCTGTCATTTTGGGAACAGGATCCAATTCCTGTCAGTACGATGGAAAATCGATTACTCATCAACGTCCTTCATTGGGATATATACTCGGAGACGAAGGCAGCGGCGCATGGATTGGAAAGACGCTGATGAATGCGCATTTTAGTGGTGAACTACCGAAAGCAATCAGTGATTCGCTAACACAACGTTTGAAGGTTGAAATTGAAGATGTGATTGAACATGTATACCGAAAGCCATTTCCCAATCGCTATTTGGCAACGTATTCCAAATTTGTTTTTCAGAACAGCAAGGATCCTGCAATGGTACGATTGGTACGAACCGGATTTGATGCTTTTTTCCGTAAGCAACTGCTACATTACCCGAATAAGGAATTACCCTTGCATGCTACGGGATCGGTTGCATTTTTCTTTTCTGCTATTTTCAAGGATGTAGCCGCCGAACACGGATTTACAATGGGAATGATTACTGAATCTCCTGTTGCCGGACTTGCTCTTTATCACCTGGGCGAAGAATAAATTCCTGTTTCTCCTCCTAAAACAGATCAAAATCATAGTTTTTCTCCTCTAACAGACTACATTCGCATTACCAAACTGAATTCTTATGAGTCGTCCCCCCGTACATTACAGCGATTACCTGCAGCTCGAAAAAATTCTCGATGCACAACATCCTGAAAGCGATAAAGAAAAAGTAGAAGCGCATGATGAAATGTTATTCATCATCATTCACCAGGCCTATGAGCTTTGGTTCAAACAAATTCTACATGAGATCGACTCTATGGCTGCCATTATGGGCAAACCTGTGGTGAACGACAACTCACCTGAATTGCAAACAGTGGTACACCGCATGGAGCGTGTTGTAACCATTCTCAAGGTATTGGTTCATCAGATCGATATCCTCGAAACAATGACGCCATTGGATTTCCTCGATTTCCGTGATCTTTTACGTCCTGCATCCGGCTTTCAGAGCTGGCAATTTAAAATTACAGAGGCGAAACTTGGATTAAAATTTCAGCACCGTTACGGACAGGAATACTATGTGTCACAATTGCGTCCTGAGCAGGTGAAACTTATTAAAGACATCGAACAACAACCTACGCTACTTGAACTCGTCAACAAATGGCTTGAGCGAATGCCCTTCTTTGAAGATGATACCTTGTGGAAAAACTACAAAAAACATTTTCCGGAAGAAGATGGTCAGCATATTTTCTGGAGCGACTTCAAAAACATTTACGCATCGACACTTGTGGACGGAGAAAAAAGCAATCTTGCTCATTTTTACGAAATGTTTTCCGACAATGCGGAAGGAACACGCGAGTTATCTCCCAAAGCATGTCGTTCTGCACTTTTCATTATGTTATACCGCGGCTACCCCATGTTGCAGACGCCCTATCGTTTACTGAACAATCTTCTTGAAGTAGACGAACAACTCAGCACCTGGAGATTCCGTCATGTAAACATGGTTCACCGCATGATCGGTTCAAGAACAGGAACCGGTGGATCAACAGGAAAAGAATACCTCAAAAACGCGATGGACAAACACTACATCTTTAAGGAAGTTTCTGCACTGACCAGTTTCCTCATTGAGCGCAGGAAACTCCCGCATTTGAGTCAGGAAATGGACAAGCGTTTAGGATTCCATCACTAAAGGAATAAACAACAAACAAAAAAGCCTGATCGCTTGATCAGGCTTTTTTATTTCTATTCAGATTCAGAATTTGAAATTGAAATTGAGCCAACGATTCAGATTGTCTTTGTCTGCCTTACCGTAAAATTCAGTGAGGTACCCCATCACTTCATCAACTTTTTCAGACATTTTCTTACCTGCATTATTATCGAACACAATCTGGAATTCGCTTTTTAAAGCATTTAGATCAGGAAAGACCGCTGTAAAAGTACTGATCAATCGGTTTTCGTTGGATTCAGAAACCCTGTAAAACAAACTACACGACAATTGATCCTTTACTTCAACCGGTTTATTATCGATGGTAAAAATTGCAGCGCGTTCCATGCTTAGGGAATCTCCACGGAAGGTCAATCGTTTGTTGATCGTTTCTCCGTTGTAGACATACCTCAAAAAGAAAAAGTTCTTTTCATCCATTGGATAGGCCTCTTTCGAAATTTTAAGGATGTTACGATCGAGTATGACATAATCTCCGGTAAAATGATTCTGAAGATCAATCATATTCAGCAAGGCACCACTTCTGGAAGCAACGTTATTCATACCCGGAACCAGATTCGTTTTACCGCCTTGTGATGCAGCGGTAAGTACAAAACGACCTTTTGTTGGACTAACAACAGCAGCCCGCGATTCGGTCGTTTTAAAATCCAATGGAGTAGAGGCCAGCAGTTCATCGCCGGTAACCAGTGCTTTACCGGAGCGCTTTACAATGATCTCACCATTCACTTTGATCACCTTATACTTGTCATCTTCGGGCAAAGCAATGGTTGCAGTAAAAGAATAAACAAGAGCCGCTAAGGCAGGCAATACAATAAGGAGGGCAAGTCGTAAACGCATAGCCTATGGAATTAATTGAAAAATCAGAATCCGCTACCCGGACCGGTAACCTTCTTCAATTGCTTTTTCTTGGGCTTGATTTTATCGATGAAGATCACATAGATCGTTTCGCCATTGGTTGTTTTCAGTGGCTCAGTGATACCATTAACGATCTTGGGATTCTTGTTGCCCACATATTTTCTTTCGAGGAATTCGAAGGTATTGTCTTCGTACTGAAGCCAGATGTTGGTGACATTTCCACCCTCAACCTGAACTTTTCCGGAAACACAATCCGTTCCGTCGGCAGTAGCTACCACGATGATTACTCCGGTGTATTTACCGTCGTCAACGGTATAGGCCCCACGCTCGTCGAATTCCTTCTTATACGCTTCGTAGCAGGTCAGTTCCTTTTTAGGCTGCGCAGTTTGTGCCATTGCGGGCAGGGTAAAAACAGCCAAAAGTGCGATGAGTACGCTGTGTTTCATGTTTGGTATAGTTTTATCGAACAGTAAACATAAGCATTTTTTTCGTTTCGAAAATAGTGCAGGTTCCACTACTTTTGACCTGTCAACAAATCAAACAGGCATGAGCATCAGTCGTGTACAGCAACATTTCATCGAAGCGAAACAGGCGCTTGAATCCTTCATGGAAAATGAAAACAATTTCCGTGCCATAGAAGTAGCAGGCAGTCTTATGGCTGATGCACTAAAGATGGGTAAAAAGGTGATTTCCTGCGGGAACGGAGGCTCAATGTGCGACGCCATGCATTTTGCAGAAGAGCTATCAGGACGCTACCGCAACGATAGAAAAGCACTGGCTGCAGTCTCCATCTCCGATCCCTCCCACATCAGCTGCGTGGGTAACGATATGGGCTTCGATCAGATCTTTTCGCGGTATATCGAAGCTCTTGGTCAGCCAGGAGATGTCCTTCTTGCCATCTCTACCAGCGGTAATTCCGGTAATGTATTGAAAGCCATTTCAGCGGCTAAAGAAAAAGGAATTAAAGTTATTGGTCTGACCGGAAAAGACGGAGGTAAAATGACCGGACTATGCGATGTAGAAATTCGTGCACCCTATTCAGCCTACGCCGACCGTGCACAGGAGATCCACATTAAGGTGATTCATGCACTGATCGATCATATCGAAACATCCCTTTCCTAAAACACAATTATATGCTGGTTAAAACTTTTGGAAGTGCCGTAGTGGGCATCCAGGCGACTATTGTCACAATCGAAGTAAACATCCTTCCCGGCGGAGTCTATTTTCATATGGTAGGATTGCCGGATAATGCGGTAAAGGAAAGTCAACAACGCATCCGTGCTGCATTAAAAAACCTCGACAAACGCATTCCTCACGGCAAAGAGATCACCGTTAATCTTGCTCCTGCGGATATCCGTAAAGAAGGTTCTGCATATGATCTGTCCATCGCCATTGGAATACTTGCTGCATCCGAACAGATCCCCTCTGAACGTGTTTCAGAATACATCATGCTCGGCGAACTTTCGCTTGATGGTGGATTCCAACCCGTAAAAGGTGTTCTGCCCATTGCCATTGCAGCCAAAGAAAATGGATTTAAAGGAGTGATCTTACCCAAGGCGAATGCGCGTGAAGCAGCCATAGTTGGTGATATAGAAGTTTTAGGAGTTGAAAACATTACTGAAGTTATCGAGTTTTTCAGTGGTGATCGCGAAATCATATCTACTACTGTAAATATTCATGAAGAGTTTTACGAACGACTCGACCATTACGAATTCGATTTTTCGGATGTAAAAGGTCAGATCAATATTAAACGTGCCTTTGAAATCGCAGCTGCGGGTGGACACAATATCATCCTCATCGGACCTCCCGGCGCCGGAAAAACAATGTTGGCAAAACGTTTGTGTACAATTCTTCCACCACTGAGCATTGAAGAATCGCTGGAAACAACCAAAATCCATTCGGTGGCGGGTAAACTTTCGAGAAACGATGCCTTGGTAACGGTGCGTCCATTTCGTTCACCGCATCATACCGTTTCGGATGTAGCACTTGTTGGCGGAGGAGGATTTCCGCAACCGGGGGAAATTTCGCTTGCACACAATGGCGTGCTATTTTTGGATGAACTGCCCGAATACAAACGAACTGTACTTGAAGTAATGCGCCAACCGCTTGAAGACAGAAAAGTATCCATCGCACGGGCTCGTTTCAGTGTGGAATTCCCTGCGAGTTTTATGTTGGTTGCAGCCATGAATCCTTGTCCTTGTGGATACTACAACCATCCCGAAAAAGAATGTGTATGCGGTCCGGGTATTGTACAGAAATACCTCAACAAAATAAGCGGACCTCTACTCGACCGCATCGATATTCATATTGAGGTGACACCCGTTTCATACGATGAATTAGCCGCTGCCGCAAAAACAGAAGGAAGCAAACCCATTCGTGAACGTGTAATTCAGGCGCGCGTTGTTCAGGAAGAACGTTTCCGGATGAATCCCGGATTACATTGCAATGCACAAATGTCGTCACGCATGCTTCGCGAAGTTTGTCGCATAGAAAAACCAAGCGAACAACTAATGCGCAATGCGATGGATAAACTTGGATTATCTGCCAGAGCCTACGACCGTATTCTTAAAGTAGGAAGAACCATAGCCGACCTTGAAGGTGCAGAACACATCCAAACGCATCACATCGCTGAGGCTATCCAATACAGAAGCCTGGATCGCGATAACTGGGGAGCCTGAAATGCTATTGAAGGAAAGAACAGATAATCATTATTTCTTCTTCGGCAGCGCGTTCAAACGCTCATAGGTTGCGAAATATTCATTCGCTTTAATGGAATCACCCAATGAACGAAAAGTAAACCCAAGAAAACGATAGGCATTGGGATATTCATTATTGCATTTGATCGTTTCATTGAATTTATCAATGGCCTTGTTATAATATATCATTGCAGAATCACCCATTCCGTTAAAACGGTATCCATCACCCATCATTCC
>JBKBUQ010000045.1:0-19735 GCA_046289975.1 Flavobacteriales bacterium | reverse complement strand
CTGCAACGTTTGAACTTAATGCAATGTTGGGTCCGTTTCCTGCACATACTGATGCAGGTGAAGGTGATGCAACAACATTCGGAAGTTGATTTACTGTTACGGTTACTGCAGTACGTGTACTCACACAACCCGGATTGGCGTTATCTTCTGCTTCTACATAGTAGGTGGTGGTTGTAGAAGGAGAAACTACTGTTGATGCGCCTGTGGCAAATGCAGTGCCTCCTGATGAAACTGTATACCAGCGATAGGTAACACCGCTTCCGCCGCTCGCAGTTAGTGTTACCGACTGACCTGCACAAATGGTGGCAGGATTAGGATTGGTAGAAACGGTTGGTGCTGGTGGTGCAGAACAAATAACAGTGCGACAATCGATAGTTGTAACAGGAGTTACATTTGCCATTGTAATTACTATTGAACCGCCTGTTGCGTAATTGAGGTATTCGGTTGGAGTAATTAATGAAGTTGTTGGATTGTAGTTCGCACGCGAAGGTGAGAAGTTGGTCTCTGCGCATCCCCCGCTCGGGGCGATAACACCGGTTGGGTCTGTTTTTACGGAGTAGATGGAGTAATCGGGAAGGCCAAATGTCATTAACGACATTAAAAATCCGTTATCCTGTGTTTTGATTCCTTCAGGAATTAGCGAAATGCTGCCTAAAGCTCCCGGAGTGGTGTATCTTTTTCCAAAAGTTGTTGCCGGAGTTGCTGCTGTAGTAACCTTATGTATTGTTCCATAGAATGAAGGGAAAGGTATAGAAAAAACAGTATTCATTCCAAAAGCTGCATATTGACCATCGAACGTTTCAACCACTTCTGTCATTTCATAGGTTAAACCGTTTGTCCATCTGTGGCTCCATTCAATATTTCCTGCAAGGTCAAAACGCATCATTATTGCTCCGCCATTAGCACCACCGCAGGCTAAAATTTTATCTCCCGAAGTTGTAGTAACATCACTGAAATATTCGGACTGTCCTGCTGAACCGAGTTTTCTCGTCCACACTAGGGCTCCTGTTGTTTTATTCACTTTAAAAATGATAGCGTCAGAGGGGTAATCACCATCACTGTTCAGCGTTCCTGTTCCTTCAGAAAGATCACCAACAAAAACAAATCCATCGGATACTTCTGTTACGCCGGTTACGTAGCTTTCATCCGGATTTACTGTTGGAACATAAATAACATTGCTCCACATAACAGCGCCCGTTGTTGAGTTGACCTTGCTCACAAACATTACTGTAGTGTCTCTTCTTACACTTCCAACGTTATCCCAGAAGTAAGTCACACTTCCGCCAATTACATAATTTCCGTCATTGGCCTGGATGATTTTGTTTGCAGATTCAGATGAACTCTGACCTCCTCCGTTTGGAAGGGAAATTCGTGTAGCCCAAATATTATTTCCAGCCGCATCAACCTTTGTTACAAATGCACCGGGTGAATTATCACCTGCTACAACAATATTACCGCTGTTATCAATAATAACATCATTAACGATGGTTGCTAAAGATGATCCTGTCATGGTTTTGCACCATACCACATTTCCTGATTGATCTACACGGGTTAAATTACCTTGCAGAAAAATACCGGTATTGTTAATTGCCCCGATGACATAGTTACCACCGGGAAGTTGTGCAACACCACCAGGAAGGTCCAACAGGTTAATGTCGTACTTGATCTTAAATGTTGTTGTAGTTTGTGCATGTGTTCCAATACTAACAAGATGGAACAACATCATCCCCAGTAGCGCACTTGCACGAAGGGTGGAAATGGTCGGGATTGACCAAGATTGGCAATATATTCGGTTTTGCATAAAGAAGTAGTTTTCCGATGCCAAAAGTACCCCCCCTAAATGGCCTGAATTAGAGGGGTAGCCCCTCAAAAAAATCGGCTAAACCGTTTAATTTAACCGATTAACAATAGTCAGGATTCGATGAATAAAATTTAACAAAACTCCTGATGGAATTAGAATTCCTTAATGGTGGCAAGGAGTTCTCTGTTTTCACTCACCCATAATAAGAGGCTGTTGTTGCGGGGGTCGAGTTCCAATTTTTTGCAAATCCTGGATCGGTAATTCTCAACGGTCTTAACAGAAACAAAGAGCAGTTCGGCTATTTCTTTGCTCGCGCGGTTTTGGGATACCAGTTTTAGTGTCTTCAATTCGGCCTGAGTCAGGGAGTGCAGCAATTCCCGTATACGGTCTTTCTTTTTATCGGCTTCTTTGAACTTTGTTAGGAATCCCTGAAGGGCGGGACCAATAAATTTCTTGCCCAGCATTACCTCTTTGATGCATTCCACAATCTCAACAACAGAATTGTCCTTTACAACATAACCCATTGCACCGGTTAGAAATGCCTTGTTGAACATTTCTTCTTCCTTATACATGGTAAGAATGATAATCCGGGTAGGTAATCCTTCGCTATAAACAGTTTGACAAATATCTAGACCGTTAATCTGCGGCATATCAATATCAAGAACGGCAACGTCGGGTTTTTCGAGCCGGATAGTTTCGAGCGTTTTATCTCCCGCTTCGCATTCGATGATCTCAACTGTCGAAAAAGACTGCTGAAGAATGTCTTTCAATCCCTTTCTGAAAATAGGATGGTCATCAGCAATCAGTAGTTTCATTCTTTTCTATTCCTTTCCATGTTAAAGGTAATGATTAATCGAAACCCTTTTCCGGAATTGTCTCCGATTTCCATTTCTCCTCCGAGCATTCTTGCTCTTTCCTTTATACTCAAAAAGCCCATTCCCTTTGTTTCATCATTGTCTTGTATACCCTTGCCATTATCACGATAGGTAAGTTCAAAGTCATCGTCCTTAACTTCAATGGAAATTTTTAGTGCAGCTGCACCACTGTGTTTGATGGTATTATTCACACATTCCTGCAATATCCTGTAGAGATGCGTTTTTTTGTCGAGCGACAATTGTTCAATTTCTTCACAAATATCAAAACTGCATTCAATGGAGGTGCTTTTCTGAACGATCTCCATCAGTCGTGCTACACTTCGCGTAAGTCCTATTTTTTCAAGATAGGAGGGGTAAAGTGAACGTGAAATTTCACGCGTTTGTTCAATTACTTTTCCAATTTCTTTTTCCATTTCATGCGCATTCCGCTCTCCTTCACGTGCCAGTAATGTGAGCTTTGATTTTACGGCGGATAAACTCTGTCCGATATCATCATGCAAATCACGGGCAATTCGCGCTCGTTCTTTTTCGAGATCGGAAATAAGTTGTTGACTGAATTTTTGTTGCTCCTTACGCAGGTTGCGTTGATTGCGTAAATAGAACATTATGAAAACAACAACAACAATCAGAACTCCTCCTCCGATAATCAATCGTACTCTGAAAGCGCGCAATTTATTTTCCTGTTCAAGGATGGTGGCTTTGTTTCTTTCCTGCTCGAGAAGAATGTCCTTCTTTTCAACTTCATATTGTACCCGCAGCTCTTTCATGGCCCGGGTGTTTCTGGAATTTTGAAGGCTGTCTTCGAGTGTGCGAAATGTTTTATATTCCTTTAAAGCAAGCTCATGGAGCTTCATTTTTTCGTAGATGCGGTGTAAGGTTAGATGAGCGAATGCATTGTCTTCAAGATTATTATTTGCGCTTGCTACATCTCTGGCTGTTTGAGCCACTACTTTAGCCTGATCATAGCGTTCCATATCGGTTAATACCTGGGCCTTTCCAAGATATCCTTTACTCAGCTCAAACTTCATGTTGTTTTTTTCCATCACATTAATGGCAGAGTCCAGATACCAGAGCGATTCCTGTGAACGTTTTATTTTATTAAGCACCGAGCTGAAATTGATATAAGCAACCGCGATTTCTTTTGGGTGATTGATGGTTTTTGCATAATCAATCCCAATGCGAAAATGAGCAAGTGCTTCATCGTTTTTATTCAGACGGATATAGACCAATCCGATATTGTTTTGCAAATGGCCCGCAAGCCTGGGGTTTTTTTCCTCACGTGCGAGTTCCAATCCTCTGTTAAAATCTTCCAACGCTTCATCGATCTCACCATTGTTGAGCTTGATGAGGCCAATGTTGTTTAACATGACAGCAGTATAATAGGAGAGTTGATTTTTTTCAGCAACTCTTAATCCTTCCATATAGTTTTTAAAAGCTTCCTGGGTGTCATTTCTCTTCTCAGCCGACATTGCCAAAGCATTATAACATTCAATGATATTTACCGGGTCATTGTTTTGTTGCGCTTCGTTTAAAATGGACTTGAATCCGATTTCAGCTTCTTCAGCTTTATTTTCGTAATCCTGTAGAAGATAAGTCAGACGAATTCTTGAAAGACGTTCTATCGATTTTGCGCCGGCATTTAAAGCGAGCAAATTTGCTTTGGTAAAATATTCTTTCGCTTTTGGGAAATTGTGACTGTAATAAAAGTGGTTTCCGTAAAAGATCAGGATTTCGGCTTCTTTACTTCGGTCGTTTAATTTTCTTGCCAGTTTAATGGCTTCTTCACCTGAACGAAAAACAGAGGCCGAATCATAATACGAGTCCAGTTTAACTTTTTTCCTTAATGTTTCAAAAAGGATTTCGTCGGCAGATTGTGCACTTACATAACTTCCGGTCAATACAAACAGAAACAATAAAGCACTAAAAGGAATTCGGATTGATGCAAACATAACTGCACCAAGATAGTGAATGCGAATCAGCGCTGCAATTTTTTACGACGCTGTCTTTCTTTGATAACCAGGCTTAATTCTCTACCTGTTTGACCTTTTACACTTGTATTTTCCTCGGCGCGGCGAATAAGATAGGGCAGAACCTCCCGAACAGGTCCGTAAGGAACATATTTTGCAACATTGTATCCGGCATTACTCAGGTTAAAGCTTATGTGGTCGCTCATGCCAAGCAATTGAGCAAAATAAATACGCGTATCGTTTGCAGGAATTCCTTTTTCCTGCATAAGACGGGTGAGAAGTAAGGCACTGTTTTCATTATGACTGCCTGCACAGATTGAGGTTACATCAAGATTGTCAACAGCGAGACGCAAAGCCTCATCATAATCCCGGTCCGAAGCTGTTTTGTCGGGCTGAATAGGGGAGGGGTAATTTTTTTCTGCAGCACGATTACGTTCTTTTTCCATATACGCACCGCGTACGATCTTCATTCCGATCCTGTATCCGCCTTTTCGTGCTTTCTCAATGGAATGGCGAAAAAAGTCAAGTCGGTCGTGACGGTACATTTGCAATGTATTAAACACAATAGATTTTTGTCTGTTGTATTTCGCCATCATCGCATCGGCAAGTCCATCAATAGCCGGTTGAATCCAGCTTTCTTCAGCGTCAATAAAAACCGGTGTTTCTGCTGTATATGCTTCGCGGCAAATAGCATCCACACGGTTTACCACGTGTAGGTATTCTTGTTTTTCTTCTTTAGTAAGTTCCTCTGAAGCACTTACTTTTTCGAGTAATCCAAAGCGTGCAACTCCGGTTACTTTAAAAACGCAAAAGGGAATATGTTGATTTCCACTGGCAACCTTTGCTGTTCGAATGATTTCCCGGGAAGTTGCATCAAGGTCTTCTTCAGCATGTTTTCCTTCAACTGAGTAGTCAAGGATGGTTCCAATTCCAAATTTCCCCAATTCGGTAATTCTCGATTCACATTCTTCGATGGTTTCACCGCCGCAGAAATGACGAAAAATGGTTCGTTTAACAATACCCCTGATGGGAAGGCGCATTGCAAGTGCGAGATTGGTCATCGTTTTCCCCAACCTTACCATCCAAGGCCTCCCAATTAATCGGAAAAGCAAGTGTGCTCTGCGAAGATCCTTATCGCTCTTTCCGGAAAAAGCGATCTCTGTATTCTCAAATGAGATCATGTCGGTGTATTATGCTGCAAATATATCTGTAAAAGCAACCGGAAAGTCGTTTTTTTGGGTCAAAATGGAGGTAACTATTGATCCCTTCCGGGAGATGATTTGAGCAAAGGTATTTTGTTGTTTTTCACGTACGATAGTCTCATTTTGGCTATCTTGCACACAGCAATGAATAAACAAACAATACACCATCATCCGGTAGAGATTGGTTCTCTGGCCTTTTCAGGACTTGAAGAATTACTTTCTTCCTCTGGAATAAAAGAGGCCAGGAAGTTCATTCTTGTTGACGAAAATTCGCTGCAATATTGTTTTCCGGTCTTGGTCAGTCAAATAGAGGCATTACGTCAGGCTGAATTAATTGAGATTGAAAGCGGAGAACTTAACAAGAATATCAACATCTGTACACATATTTGGGAAGCCCTTTCCGATATGCAAACCGATAGGCATGCATTGTTTATCAATCTAGGTGGCGGAGTGATCAGCGATATGGGAGGTTTTATTGCATCAACCTATAAACGAGGCATACGTTTTATTAATATCCCCACCACATTACTTAGTCAGGTGGATGCTTCAGTTGGAGCAAAGGTCGGGATCGATCTGAACGGATTAAAAAATCAGATTGGTCTGTTTGCAGAACCACTTGCTGTATTTATCGATCCGGTGTTTTTATCTACACTTCCGCCACGTGAATTACTTTCGGGATTTGCAGAGGTGATTAAACATGCATTGATCGCCGATAAATCGTATTGGGAACTGATCCTTAATTCACATCCGCTGGGAAATGCGGATTGGGAACCGATCATTCAAAAGTCTGTTGCGATAAAACAATCAATTGTTGAAGCCGACCCAACAGAAAAGGGATTTCGAAAAGTGTTGAATTTCGGACATACAATTGGTCATGCTGTTGAAAGTTTATCGCTGGAGGGTGAACGCGCTCCGCTTACGCATGGCGAATCCGTTGCAATAGGAATGATCTGTGAAAGTTATTTGTCTGAACGCAAACGCAAACTGAACAAGGAAGAATTATCGTCGATCAGCACTTTGATCACTTCATTGTATGAGCATCGTGTGTTTGAGGACATGGATACTCATCGTCTGATTGAATTAATGAAAAACGATAAAAAAAACAAAGACGACAGTATCAGTTTCACCTTGCTGGATGGTATTGGAAAGCCTGTTCATGATCTTTCCTGTACCGCAGATGAAATAAGTGACTCGTTTCGCTATTATCATAGTTTATACCGTTAATGAATATACAGGTAACAGCGCCTTACAAACAAATTTGTTCTAGGCTTGCTCTCACTGGATCAAAAAGTGAAAGCAACCGGGTGCTGATTATTGCTGCTTTATCGAAGGAGAAATTTACAATACATGATCTTGCAAGTGCGCGGGATACTCAAACATTGATTGATATTTTAGTTCAGCTCCCCGATGTTCATGAGGGTGTTGAACAGGTTTTTGATGTTGGTCCGGCAGGAACAGCCATGCGGTTTCTTGCGGGATTGCTTTCCATAAGTCCGGGTAGATTTTTATTAACCGGAAGTGAGCGAATGAAAAATCGTCCAATTGGAATACTTGTGGATGCACTTCGTTCCATCGGTGCAGAAATCAGTTATCCAGGGAAGGAAGGATATCCTCCATTAAGGATCCGGGGTAAAAAACTAAGCGGAGGTGTAGTTAACCTGAATCCCGGAGTGAGCAGTCAGTTTGTTTCTTCTCTTATGCTCATTGGACCTGTATTGCCGGATGGATTAACTATTTCATTTACCAAAGAACCGGTATCGCGACCCTATCTGAATATGACCATGGAGCTAATGCGGTATTTTGGTGCTGAGATTAACTGGGAGGGAAATGAAATCCGTATCGCACCATCTCCGTATCAGTCGCGCAATTTTTGTGTTGAAGCTGATTGGAGTGCGGCTTCGTATTGGTTTGAAGTGGCTGCTCTTGCAAAAGAAGCCGATTTGTTTTTAGGCGGACTTCATTCCGAAAGTTTGCAGGGCGATCGTGTTGTTCGTGAAATTTTTGAAATGCTTGGAGTGCAATCGCATTATGAAGAGGGAGGAATTCGCCTCGTTAAAAATCAGGACGCAATTATTCCAGAGTTTCTCAACTTTGATTTTTCTGATTGTCCTGATATCGCACAAACGCTGGCATGTACCTGTGCCGGCCTTGGAATTGGCGGACATTTCACCGGATTAAAAACTTTACGAATAAAAGAGACAGATCGTCTCTGCGCATTGCAAAATGAATTGGCAAAATTTGGTGTGCGAACAGAGATCCCTTCTGATGATGAACTGATTTTGTTTTCCGGAGAACTAAAAACGCCTTCAATTCCGGTTAATACTTACGAAGATCATCGAATGGCAATGGCGTTTGCCCCCTTGGCATTGGTAGCCGGTCCGGTAATAATTGAAGAGCGAAGTGTTGTAGATAAGTCCTATCCCGCGTTTTGGACCGATCTGGTTCAGGTTGGATTTGAATTGAATTAATAGTTAAGAAATAAATTTTTGTATGAATAACCGTATTCGCTTTTTCATTGTTTTTGCAGGATTCATTCTTCTCCAACTCCTTCCAACAGATCGTATTCGGTTTACCGGTGATGCGATGGGTGGTAATGATCCTTCCGATCCTGATGGACGACTTGCATGGGAACTTGAGCGACATGCTGATCCTTCAACAGGATTGATCCCGGCAGGTATACGTCAACGTGAACTTGCTTTTGCAGCAACTCTTCCAAAGAATTTTCAACGTTCAATCAATTTTTCACTCATCGGACCAAAAGAATTAGGTGGAAGAACACGTGCTCTTGCATTTGATGTTCGTGATCAGGATATTTTGCTGGCCGGTGGAGTTACCAGCGGAATTTGGAGAAGTACAGATGCAGGTGCACATTTTGAACGTGTTTCCGATATCGGTGATCTCAATAGTATTTCATGTATTGTTCAGGATAAAAGAGTTGGACATGAAGATACCTGGTATGCCGGTACAGGCGAATATTACGGAATAGTCAGCGGAACTGAATTCACCTCACAAATGAGTGGAAACGGAATTTATAAATCAACCGACAATGGTATGAGTTGGTCTTTACTTAGTTCTACAACTTCAAATACGCCGCAAACCATGTACAGAAATGGCGATATGGATTTTGTATGGAAAATTGTTGTTGATCCAACTGCAGTAGGAAATTCTCCAGTACTGGCAGCTGTATTTAACGGTGTCTTTAGAAGTACAGATGGTGGTACAAGCTGGCAACCTGTGCTTGGGTTTGATTCAACTACCACTGCAAATTCTGATTATACAGATATCATAGTTACACCGGGAGGAGTTTTTTATGCTGCATTATCGAGTGATGGTCCAACCAAAGGAATATGGCGTTCGGTAGATGGAGTGAACTGGAATTCCATTCATTCCGGCTTTCCGACAACTTACAGAAGAATAGCAATGGCTTATAATCCTTCGAATGAAAATGAAGTGATGTGTGTTATGGAATCTCCAAGTTCAGGAACAAATGGACATTCATTATTTAAATACACATATATCTCCGGAAATGGATCAGGAGGCGGAGGTATTTGGGAAAATCGTTCATCCAATTTACCTGCCGGAAGTTGTACAGGTTTTTTTGATTTCGATTTTGGATATTTTCAAACACAAGGCGGATACGATATGCACATCAATTGGCATCCTTCTAATTCGAATATTGTTTTTCTTGGCGGGACAAACCTCTACCGTTCCAATGATCAGTTTACAAGTCCGGTTTATAAATGGGTAGGTGGTTACCGGTGCAATCAATCCAATCTTGCACAGTATGTTTATCCCAATCACCATCCCGATCTTCATGGAATGGTGTTTCTGGATTCCTTGCGTGCAATGACCATGTCGGATGGTGGCATTCACCTGAGTACGAATGTGCTTGCCGATTCTGTTAACTGGACTTCCTTAAACAACGGTTATGTCACTTCACAATTTTATACTGTATCTATTGAGGAGGGAAATGCCTATAACGACATCACACTTGGTGGAGCCCAGGATAATGGTATTTGGTTCACTAAATTCAGGCATATCGATTCACTTTGGAAATGGGTGTATCGTGGTGATGGTTCGTATACCGGTATTCCAAACGGACGACCCCACTGGATCTTTTCAATTCAGCAGGGAAAAATGTATAAAATGATCATGACCGATGATGGTGATACCATTTTAGGAACACGCATTGATCCTGTTGGAATTGCTGCTACCAATAATTTCATTAATTGTTTTGTTCTTGACCCTTCCAATACCGATCGTCTCTATATGATCACGCGCAATGCTAAAATCTGGAGAAATGATTCTCTCGGAACAATTCCGGTTATTGGAGATATATATAATCGAATTACACATGGCTGGACGGAGATCACGCAAAGTACATTGACCTTATCACAGGGAAATATAACGGTGTGTGCAATCTCTCCTGCTAATCCCGGTCGAGTATATTACGGTTCAAATAAAAGTCATGTTTTGAAATTGGATCAGGCTGCAGGACCTACTCCTGTGAAAACAGCAATTTCTGCTTCTATCTTTCCTCCCAATTCCTATGTAAGTTCTATCGGAACCAATGAATTTGACGGAGATGAATTATTGGTGACATTTTCCAATTATGGAATTCGAAGTGTCTTTCATACTCCGGATGCGGGTGTGACCTGGGAAGATGTATCCGGTAATCTTGAAGAATTTCCGGACGGCAGCGGGAGTGGTCCTGCTGTGTATTGGTCATTGATTTATCCTTCCGCGCCCGAAAAAATTTATCTGGTTGGAACTTCAGTCGGATTGTATTCAACGAATCAATTGAACGGAATCAATACCATTTGGCAACAGGAGGCACCGGGTGTTATCGGTAATTCAATTGTGAATATGATCAAAGCGCGTGCTTCGGATGGGAAAATGGTAGTTGCCACTCATGGAAACGGAATATTTTCTGCACAGTTGACACCCCTGTTTTTATCCAGCCCCGAATTAAAAACGGAAGAACTTCATTTTGCAACCTATCCCAATCCTTTTGCCGAGGCAATTACGATTGATCTTTATGTGCCCTCTGAAGGGAAATTGGATGTTCGGGTATTCGACATCAGCGGTAGGGAAATCAGGGTGATTTACTCAGGAACAAGTAGTAGCGGTGAGCAGCGCTTAATCTGGCAGAGAGATGATGCAAATGGAAGAGAAATAGCTTCGGGTACATATGTGTTATCGGTGGTGCATAATGGAAAGCGTCTGACGCGGAAGCTGATTGTCCGTTAATTGCACCTTGTGTCTGATTACTCGTATATTTGCAGTGTTTAATTGCAATGAGAAAGTCATACATAACCCGCAGGGAAAATTTCAATGCCGCGCACAAGCTGTGGCATGATGAGTGGTCGGAGGAGAAGAACTTCGAGGTTTTTGGAAAATGTGCCAATAAAAACTGGCATGGACATAATTATAACCTGTTTGTTACCGTGAAGGGAGTTCCTGATCCTGTTACCGGGTTTATTGTTGATTTAAAAGCCTTGAGTGTATTAATCCGCAATGAAGTAATTGAAAAACTGGATCACCGAAATCTCAATGTGGATGTTGATTTTATGAAGGGAATTAAGCCATCCACCGAAAATCTTGCAATCAAGATCTGGGAGATCCTTGAAGAACCGGTACGAACCCTGGGGGGAGAATTGCACAATATCCGACTTTGGGAAACAGAAAATAATTACGCAGAATATTTCGGAGAATAAGCATTGCTATGGCGAATCCAACTGACATAATTTCCGAGAACTCGCTTGACGGTTACGAACGCGTTGAACAGTACAATGAAGGCACTTTGAAGCAGATTTCGGAGGCTTATTCGAAGATCATTCCTGCACTTGGGGAAGATCCAAAGCGGGAAGGATTGCTCAAAACCCCGGAACGTGTTGCTAAGGCTCTTCAGTTTTTAACACATGGTTATGATCTGAATCCCAAAGAGATACTTCAATCCGCTATGTTTGCCGAAGAATACCGTCAGATGGTAATTGTGAAGGATATTGAAGTTTATTCCATGTGCGAGCACCATATGTTACCCTTTTTTGGGAAAGCACACATTGCCTATATCCCGAACGGACATATTGTCGGACTTTCCAAGATTCCACGTGTTGTTGATGCCTTTGCACGGCGTTTGCAGGTACAGGAAAGACTGACAACGGAGATCCGCGACTGTATTCAGGAGACATTGAATCCTCTTGGAGTTGCAGTGGTGATCGAAGCCAGTCATATGTGCATGCAGATGCGAGGTGTTCAGAAGCAAAATTCAGTAACCACAACCTCTGCTTTCACTGGTGAATTCCTGAAAGACCCAACCCGAAAGGAATTCATTTCATTGATTGGATCACATTTAAAATAATAATTCACTAAATTCGTTATAACCTAAAAACCATAACCATGAGCAACAATATGTTCAATACCTCAACCAACGTTGGAAGCGGTGGATCCTCTTCTTTTTCCGGCGTAATTCCCCGCACGTTTGTAGCCAATGTTTTCTCCTATATGCTGGCAGCGCTTGCCATTACAGGTGTAGTTGCATATGCCATCGGAAGTAATCTTGAGTTGTTTGTTCGTCTCTTTATTTCCGAAACCGGTCGTCCAAACCCATTATTCTGGATCGTATCTTTTGCACCACTCGGGTTGGTTCTCTTGATGAATTTTGCATTTAACCGTTTATCTGCTCCGGTATTGTTAGGCGTTTTTATCCTTTATGCAGGTATGATGGGATTGTCGCTCAGTTCAATCTTTATCATGTACACCACCGGTTCAATTGCAGCAGTATTTTTTATCACTGCAGGTACATTTGGTGTAATGGCATTCCTGGGTTACACTACCAAAACAGACCTTACCAAATTCGGATCTATTCTGATGATGGGCCTTATCGGAATAATCATCGCAAGCATTGTAAACATCTTTATGCAAAGCTCAGGTCTTGAGTGGTTAATCAGCATCATTGGAGTGTTGGTTTTCACAGGACTCACAGCATACGACATGCAGAAAATTAAGGAAATGGGTGAGCAGGTTGGTTCCGGTCACGAGCTTGCAAGCAAAATGGCGATCATGGCCGGACTTACACTTTACCTTGATTTCATCAACCTTTTCATTATGCTTCTCCGTTTGCTCGGAAATCGCAATGAATAAGAACATTGAATTATAGTTTGAAAAACCCCGCGGTAAGCGGGGTTTTTTGTTTTCTACCTTTTTCTATCTTCGTCCGTAAACCAATAATCATGAAAAAAGCATATGTGTTTCCCGGACAGGGATCCCAATTCTCCGGAATGGGAAAGGACCTTTATGAGCAATTACCACTTGCAAAGGAAATGTTTGAAAATGCGAATTCCATTCTTGGATTTCGAATTACGGACATCATGTTTTCAGGATCTGATGAAGAATTAAAGCAAACCAAGGTTACTCAACCTGCCATTTTTTTACACTCTGTTGTTCTTGCTGCTACCTTGGGCGATTCATTTAAACCCGACATGGTTGCAGGACATTCTCTGGGGGAATTTTCTGCACTGGTTGCAAACAAAACACTTTCGTTTGAAGATGCACTGGTACTTGTTTCAAAGCGCGCTTTAGCAATGCAGAAAGCATGTGAAGCAGAACCTTCCACTATGGCGGCGGTGCTTGGATTGGATGATGCCAAAGTAGAAGAGATATGCGCTGCAACGGAAGGTGTGGTTGTTGCTGCGAATTATAATTGTCCGGGTCAGCTCGTGATTTCCGGTGCTGTTGATGCTGTGAATCGTGCTTGTGAAGCTCTAAAAGCAGAAGGTGCAAAACGTGCGTTGTTGCTGCCTGTTGGAGGAGCATTTCATTCTCCACTAATGGAGCCAGCTCGCGTTGAATTGGAAGCAGCGATCAATGTAACGCAATTCCATACACCAATGTGTCCCGTATACCAAAATGTCACAGCAAGTGCAGTTATTGATCCGGAAGCAATTAAAAAGAATCTAGTTGCGCAGTTGACCGCACCTGTTGCATGGACACAATCAGTGCGCCAAATGACTGCAGATGGTGCAACGCAATATGTTGAAGTAGGACCCGGAAAAGTATTGCAGGGACTCGTGAAGAAAATTTCGCCTGAAGTGGAAGTGGCAAGTGCTTAATGCTAAAACAGTAAAATAAAAAAGTCCCGTTGTTGCGGGACTTTTTTTTTATGCAAAGAGCTGAGATTAAATCTTGATCTGAAAAATAAATGGAACAGTAAGTTCAGCAGGTGCAGCAGCGGGAGCAGGCGTATTCACTTGAGGAATTTCTTTAAATTCAGGTGAGATGTACCAGATTTTTTTTCCGTTTTCTTCCTGCATATAAATCCGACGATGGTTTACTGTTTGGTTGATTTCGCGTAAGATTGGAATGAGTTGCTCAGGCGTTGTGTTTTTCTGACAACTGCGAACTTCAACTTTGGTAACTGTCATTTGCGAAATGTTCTTTCGTTCAACAGTAACTTTATCCGGTTGAGGTTGGGGTTTATTGTCTTCAATCACTTCAATTATCACCCATTCGCCACTGTTCAGATTGAAAGGGACGGGCGTAGTTTTGGTTTCGGTAGAAGTTTCAGTTGATTTATCATTATTCCCATCCGTATTCCCCGGACCTGCAACAGCTAAACTGGCCGAACAGAAAGTGATAGCCAGGAGTAAAGTGTGCGGATGTAAAATTCGTAGCCTCATACGTATGACTCAAATATACGTATTCAGCGACTTATAAGTTGAGTGTTAACAATTTTTTGAATCTCCGATTACAAGGTGTGATTCAGTAAATTATTGATTTTCATTGCTTTGTGAAAATAGGGTAGTGTTGAACTTTGTTTCAACAACTCCAGGTGACCCATGTTATGACAATCTGTTCCAAGGAGTCCAATAATCTCTGAATCAAGTAATTGTTCTGCAGATTTTTGCACTTGTGGGGAATAGTGCCCACTCAGGGAATTCAGGTTCAATTGGAGGATAACACCCTTATCGAACAGGGTTTGTGCTTTTTCAGGTTCGCGGTGCCAGAATAAGTAGCGTTCAACATGTGCCAATACGGGTTTGTAGCCTGCCATCTGCATCTCGAAAATTGCCCGACTCAGATTTTTAGGCTCGCCAACAAAAGGCATTTCAAACAGGACATAATTATTACCAAAAGTGAGCAACTCTTTTTTTCGGATTTTATCTTCCAGTTCAATATCGAGATAGTATTCAGCTGCTGCTTCAATTGTAAGTTGGATGTTTTCTTTGTGTGCAGCTTCTCTTAGTTTATCTAGTCCGCTTAGAATTATTTCCGGCGTATTGCGGTAAAAATCCGACATGATATGCGGTGTAGTTATGACTTTTTTATAGCCAAACTCCTGCATTGTACGTAGCATGTTCAGGGAGTCTTCCATGGTTTTCGCACCATCGTCAATACCCGGAATAAAATGCGAATGCACATCAGTTCCCAGCAAAGTAAGATCAGCAGGTGGTAAAATTTCTTTTTTTCTTCTCCCGAATAATCCGCCCAAAAAACCCATGATCAAATTAAAATCTTAGCGATGTGTGTATTGTTGTTCGTAGTAATTACGGTATTCGCCGGATGTTACTCTGTCAAGCCATGCGGTATTCCGGAGGTACCATTCTACTGTTTTTTCCAATCCTTCTTCAAACGTAACTGAAGGTTTCCACCCCAGTTCGTTGCGCAATTTGGAAGCGTCGATGGCATAACGGAGATCATGGCCGGCTCTGTCTTTTACGAAGGTGATGAGTCGTTCTGAAGAGCCAATTTCACGACCAAGTTTTACATCCATGGTTTTGCACAGGAAACGAATCAGATCAATGTTTTTCCATTCGTTCAATCCTCCCACATTGTATGTTTCGCCGGATTTCCCTTTATGGTAAATCAAATCAATGGCCGAAGCGTGATCTTCTACATACAACCAATCGCGAACATTTTCTCCTTTTCCGTAAACCGGAAGCGCATTGTTGTTGCGGATATTATTAATGGAAAGTGGAATAAGTTTTTCAGGGAAATGGTTGGGACCATAATTGTTGCTGCAATTGGAAATTACGATATCCAGACCATACGTGTCGTAATAAGCGCGGACAAAATGATCGGATGATGCCTTGGATGCTGAGTATGGCGAATGGGGGTCGTATTTGGTTTGTTCTGAAAATAATCCGCTTGTGCCAAGAGAACCATAAACTTCATCGGTACTGATGTGATAGAATCTTCTTTTCTTATCTCCTTTGCGTGCAGCATTTAACAGATTTACTGTGCCAACTACATTGGTTAATACAAATTCAATTGGATTTGCAATGGAACGGTCGACATGTGATTCAGCTGCGAGATGAATAATGCCATCGAAATCGTGTTCGCTGAATAATTGTTGAATGAATTCACTGTTCACGATATCACCTTTAATAAAATGATAGTTTGGTGATTTATCAATATCGCGCAAGTTCTCAAGATTACCGGCATAGGTGAGCTTATCGAGGTTGTAAATTTGATAAGAAGGATAATTCTTTATGAATCTTCTTACAACATGTGATCCGATAAACCCGGCACCTCCTGTGATGAGTATTTTTGTTGTGCTGCTCATTATAAACTCCAATAAGTGATTTTTTTAATCTTGTTCTTATAGATTCCCTTAACATCTGTGAGCACGCCTCTTTTATTTAAAATTCCTGCAAAGAATTTTTCGTCGAGATCTAAATATTCTTTGTGATTAACGCAGATAATTACACCATCGTATCCCTTGCCTAATTTATTTAATCCAAATCCATACTCATGTTTAAGTTCAGCAGAGTCGGCATGCGGATCAACTACATCAACTTTAACACCGAAGGATTTTAATTCTTTAACCACATCAGCAACCTTCGAATTTCTGATGTCGCTTACATTTTCTTTGAATGTGGCTCCCATAACAAGAACTTTCGATTTGCTTATGTTCTTTCCTGCTGCGATGATTTTTTTTACTGTGTTTTTCGCCACGTAAAATCCCATTGAATCATTTACATATCTTCCGCTGTTAATTACACGCGAATGATAACCCAAGGCTTCAGCTTTGTGGGTGAGATAATACGGGTCGACACCAATACAATGTCCGCCAACCAAGCCCGGATAAAAGCGAAGAAAGTTCCATTTAGTTCCGGCAGCTTCGAGCACATCAAAGGTGTTAATGCCCATTTTGTTGAAGATGATAGACAATTCATTCATCAGTGCAATATTTACATCGCGCTGGGTGTTTTCAATAATCTTGGCAGCTTCTGCAACTTTGATGGTTGCCGCACGATGCACGCCGGGCTCAATGATCAGTTCGTACACTTTAGCAATGATGTCAAGTGATTCTGCACTGCATCCTGAAACCACTTTTTTAATTTTTGTTATCGTGTGTTCTCTGTCTCCGGGATTGATACGTTCAGGAGAGTAACCTACTTTAAAATCCTTCTTGAATTTCAAGCCCGATTCCTTTTCAAGTACTGGTATACAATCTTCTTCCGTGCAACCAGGGTATACCGTTGATTCAAATACGACATAATCTCCCTTTTTAAGTGCTCTTCCAACAGTAGTGGATGCACCAAGCAGCGGACTCAGGTCAGGTAGATTATGCTCATCAATAGGAGTGGGTACGGCAACCACAAAAAATTTAGCTTTTTTCAGATCTGCGGGATTTGCAGTGAATGTAATATCGCAACCCTTGAATTCTTCTTTTGCTAATTCGTTACTTGGATCAATTCCCTTTTTCATCATTTCAACGCGCTGGGCGTTGATGTCGAAACCAATCACTTTAATTTTTCTCGCAAATGCAAGTGCAATGGGTAGGCCTACATAACCTAATCCTATAACAGCAATCGATTCTTTTTTTTCAGCAATCAGCTTGTAAAGATTCTTGTTAGGGGTAGAAGATGGTAATTGCTTTTTCATACTCAAAAAATATCCTTTGTTTATCCTTTTTTATCCTTTGTTGGAATTTTTCAGGGCGTAAATACGTTCAATAATCTCCACCACTTTTAGTCCTTCCATCGCATTTGTTGTCATGGTAGTTCTGCCTTTAAGTGTATCGATTACATTGGTGAAAATGTAATGGTGATTATTTGCCGATCCTTTGTAATGACCGTAGTCGTTGGCAGGATTGGTAGGAGCAAGTTCCGGCATCTTGTAATCTTTGATGTGACAAACTTCAACCTGATCCATGTATTGACCGCCGATTTTTACACTTCCGTTTTCGCCAATGATAGTAATAGAGCTTTCCAGATTTTTATCCCATATGGAAGTGGAATAGTTGATGCATCCCATTCCGCCTTGACTGAATTCGAAGTTTACAATTCCTGAATCTTCAAATGCAGTGAGATCTTTATGGGTATAGTCAGCAAAGCGAGCCTGAATATTTTGAATATCTCCAAACAGCCAATACATGATATCGATGAAGTGCGAAAATTGGGTAAACAATGTGCCGCCATCAAGGTCAATACTTCCTTTCCAATTCCCTTTTTTGTAGTAACGATCATCTCTGTTCCAATAGCAATTCAGTTGGACCATGTGAATTTTTCCGAGTTTTCCGGATTCAATCAGCGACTTGATCCATTGAGAAGGGGGAGAGTATCTGTTTTGCATGACACAAAACACATGTTTATGGGCTTGCAATGCTTTGAAGATAATTTCTTCGCAATCACGTTTATTCAGGGCCATTGGTTTTTCAACCACAATATGTTTTTTGTTTTCCAGGGCAAGTAAAGAATGTTGGGCGTGTAACCCGTTGGGAGTACAGATACTAACGACTTCAATATCGGGGTGAGACTGAAGCATGAGCAGTACATCGGAAAAATAAGGCAGATCCGCAGCCGGTGAGTTTGTGATTTCTGATGGTAGAATATCGCATACTGCCACCAGTTCGCATTCCGGGTTACGGCGAATCATTTCTGCGTGACGCTTGCCAATGTGACCTTGACCAATTACACCAAATTTAATTTTACTCTCCACTATAGAAAATTAGCTGATACGTGAAACGATTCCTTTTTTTAATTCATAGCGCTGACCCGATTCCGGACATTCTGCAATTCCTTCTTTGTTAAAGGAAAGTTTATGCCCATACTCGCTCATCCACCCGGTTTGTTTTGCAGGATTCCCAACTACAAGAGCAAATGCAGGAACTTCTTTGGTTACAACTGCACCAGCACCGATAAATGCAAATTCTCCTATGTTGTTTCCGCAAACAATAGTTGCGTTGGCACCAATGGAAACGCCCTTTCCCACGTGTGTTTTTGCATATTGATCGCGACGGTTAACTGCACTGCGGGGATTGATCACATTGGTAAAAACCATCGAAGGCCCAAGAAAAACATCATCATCGCAGGTAACACCGGTATAAATACTCACATTGTTTTGCACTTTAACGTTATTTCCCAGAATAACTTCAGGTGAGATCACAACATTCTGGCCAATGTTGCAGTGGTTTCCGATTTTACAATTGGGCATGATGTGACTGAAGTGCCAGATTTTGGTTCCTTCACCAATCTGAGCCCCTTCATCTATCACAGCTGTTGTATGTGCAAAAAATATGTTCGCCATGGCGATTTTTGAGAATGGCAAATATACTCAACCTGAGGCAATAAGGATTGATAATGCGTTGATTTGAACAAAATTCATAAACCACTGTTTAAGTGGCGGAAAATCATTGTAATGACAATTAATCGCTTACATTTGAAAAAAATTAAAACATTATGATCAAGAAGAGCATTTTTATGATGGGTTTATCGCTGGCAATCACAATGTTGGCTTCCGAGAACCTGTTTGGACAGCTAAACGTTCCTGCCCCAAGTCCTACAATTTCAGTTAAGCAAGGATTTGCAACATCAAACATCGAATTAAGTTACAGTCGTCCTTCTGTTCGTGGCAGGGTGGTTTTTGGAGATCTGGTTCCTTATG
>JBKBUQ010000044.1:0-19887 GCA_046289975.1 Flavobacteriales bacterium | reverse complement strand
GGGCTCTGCCCTTAAGGCGCTTAAACAACAGAAGGATGCGCTTGTGTTGTTACATAAGGCAGGAGATTTGCTCGAGACTACAACATCTCCAATTAAGCGTCATCTGGGATCTATTTATACCAACCTTGGAATTACATATTACGAACTTGGTGAACCGACAAAAGGATTTGAATACAAGGTAAAGGCGCTTGAATTCTTCCGTAAAACAGATAATGAATCCGGCGTATTTAATGTGAATATTGCCATTGGAATTGATTTGATTGAGATCGAAAAAAAGCCGGAATTGGCAGTGAAATACCTGCATGAGGCGGAATTAAAATTCAAAGAACACGGATCGCTTTATACCGGTCAACACCTTTACCGATCATTGCATCAGTCGTATGCGACTATGGGTAATTATGAAAAAGCCTATCAGTATTTTGAAAAATTTCTAACGATTCGTGATAGTTCCCTGAATTTCGAGAAGCAAAAGCAATTGGGGGAGATGGAAGCGAAGTATGAAAACTCAAAAAAGGAACAGCAAATTGAAATGCTCAGCAGAGATCAGAAAATTGGTCAGTTGATGCTTTTGCGTAACAAGGAGGCCTTAGAGAAGGAAAAAACCGAGAATCAGATCAAGGAAAATTCAATTTTATTACTGGAGCAGGAGTCCAATTTAAAAGAAGAACAACTTGCCCGTGAAAAGGCACAAACGGAAGCAGAACGTAACAAAGCGATGCTTGCCCAAGAGCAGAAAAAACTTGCTGAAAAAGAAACACAGGATCAGCGCAGAATAAATATGATGTTTGGCGGAGCATCACTGTTGCTCATCATATTTCTGATTTCCCTCTACCGGGGATATCGTCAGAAGAAAAAGGCGAATGAAGAGATCATGCAGCAGAAATCAATCATCGAATTGCAAAAAGCGATTGTGGAAGAAAAGAACAAAGAAGTGCTTGATTCCATCAATTATGCAAAACGACTGCAGGATGCCATTTTACCGCCTATTGCCTATCTCACTTCTTTGCTGCGCGATAGTTTTATTCTCTATAAACCAAAAGATATTGTTGCCGGTGACTTTTACTGGCTCGAAGAGGTCAACAATACCCGCAATGAGAAACTGATCTATTTTGCAGTTGCAGATTGCACCGGACATGGAGTACCGGGTGCAATGGTGAGTGTGGTTTGTTCCAATGCCTTGCATCGTACTGTAAAAGAATTCGGAATGACAGATCCCGGAGCGATTTTGGATAAGGTAACGGAATTGGTTCTGGAAACATTTTCCCGATCTGAAAGTGATGTTAAGGATGGAATGGACATTTCACTTGCTGTATTTAATACAAACACGAAAGAATTATTTTGGTCAGGAGCGAACAATCCTTTATGGATTTTGCGTGACGGTAATATCACAGAAATAAAACCCGATAAACAACCCATCGGTAGTTTCGACGGAAGGAAACCATTTACAACGCATGCTATCCGGCCAATTGCCGGAGATGTGTTTTACCTTTTTTCGGATGGGTACTGCGATCAGTTTGGAGGAGAAAAAGGAAAAAAATTGAAAGAAGCGAACTTCAAAAAAATGCTTCTTGCCATGAATGGAGCTTCCATGCTGACACAGCAACAACAGTTACTTACTGCGTTTGAAAACTGGAGAGGTGATTTGGAGCAGGTAGATGATGTTTGTGTATTGGGCGTTCGCTTGTTTTGAAAATTTAATTTTTCGTTTCAGCTTTTTTTGTCGGCGTAAAAGATTCGGCTAACAATCCGCCCCCAATCGAAAAATAAAGGGTGCTCATGTACCATGTTGATGAAATCCTACATGATCCATTACTGCAACCAATAAAATACCAATACATCCAACCCGCAATTGCTCCCGCTGCAATACCTACAATTGTTTTTTTCCAATCACGAATCAATTTTTTCATAGCTGATTTCTTGTTCCGATTTTGTATCTGAACGGACAGTACAGGTATTTCCAAATCCGCAACCCCTATTCAAAATACCTTGTACAATTAGCACACCGCCAAGCACAATCAGCAGGTAATCGCCCGAGTGAAGTCCTTCACCAACGATCATCGCTCCAAGTGCTAAGCGAAAAATGCGCATAAACGAGAATTGCTTCACTCTATGCTTCGCTGCAAACTGTTCCAGGGGCCGCCATTGGCCACTTTAATTCCTTTTTTGCGAAGAATATCAGCAGCCATTCCGCTTCTTCCGCCGGAGCGGCAAACAGTAATTACCGGCTTTCCTTTTTTTCGGATGCTTTCTGCCTGTGCATCGATTTTATCCAGAGGGATATTTTGTGATCCTTTAATGTGACCACCTTTGTATTCCTGTGGCGTACGCACATCGATAATGATTGCGCCTTCTTTCATGAGGGCACGAAAATCTGTTTTCTCGCCAAATAAATTTTTGATCAGTCCGAACATATTAATTCATTTTTAGGATCATCACATTGCTGATTCCACCAGCATTATAGCTGTTTTTAATACCCGCCTGCTGCAGATACATCAAGGCCTGACCACTGCGTGCGCCGGAGCGACAAAACAATACAACGGGGGCGTTCAGGTTGCGGATGCGGTCAATTTCTTCCGGAACAGTATCCAGAGGAATATTCAAGGAACCTTCAATATGCTGGTCGGCATACTCCATTGGGGTTCTTACATCAATTAAAACCGTTTTTGGGTCTTTTACCAATTCCTGGAGATTCATACGTCTAAATTTTATAGCGCAAAGGTAGGACGCCCTGTAAAATCCGGCAGTGACAAATCTCACAAAGCAGAGACTAAGCCATTGTAATCTCGTTCCTTCCCAGTTTTACTTTGCCGTCACGTTCCAGTTGTTTCAGCAATCGTGATATTACTTCACGCGATGATCCCAGTGATTGAGCAATCTGCTGATGGGTAAGATGAAGTGTTTTTGATTTTCCCGCTTTGATTTGCTCATTCAAAAAAATTACCAGGCGTTCATCCAGTTTATGAAAAGCAATATTATCAATGGTCTGAATCAATTCGTGAAATCGTTCTCTGTAAGTCTCAAACATAAAATTTCTCCAGCTTTTATACTTGACAATCCATTCATCCAGTAAGTGCACCGGAATGGAAATGAATTCGGTTTCTTCTTCAGCAATGGCCATCACTTCGCTTGGTTTCATGCTGATGCAACAATTGAGCGAGATGGCGCAGGTTTGGCCGGGATACAGGTGGTACAGATAAATTTCACGTCCTTCTTCATCTTGCCTGCTGATGCGTATGGAGCCATACACGAGTAAAGGAACCATTTTGATATAAGCACCTGGATTTATGATTTGCTCTTCGGTTGCACAAGTGTGCAATGCACCATGTTCAAGAATCTCGGCAATTAGCGCGTCTTCATTGAACTGTTTAAAACGGGTGCGTATGATCTGTTCGAGAATATCAGACATGGTTCTTATTTATGCTCTAAAAGTAAGAAAATTTACCCTATTCCTCCCGACCGAATCTTAATCGGCACCCTAATTTTGGTCTGGATCTTTTTCTTGATCCTTGTATGTTTGTTTTATGATGCAAACAGCTGAAAACATAATGTTTCTTGACATTGAAACGGTACCGCTTATTTATGAGTTTAATCGTTTGGATGCCGGAACGCAATCCTTATTTGATGCGAAAACCCGTTTTGGTTCGCGTGAACTTCCGGATGTGAACGAACGGTATAGGAAAGCCGGGATTTATGCGGAATTTGGGAAAATTGTCTGTGTTTCGTGCGGATACTACCTCTTTAACCGCGGAAAAAACGAACTGCGTATCCGTTCTTTTGCGGGAGACGATGAAACAGATTTGCTTAGGCAATTTTGCGATTTTATTTCAAAGAATTTTAATGAAGATTTTCATCGCTTGTGTGCGCATAACGGAAAGGAATTTGATTTCCCTTATTTGTGCCGTCGCATGATTGTACTTGGGATAACCATTCCACGCATCCTTCATTTACAGGAACGAAAACCCTGGGAAGTTCCGCATATAGACACTATGGAGCTGTGGAAATTTGGTGATCATAAGCACTACACCTCTTTGGATCTTCTTGCCCATGTACTTAATGTGCCGAGTTCGAAAACAGATATGAACGGCAGCGATGTAGCTCGTGTTTATTGGGAGGAAAAGGATTTGCAACGGATCGTTGATTATTGTGAACAGGATGTTAGGACACTGGTACTCGTTTGGGAGCGGCTTTGCGGTGTGCAAGCCGGGATTTTTACATAGTTTTGCAAAAAGTAGTGTATGTCCCGGTCTTTGTTGGTATTCTTCCTTTTCTCATTGTTTTCATGCATGACAACGCCACAGGGCGACAAACGATCTGCAGTTGATTGTGTGGAAATTCTTTTTTTTGGAAAAAACACAGGAGATATAGCCGGAATTTCGATTGGAGATCCTTCATCGGCAGTAATGGAGGCAAGGGTAGGAACGCCACTATATCAGGATGATCTGGAAACCATCGATTCGGTTGCGCTATGCAACGAAAAAAATGGTCATGCTGAATTGGCATGCCGCTTTGTTTCCGGACGACTCGCGGAAATGGAGCTGACCTTGTTTTTAAAGCAAGAGTCGGATCTTGATCCTGTATTCAATCTCATAAAATCAACAATGGATCAGCGCCACGACGGAGGAATGCAGCAGCAAGGGGTTTGGTTTTGGCAACGTAACCGTGAGCGGTTTCTTGATCAGATTTATTTGCTGAATGCCAGTGATCGGTATAAAAAACCCGTTGTTCAAATGCTCTTGTCCGATGGCGAAGGTACTCCTGCATGAAGATCGACCCATAAGAGAGGTTGAAAGCCGTCCTCCTCAGTTTTTTATTTAATTTTAGAGTTCAATTCATGTGATCGGAAGAATTCTGATTATGAACTAACTCTACTTTTACAATGCTGGAAAAATTCAAATCCGCTTATCGTTTTCTTTCTTCCAAATACCAGAGTGTGCATTTGGATTATCGGGTTAATCCGAAACCACGATATGGTCATGGCAATCCACCGCACAAGGGCTTAAATGAAATTATTAATGAGAACAGGAAATCGTATGAAGAACTGTTGCAGTCATTCTTGAAATACGATGTGCAAATTCATGCTATTCAGGACGCATCCTTGGAGAAAGATCAAAATAAACCCGCCTGGAACAATGGGTTTTTGCCCGGACTTGATATTGTGGGTATTTATGGAATGATAGCTGAATTTAAACCCGCAAAGTATATTGAGATTGGATCAGGAAATTCCACAAAAGTTGCGCGAAAATCGATAACAGAAAACCATATAAAAACTGAAATCATTTCCATCGATCCCTTTCCTAGGGCCGCCATTGATCACCTGGCCGACCGTGTTATTCGTGAGCCCTTTGAAAATCTATCCGATTCACGGTTTATTGTGGAAACACTTAATGAAAACGATATTCTGTTTATTGATAATTCCCACAGGGTATTTCCCAATTCGGATGCGATGATTTGCTTTCTTGAACTACTCCCGTTTTTAAAAAAAGGAGTGATCGTTCATATTCATGATATTTATCTGCCCTACGATTACCCCCAATTCATGTGTGATCGTTATTACAACGAACAATACATGTTGGCAGCATTTGTTTTGGCAAATCCGGATAAGTACAAGACCCTGCTTCCTAATTATTTTATTAGTGAAGATCCTGCCCTTTCCGGGCTTATTTCTCCTTTATGGAATCACCCCAACATGAGCAATGTGGAAAAGCACGGTGGTTCGTATTGGTTGCAGGTGGGGAAATAAGTAATGATTTTTATGGATAGTGGATGATTATACTTTTACACTTCAACCTACATTAACACCAAATACATTGCCCACAAGTGCGGTTAAGGCCATTGCTGTAGTTCCCCAAAAGGTAATTCTAACAATTGCTTTTCCGGTGTTTGACCCCCCAGCACGTGCAGCAACAATACCCATAATAATAAGAAAAATAATTGCAAATATATATAGGGAATATTCAATGTAATTGAGTGGTAACGTTAGAGCAACAAGAAAAGGTAATATACCTCCAACAGTAAAAGAAATGCCTGATGCTAGGGCTGCTTGCAAGGGCTTTGCTTGTGTCACCTCATTTAACCCAAGCTCATCCCGCATGTGTGCTCCTAAGGCATCATAAGCAGTTAATTCCTTTGCTATAACAATTGCTGTCTCTGGTTTCAATCCTCGCTTTTCATAAATTTCCGCAAGGCGTTTTAGTTCCAGTTCAGGCATTTCTTCAAGTTCCTTTTCTTCCCTTTGAATATCGGCTTTTTCAACATCAGTTTGTGAGCTAACTGAAACATATTCTCCAGCAGCCATAGAAAGAGCGCCAGCTACAAGCCCTGCAACTGTTGCCAACACAAGAGGAGCGCGCTCATCTGTTGCTGCTGCAACACCAATAGCGAGACTTGATATCGATAAGATACCATCATTGGCACCTAATACTGCTGCACGAAGCCAGTTGCTGCGTTGAATGTAGTGGGGGGCGTGGTATTCCTCTGATGAATCCGGCATGTTTTTTTATTTAAATGAATTCCTTTTTAAAAAAATCTAAGTTAAATTGTGTTTTCTATTTTAGATATTATCTAGCATATATTTCACATTATTTTTTTCATTTTTATTTAATTTGAATTATTTAAATTCAGATAAAATGTTTTGTTCTAGTAATGTGTTTATGTAAAGTCTGTTTTAAAAATAGTGCATTTCAAGTTTTTAAGCTCTCCTGCCTTGGTTAAATTAGAGAGGGGGGGTATATCTAAACCGATATATAGACTTCTCTTTGTTAGGGGAACACAATTTTATATAATTTTACTATGTAAAGAAAATTTTTGTATGTCCATCCGCCTTTTTATTATAGCGCTATTGATTATGAGTGAATCTTGTTTATTTGCTCAAAATGAGAAAATAGATTCGCTACTGAATGTAGTAAGTTCGGGAAGTAAAGATACAAATCAAGTAAAGAGCTTGAATGCATTGTCCTGGCAATATTTTTTGATTAGTGATTTTGTGGCTGCAAAAAAATATGCAGACCAATCCATTTTACTCGCAACGTCCTTAAATTTTCTAAGAGGAAAGGCCGAAGGCCTTAATTATCTGGGGAATATTTATGCTCAACAAACTGAATATGCGTTGGCATTGGAAAAATATCATGAGTCATTGGAGATCAAAAAAGAAATCAACGATGTGGTTTCTATGGGTGCCTCCTATAATAATATTGGCAATATTTTTTGGAATTTGGGTAATTTGCCCGAAGCACTTAATTATCATTTAAAAGCGTTGGATATACGTGAGAAATCAGGAAACCAAAATAACATTGCTCAATCGTATTCAAACATTGGATTAATTTTTCTTTCCCAGAAAAAATTTAAAGAAGCTCTTGAGTATTTCAATAAGGCAGTTACACTGCAGGAAAATTTGGGGAATAAATATGCCCTTGCTATAACGTACAATAATATTGGAAATGTTTATGAAAATATTGGCAATAAGAACGATGCCTTAAAATTTCATGTATTATCAAAAAACTTGCGAGAAGAGATTGGTGATAAGTACGGTCTAGCACAATGTTATGCCAATCTTGGTGTAGTGTATAAAAGCACTGACCTTAATCTTGCTGAAGAGAATTTTAAAGCATCTTTGGCTCTTTCAATTGAAATTGGTGATCGAAATAATGAAGCCCTGTGTTATATTCATCTTTCGAGTATTGAAGTTGAAAGAAAGAACATAACAAAATCTGAATCTTATATAAACAAGGCATTTCTAATTGCTAATGAAATAAAATCAGTCGAGTTGTTGCAGCAATCATATTTATCTCAGACGATAATTGATACTCTTTCAAAAAAATGGAAAGATGCTTTTTATAATTTGGATAAATATATTGTATTTAGAGACAGTTTGGTTAATCAGGAAAATAGCAATAAAATCCTTAAGCAGCAGATGCAATATGATTTTGATAAAAAAACGGCAGTACTTGAGGAGCAGCGCGAGAACGATAGACAGATTGCTGAAGCAAAACGAAGGCAGCAGCAACTAATTCTTTATTTTACTATTCTTGGATTGCTCTTGTTGTTGGTTTTTCTTGGGCTTGTGTATAACCGATTTAAGGTTACCCAAAAACAAAAAGCAATTATTGAGGAGCAAAAGCTCATTGTTGAAGAAAGAAACAAAGAAATTACGGATTCTATTTTTTATGCAAAGCGAATCCAGGAAGCGATTTTGCCCGCAAAAGGGGAATGGCGTATTCAATTACCGGAAAGCTTTGTTTTATATCAACCTAAAGATATTGTTGCAGGCGATTTTTATTGGATGCAAACGGTCGATGATTTTGTGTTTATTGCCGCTGCCGATTGCACAGGTCATGGTGTTCCCGGAGCTATGGTAAGTGTTGTTTGCTCTAACGCATTGACTCGTGCCGTCGTGGAAGAAAAGTTGCTCGAAACCAACCGCATCTTAGTCCGTGTTCGTGAAATTATAATTGATAAATTGTCATCTAAAGAAGGTGAAACAGTTCGTGATGGAATGGATATTTGTTTAGTTCGGTTAAATAAATTAAAAGGTGAATTGCAGTTTAGTGGAGCTAACCGGCCATTATGGCTCATTAGGGATAATGAACTTTTAGAATACAAGCCGGACAAGCAAGCGGTTAGTTATTCAGAAAGCTTAAACCCGTATTCAAGGCAATCTATTGTTTTGAATCCCAAGGATACACTTTATTTAACTACAGATGGTTTTGCAGATCAATTTGGTGGAGGAAAGGGTAAAAAGCTTGGTAGTAGAGCATTTAAAGAAATGTTGCTTGCCAATAATTCTCTAGGCTTAAATAAAATTGAAATGGCGTTAAGTGATCAATTTGATCAATGGAAAAAGCATGTCGAACAAATTGATGATGTCTGTATTATTGGCTTTAGAATTTAATCTTTCTGTGATTAGTATTGAAATTTTAAGAAATTGACAAGCCCGGTTAAAACCTCACATCCTTCACCATTAGCTGTAAACTCACTTTTCCGTTCCAGTTGTTTTCTTCGATGGTGTAAGCGAGTGAGAAGGATTCTCCTTCAACAATACGGTTTAGATATTTTGCCATTCCAAAGGCGATGGCGTCGAAACGTAAGCTGGGGTCGTGTTCTGAGTATACCTGAAGTTTGAGATGCTCTTCCTTTAATGTTCGCGCCATACCACTGTCGCGGAGATGGTGGGTGACAAATACAGGATTCATATTGCCCGGACCAAAAGGCGCAAATTGTTTCAGAATCCTATAGAATTTTGGCAATGTTTCACCCGGCAGTGTGCGCAAAACTTCCAAATCGATTTCGTCTTCTACATCAATGGATGGAATGAGCATGTGCTCTTCAATAGTGGCTGCAACAAACGATTCAAATGCTGCACGAAAGGCCTCAAAATTTTCTTCTGCCAGTGTTAATCCCGCTGCGTATTTATGTCCTCCAAACTGTTCGAGTAAATGGCTGCAGGCTTCAATGGCTTCGTACACATCGTAATCGCTTACCGATCGTGCAGAACCTGTGAGTTTTCCATTGGAAAGAGTAAGCAGAATGGTAGGGCGATAATACGATTCTGTGAGGCGTGATGCAACTATTCCAATAACCCCTTTATGCCAGTTTTCTCTGTAGAGTACAGTTGTTTTTGCGCTTCTCAATTCTTCATTTTCTTCGATGATGCTGAGCGCTTCCTGTGTTATGTTTCGGTCAAATTCTTTGCGGTCGGTATTGTGTTTGTCCAATTGCATGCCACGGTTAATGGCTTCTTCTTCATTTGAAGCGATAAGCAATTCAACGGCATTTCTGCCGGAATCGATTCTTCCTGCGGCATTGATTCTTGGTGCAAGAATAAAAACCAGATTGGAGATATCTACCGGTAATTGTTTTCCTGCAAGTTTTAGAATGGCCCTTACCCATACCGATGGATTGCTGTTGATCTTTTGCAATCCGTGATAGGCGAGTATGCGGTTTTCACCTGTTATGGGTACAATATCTGCCGCAATGGCTACCGCCGTGAGATCAAGTTTGTTGTACAGTTCTTCGAGTGAATAATCACTTACCTTACAGAGTGCCTGCATCAGCTTGAAACCTACACCGCATCCGCATAATTCTTTATAGGGATAATTGCAGTCCTCTCGTTTGGGATCGAGCACAGCAGCAGCCTCCGGAAGGATATCACCGGGACGGTGGTGGTCGCAGATGATAAAATCAATTCCCTTGCTCCTGGCGTAATCTATTTTGTCGTTGCTTTTGATTCCGCAATCGAGTGCAATGATCAAGCTTACATCACTGTCGGATGCTACATCAATCCCTTTGAAGGAGATTCCATACCCTTCGGTATAGCGATCGGGAATGTAAAAATCGATGTTGTGGTATTTACTTGCCAGAAAGGAATATACCAAGGCAACGGAAGTAGTTCCATCTACATCATAATCACCATAAATCAGAATGTTTTCTCCCTTAATCATGGCCTGTTGCAAGCGTTCAACAGCTTTGTCCATATCCTTCATCAGGAATGGATCATGAAGGTTCTCCAGCTCCGGCCGGAAAAAGGATTTTGCCTCCTGAAAATCACCAATACCCCTTCGCACAAGCGCACGGGCAAGGGCAGGAGGGAGGTTCAGCTCCTGTTCCAGCCGTATTGCTGCCGCACTTTTTTCAGGCACTTTGGCACTTTCATCAAACACCCACCTTTTTTCCATATATTTAGGAATGGCTTTTGCATAAAAGTAGCAAGCCTGACGCTCAATGAGAAATCTTTTTTTGGTCTTGTTTACGGTTGGATGCTCCCTTACAGCACTCGCTCAGGAGGATCTTTCCTTTTATTTTGCAGATGCACAACCCAATGGAAGTCGTAACCTGACCTCATTTCCGGAGGCGTTCAGAGGAGAATATATTTCCAAACAGGATAGTCTGCTTAAAGTCACCATCACTGAAGACTCCATTCATGTGCGACTGATCAGCTTTGTGATCATGACGCTCAAAGAGGTGAAAGATGCCCCCGGATTGCGATTAAAAGACTCGCTTTTATTTGGTATTTACAAGGATAGACCTGTGGAAGTGATTCGAAAGAATGACACCCTGATATTTGGAATGGAAACGAAATACAGGATGTTCGCTGTGTCGGATACCTCTGTTATACGTGTTTGCGGAAACGATTTGTTGTTGAGCAGTAAGGATGGAAATGGCAAATGGACAGTAATGCGTATCAGTCTGATTCCACGCGATGGATTAAAAACTCCGGGGGTTGAATTTGCCTATGTCGATCACGATGAACAGATCAAACTGATCCGAAGTCAGAAGGGATTGCAACGCAAACAGGAAAACGGCCAGACTTTTCTTCAGTTGGATTTGGGTTACCCGGACATGCAGCGATTTATTGAGGCAGGTGGATTTAATATGCGACAATCTTATTTCCGCACCGAATACCATTGAAAAAAATACGCGACATACTTTTTCACCGCTATTCAATACTTGCTATTGCAGTAGTGCTGATTTTTTCGGGCGGATATTTATACAGAAGCTCCTTCATTTCTGTTGATGGACAACGTCTTGCTGCCAACGCAGAAAACGTTTTGCGCGAATCGGCTATCTATGCAAATGAATGGTTTAAGTCCATCCGCCTTCAATTGCATTCAGGACAAAAAAATGCAGAAATCAATTCGTCAGAGAATGAGCTTCATGCCGTTATGGTATTTCGTGAGCAACAACCTGTATTCTGGACCAATTCACGTATTCCATTCGATACAACTGCACTGGATACGCTTGGAAAATCAGGAATGATCCATTTGCGCAATGGGTGGTATTTCTTTAACCATGAACATTTGGATGATGAACATTCTGGAATAGTATTTACACAAGTCCGAAAGGAATATGTTCACAAGAACAGGTACCTGAGTGATCATTTTCACAGCGCATGGGGAATTCCGGACGAAGTTAATCTCGTTGAGCCGGGCACAGAAAAATCGTTTTTGGTAAGAGATGAAAACGGAAATGCAGTATTCGCACTTTTACTTTCTGAAGCAACTATTACATCGGGCAGTTCGCTTTACCTTATTGCCGGTTTATTGCTTTTTGGAATAGTATTACTCATCCGGTTTTTAAAAGAAGAATGTGAAAACCTGGAAAAGTTTATTGGTCCTTTTTATTCCAGCCTGCTTTTGGTTTTTTCGGTTGTTCTTCTTCGCTACTGGTCGCTCAGCATGGAGTTTCCCGCTGCATTTTATGCGTTCGAATTGTTTCAACCCGATTTGTTTGCTGCTTCATTTTTTCTTCCCTCTCTTGGAGATTATCTGATTAATGCATTTTTGATTCTCTATCTTTTTTATTTTTTAGATGCACGCTCTTCCCGCTTTAATTACCACCTCTCCTCTAACAAAGGTGCCGCTATCGGTATTATTGCATTTCTTTTAGGGGTATTAATGGCATTTGGCCATTCCATTGGGTTTTTAATGCAGGGATTGATCGAAGATTCAAATATTGAATTCAACATCAACAATATTTTTAATCTCAGTACTCACAGTTTCATTGGTTTTACCATTGTTGGTTTACTTTATTTTGCCTTCTATCTTTTTTGTGATTTTACATTCAGGGTTGCAAAAAAACTGCAGATTGAAAAACTCACATTTCTGGTATTGCTTGGTGTTTTTTCCATCTTCTCCACTTTTGCACTCTATCTTTGGGGTGTTACTGATCCTTTTCAGATCATTTGGCCCCTGACAATTTTGTTTTTGTTGTTTGCAGTTCGTTTTGTTCAGGAGAGAGCGCAATTGAGTTTTAATGTCACTGTGCTTCTGCTGATCATTTTTTCCGGGTTCACGGCACATGCGCTTTCAAAATTTACCGGTGCTAAAGAACGTAAGAACCGAATTGTATTGGCGGAAAGACTTTCTACCGATGAAGATCCATTGGTGGAAATTTTGTTTTCTGAAATGGAAGCCGGGTTGCGTAGAAGTGAACTGCTGAACAGTGCGTTTGATTCTTCCGCGGTGTTTTCAAAAACTGCCTTCGAAGAGCAATTGGAAAAGGAATATTTCTCAGGCGATTGGAATGCATTCGATATCCAGTTTTATTTATTTGCTGCAGACAGCACCCCTGTTGGTCTCGAAGGATTTGCTCCGATAAGGGAATTTTCGGATCTGGATAATGTTATTCTTGAAAATGGAATTCCAAGTAAGTTCAGTGGTAATATGAACTTTATTTACAATTCCACCAATAAGCTGAGCTATATCATCAAGCTTCCGGTATCTGCGCGTAATGAAGCCCCCAAAGGATATTTGTTCTGCGAATTGCGTTCGAAAAAAATTCCGGAGGATATTGGTTTTCCTGAATTGCTGATTGACAAAGGGTCAAACAAAATTGATCTCATTCACCAGTATTCTTATGCCCGATATGTCGATAGTGTTCAGGTGAATCATTTTGGTCCTTTTCGTTATAGTTTAATGAGTACGCCCTATGCTCATTTGCCGGGAAAAATTGAGTTTTTAAGAGAGGATGAGTCGGACCACCTTGTGTATCGTGTTGATGACCGAACACTTATTGTACTGACTCGTCCAGTTGAACGCTTCATCAATCAGGCGACATCCTTTTCGTATTTATTCACGCTATTTTGTCTGATCGTGATAGCAGGTGTGGTATATCGACAGTTTTCCCGTGGGTTTTCCGGTATTCACTTAACGCTGCAAGGTAAACTTCAGTTTCTGCTGGTCTCAGTTCTGCTGGTCTCGCTGGTGTTGTTTGGACTCGGAACGCGTTATTATGTTGCGGGTCAATACCGGGCAAAAAATTACAACATCATTTCCGAAAAAATACAAAGTGTGCGTATTGAGGTAACACATAAACTCGGTCGTGAGCGTGAGTTGAGTTCTGATCTCCGAAATTATATTGGTTATATCCTCGGGAAATTCTCAGGAGTTTTTCTTACGGATATTAATCTTTACGATGATAATGGATTGCTTGTTGCAACTTCGCGACCACGTATTTTTCAAAGCGGATTGCTGGGAATGCAAATGGATCCTGAAGCATTCCGGCAAATGAACGAAGAACGCAGAAGCGAATTTATTCAGGAGGAACGTATTGGGAATATGAATTACCTTAGTGCTTATGTTCCATTGTTGAATGATCACAGTCAATTGCTCGGCTATCTCAATCTTCCATATTTCGCTAAGCAAAACACATTGGAAACAGAATTGACAGGATTCTTGGTTGCCATTCTCAATATTTTTGTTGTGTTGTTTGCATTATCCATTCTTGCGGCCTTGTTTGTTTCCAACTGGATCACCAAGCCATTGCGGCTCGTACAGCAAAGTATAGCAGGAATTCAGCTCGGAAGGACCAATAAACCAATTGCATATTCGGGTCGCGATGAAATTGGTTCTTTGGTAGAAGAATACAATAAGAAGGTTCAGGAACTGGAGCGATATGCGCAGGAACTCGCAGCCACCGAACGTGAAAGTGCCTGGCGGGAAATGGCTAAGCAGGTTGCACATGAAATTAAAAATCCGCTCACTCCCATTCGATTGAGCATTCAACATTTACAACGCTCATTGCATTCGGATGATCCGGATTGGAAAGAGAAACTCGATCGTTTTACACATACCGTTATTGAGCAAATTGATGCGCTTTCCAATATTGCAAATGAGTTCAGTAATTTTGCAAAAATGCCTAAGGCAGAAGAGGAAGTGCTGGATTTGAAATCGGTGCTTTCCAACGCTGTTGAGTTGTACAAGGATACACCGGATGTAAGCGTTCGTTTGTCGCGAACCGATTTAACAGATGCTCTTGTGTATGCGGATAAAGACCAGTTGATCAGAGTGGTGAATAATCTGATTAAAAACGCTATTCAGGCTATTCCGGAGGACAGAGAAGGTAAGGTTGAGATTTCATTGAGGAGAAACGACAATCGCTATCTGGTAGAAGTGAAGGACAACGGTTCCGGAATTCCGCATGATCGCATTGATAAGATCTTCACTCCGAATTTTACCACAAAATCTACGGGGATGGGACTGGGTCTTGCAATGGTGAAAAATATCGTGGAAAATCACAAGGGAAGGATTTGGTTTGAAACCAGTCACAATGTTGGCACCTCCTTTTATTTTACACTTCCGGTGCACGAAGCATAAACTGACGGAGAATACATTTTATTCGTTTACTTCTGAAATTCAAACCGAACACTGCTGAAGAATCCCCGGGTGCCGGTGGATCAAGGTAAAATTCCCTTATAAAACCTTAAATTCATTCCCATATCTGTCGAATTGCTACATTTGCCTAAACACCATTTATCATGAGTTATCACAATCTGCTTTTGCGTTCTGAAAACGGCATTGCCTACCTTACGATTAATCGTCCGGATAAACTCAATGCTTTAAACAAGCAGACAATTTCGGAATTGCATGCAGCGTTTTCCGCATTGGATAAAGATGCTTCTGTCAGCGCAATTATTTTAACCGGTTCAGGAGAAAAGGCATTTGTTGCCGGAGCGGATATTTCCGAATTCGCTGCCTTTTCGGTCGATCAGGGTAAAGCCCTTAGTAAAGATGGTCACGACCAGCTTTTCGATTTTGTGGAACGACTGAGCACACCGGTTATCGCCGCTGTAAATGGTTTTGCTCTGGGTGGTGGATTGGAATTGGCCATGAGTTGCCATGTTCGTGTAGCTTCGGATAATGCAAAAATGGGATTGCCTGAAGTGTCTTTGGGAGTTATTCCGGGCTATGGAGGTACACAGCGATTGGCACAGCTGATTGGTCGCGGTAAAGCCTTTGAATTGATTTTTACCGCAGGAATGATCTCTGCTGCAGAGGCTATGCAATGGGGTTTGGTGAATCATGTTACTACACAGGCAGAACTGCTGTCAAAATGTGAGGAGATTGCTTCTAAGATCATTAAAAATTCTCCTTCTGCCATTGCAAGTGCTATTCGGGCGGTTAATGCCGGTTTTGCGGATGGTGTTAACGGATATCAGGCAGAAATTGATGAATTCGGAAAGTGTTTCGGAACCGGGGATTTTAAAGAAGGAACAACCGCTTTTCTTGAAAAAAGAAAACCACAGTTTTCAGGTAAATAATCAGGAGGCCGGTTTTCCGGCCTTTTTCAGGTATGAGTGTATTACGTAAACTGGCATCACAAACTGCAATCTATGGATTGAGCTCCATCGTGGCCCGTTTTCTGAATTATCTCCTTACACCTTTACACACCAGTAAATCCGTTTTCTCCGAAAGTGAATACGGAGTGATCAGCGAAATGTACGCTTATGTTGCGTTCCTGATTATTTTTCTGACCTATGGAATGGAAACTGCATTTTTCAGATTTTATTCCAAAGAAGAAAACGACAAAAGATCTGTATTTACAACCACGTTCTGGACACTCTTCATAAGCAGTTCGCTTTTCATATTTGTAGCGGTTCTGTTTAGCGGCTCCATTGCCGGATTACTCGATTACAGCAATCATCCCGAATACATTGTTTGGTTTGCAGTAGTGGTGGGATTGGATGCTCTTTCTTCAATTCCCATGGCTTATTTGAGAGCCGAGGGAAAGGCCATGCGTTTTGCAATGGTGAACATTATCAGTGTTGCTGTAAATATTTTACTCAATTTGTTTTTTCTTGCCTATTGTATGCCCATTGTGAAAAGCGGAAATGCAAACTGGCTTACCGATACATTTTATAATCCTGCTATTGGTGTTGGTTATGTTTTCATCGCCAACCTGGCTTCGAGTATTGTAAAGTTTATTTTATTGTCGCCTGAAATTGCGCGTTCTTTTTCGCGGTTCAGTTTTTCGTTGCTGGAAAAAATGTTATTGTTTGGCTTACCGCTGATGGTAGCCGGTTTTGCCGGAATGATCAATGAAACGATCGACAGAATTCTGCTCAAGAAAATACTGAGCGAACCTCTCGGAACCGATGGCGCTTTAGCTCAGGTGGGAATTTACAGCGCGGTTTATAAATTGTCAATCATCATTACCCTCTTTATCCAGGCTTTTCGGTATGCAGCCGAACCGTTCTTTTTTGCTCAGGAAAAGGAAAAAAATTCTGGAATGATCTACGCCCGTGTGATGAATTATTTTGTGATCGTGTGCGCAGTGATTTTTTTAGGTGTAATGCTCTACATCGATGTGCTCAAACATTTTGTCCCTAATCAGGCTTACTGGAACGCTCTACATATCGTTCCTGTTTTGCTGTTTGCAAATATCTTTTTGGGAATATATTATAACCAAAGCATCTGGTACAAACTCAGCGGCAGAACAATGTACGGTGCGTGGATTGCAGTTTTTGGCGCCATTCTTACGTTGGTTTTAAACGTGATTTTGATTCCAGTATTTGGCTATGTTGGATCTGCCTGGACCACTTTTGCCTGTTACGGAAGTATGATGGTTCTTTCTTATTTTCTCGGTCGCCGGTTTTATCCCGTTCCCTATAAAGTGGGGAAAGTTTTTTTCTATCTGATCATGGCTTTTGCTATGTATTATGGATCAGCATTTATTCCCATCGAATGGGGATGGGAAAGAGCAATTGTTCATTCGTTCATTCTGAGAGTGTACATGGCCATGATCTGGTTCATTGAACGCCCGTTAAAAAATCTGAAGTCGCATGAAAGTCAAAGTCATTAATCGTTCCAAACATTCGCTACCAGCTTACGAAACCATCGGCTCGGCAGGAATGGATCTACGTGCCAATATTGCAGAACCAATTGTGTTGAAACCGCTTGAACGGAAACTGGTTCCAACCGGATTGTTTATTGAGTTGCCCCTCGGAACGGAAGCGCAGGTTAGACCGCGGTCCGGACTTGCATTGAAAAAAGGTATTACTGTGTTGAATTCGCCTGGTACCGTTGATGCGGATTACCGTGGAGAGATTGGGGTCATACTTGTAAATCTTTCCAATGAAGATTTTATTATCAACGATGGTGAACGTATTGCCCAAATGGTTATAGCGCGTCATGAACGTGCCGAATGGGAGCAAAGTGAATCACTCGAAGATTCTCAACGCGGAGCAGGCGGATTTGGAAGTACCGGTGTCTAATGCAAACATTGCGTGAAGTAGTCCTAGCACTTCCCGCCAATCCGGGAGTATATCAGTATTACGATGCTGATGGTAAACTTCTTTATGTTGGAAAAGCAAAAAACCTCAAGAAAAGAGTAAGCTCCTACTTCAATAAGGAACATGATAACGCACGTATCGCAATCATGGTTCAGAAGATTGCCGATGTAAAAGTTGTAGTAACAGAATCCGAACTCGATGCGCTACTACTCGAAAATAATCTGATTAAAAATCTTCGTCCGCGTTATAATGTTTTATTACGCGATGATAAAACCTATCCCTGGATTGTTATTCGAAAGGAGGCTTTTCCAAGAGTAATTTATACCCGAAACAAGGATCGCGACGGATCGGAATATTTTGGGCCTTATGCCAATACAAAATCGATGCATGCATTACTTGATCTCATCAGGCAGATGTATCCGTTACGAACTTGCGCCCTTCCTTTATCGCAGGAGAATATTGCAAAACAAAAATTTAAAATCTGTCTTGAGTTTCAGATTGGCAATTGCATGGGGCCTTGCGAAGGCAAACAATCCGAGACCGATTACAATGAAATGATTGCGGATATCAGAAGAATCATCAGAGGAAATACCGGTGATGTATTAAAGGAGCTTCGCGACCGGATGAAGCGTTTCAGTGAGGAAATGCTGTTTGAAAAGGCACAGATCATAAAGGAGAAAATCGATTCACTTGAGAATTATAAATCGAAATTTACAGTTGTATCTGCCACGGTAACGGATGTCGATGTCTTTACCATTGTAGCCGACGATAAGTTTGGCTACGTGAATTATTTTAAGGTGATTGATGGTGCCATTGTTCAGAGCCATACATTGGAAATGAAAAAGATGCTCGATGAATCCAACGAAGAATTATTGCGGATTGCAATAACCGAACTTCGGCAAAAATTTCGGAGCGAGTCGCGCGAAATTGTGATTCCGTTTGATTTGGAATATGCTGATCTTGTTGTTACTGTCCCACAACGCGGGGATAAAAAGCAATTGCTTGAATTATCGGAGCGAAATGCCCGTTATTACATGATGGATAAACACCGGCAGGAAAGCGTGAAAGATCCTGAACGCAGCGTTGAACGGATCATGGAGACCATGAAAAAAGATCTGCGCCTTACTGAGCAGCCTCGCCATATCGAATGTTTTGACAATTCAAATATTCAGGGTACCAATCCTGTTTCAGCATGTGTGGTGTTTCGCGACGGAAAACCGAGTAAAAAGGAATACCGTCATTTCAATGTGCGTACAGTTGAAGGTCCAAATGATTTTGCCACAATGGAGGAAGTGATTTTCCGGAGATATTCGCGTTTGATTGAGGAAAAACAGGAATTACCTCAACTGATCATTATCGACGGTGGAAAAGGTCAACTGGGAGCTGCTTTGAACAGTATTGATAAATTGGGATTACGAGGTAAGATTGCGGTGATTGGCATTGCAAAAAGACTGGAAGAGATTTATTATCCCGGAGATAATTTACCCATGTATATCGATAAGCGATCAGAAACCTTAAAGATCATTCAGCACCTGCGCAATGAAGCGCATCGTTTTGGGATTACGCATCACCGCAACCGCAGAAGTAAAGGCGCAGTAAAAAGCGAATTACTGGACATCGATGGAATTGGAGAAAAAACAATGCAGGATCTTATTCGTAAGTTTAAATCAATAAAACGCCTGAAGGAAGCCGCAGAAAACGAAATTTCAGAAGTTGTAGGTCCTGCTAAGGCGAAGATCCTTGTGGCGTATTTTAATGATAACAAGGAATAGAAGCCATTCAAAGCGGAATTATACCGTTTTTCCGGTTTTATTCATCAGGAATTACTTTTTCGCGTATTTTGTTTAAAGATTCATCTGCTATGAAAAAGTTATTTTTCTTTT
>JBKBUQ010000043.1:0-20090 GCA_046289975.1 Flavobacteriales bacterium | reverse complement strand
CTGATTGGCCAAACCTAATAGATTACACTGTAAAACTATTCCGGTATAAACATCCACCTTGGTGTATAATTCCAATGACTTTTCAAAAAATGGTAAGGCTTCTTTTGGCTTCCCCGAGTTAACATAGCAACTTCCAATACGGGAAAGACATTGTGCAGCATCTATTCCACCTGATGGAGGAAAAACTTTCTTCCAGCTTTCAGCAGAGGCGGTAAATAAAACAATGGCAGCATCCTGATCTCCCATTGATGAAAGCATTACTGCCTTTCGATAATCCGTCATCGCCAGTCCTTTTGTCCACTTCACGTTCTGTGAAATACGCCGGGCCTCAGCAACAAATAAAAGCGCTGAATCGCCATTAACTGAAGATTCACGAGTTAAGGCAAGACAAACTTTTACAGCATTGGTGTCCTGACTAAAATTGCTTTTGGGCAACAATTTGTACGATTTCCATTCGGCTAAAAGGGAATCTGCCTTTTGTGCAGAACTGCCAGTAAATAGAAAACAGAGAAAGACTATAATTAAATAACGCATGGCTATAAGATAGAAAAACAAGTCGAAATATAAAGAATAATAATGTCGGATCATGAAAAGCAATGCGTTGTTCTGTATCCTTTTCTAATTGTGATTTTCCGCATCATAAGGGGTTTTGAATGTGATTGGGGTTTAAATGAACAAATTCCTCCATTTTTGGTTAATGAATTAATAATTAAGGTAGTGAAACATTGCTTTATTTCAAAAGCTTGTTATTTTAGCCTTTAAATCTCCCTTAATATGAAAAAATTACTATTTCTTTTTCTCTTTGTATTTGCGGGTCAGGCCACCGTATTTTCTCAATTACCAAAGATTGATAAAAGTAAAATCCCTGTTAAACCCAAAAAAGGCGGAGCAGAGGAACCTGCACGAAAATCAGAGGAAAAATCCGGCGGAACGAATTCAACAACAACTGCCAACTCAGGCGGAAGCAGAGTAAGCGCAGAAGAACAGAATAGCTGGTATAATTTTTATCAGGCTGTTACAGGTGAATGCGAATCGATGGCATGGAAAGAAGGTTTGTATGAGGGCTACTTTCTGTCGATGGTAGAAAACAACTTCGATAAACTGGAAACCTATAAATGGTTATGCAGGGATCTTCCAACAAGAATAGAAAAAGACAAGGAAAAATCCCCGGAAACGTTTCGCTTCTACGGAAACAAAGCAGAAACACCGCAAGGAATGGAATACGGAGGAACCAGCAAAGATGTATTGCCATCCAAACTTCAGTGGGTCAACTCAAGTGTAACCAAATATTATATTTGGAGAGGATATGTGAACAGAGACCAGGGCAGCATTGCAAAAGCAATTGCTAAGTATGTTGAAGCCTCGCAGGAAAGGATGTCGGCCAATGCCGATTTAAATACACGTATTGCTTACGAATATGTAGGAATAGGAATGATTCTTTGCAAAGGATTCGAAAACATTCAAGGGAAAAACACTGCGCTTGACGAGACATTCACAAAGCTGGATGCCCAACGCAATAAAATCCTCAACCATATCCGCCCCAAATTAAGCGGAAAATTTCACGAAGAAAAGCTTCAGCAGGTTGTTGCCTTTTCATCCAAACAAGTTTTGGGAAAGGAAAATCCTGCGCAACAAACCAAGGAACTTATTCCCGGAAAATTTGCGCACATTGCCGGATATGCAGTGGAACCGCTTAATCGTTTCGGAGCGAAGAGCACACAGAGTACAGGTGGCAGGGAGACCTTACCCCCTATTTATCTTAAATACACGCATGCGAATGGAAATACCATTCTGGTTAAACAGGGCATCTATGCAAACAAAGCTTTATTCGATGCCAATAAAGAAAAATTTGCAGTGGAGTTCGAGTGGTTTCCCGAACTTACATCAATCAATTATAAAAGTCACCTCGAATTCATGCCGGTAATGCATCTCGGAAACTATTTTTTAAATGTGCCGAATGGAAATTATCCTGTTCAATTCATGTTTGGTAATGATATCCACACCGATATTGGATGCCGTGGCGAGTTTGTGCTAAAAATTGATGATGAGATCAAAACATCATTAAAAACATATCTCGATCAGTTGTGGAATAAAAAACTAGAATCCGTTACTTTCAATTCACAATATGGCGCCACAGATAATCGCAATATTATTTCCAACTGGGAAGAGCTGAAAAAATTCGGCTACCCTGAAAAAGTAACCGTTGAGCGAACCGGTCAGGTGATGAAGCCATGGCCAAAGGACAACGAGATCGAAAGCTTTGTAGGAAGCGGCTGGTGTTTGGTAAAACGTGATGATGGGAAATACGAAGTGATCGGACTTAGCTTCGTTCAAAAGCCCGGAGAGAAAACCTGGAGATGGACTGCTATTGCCTCCGATATGGATTACTACATCCTGCTCGAATCCGGAAATGGTGACAACGTACGTGTTCATCCAAAACGTATCGGACAAGGCTATGAAATCCTACAGCAAAACATTGGAAAATCGTCGGTGTGGTAACTTAGGTATTTACGAATAAAAAAAGGGGAACAATGCTCCCCTCTTTTATATTTCCTGTTTTTTTCAATGTTCCATCAATAAATCCTCTGCTTCTCCGTGCTCCACTAAAACCACTTCCAGTCGCTCCAGTTTATGAATCAACATACGATAGGCCATATCCGATTCGAGTGGACGTAATGTTTTGCACATCACCAGAATGTATTCCTGCAATTGCTCCTCAAAGGAACAATGGTTGCGCATAAACTCCAGTGCACTTGCATTGGCACAGGGTGTGCCTTTTCCCAGAAGATAAGGAAACACAAAACGATCTTCCATTTCAAAGTGATCACGCAGCTTTTCGCTGAAATCAGCAAACCATTTCCAGGCCACAACAATTGCGATACATTGGTGAAGTACTCCGGAGTGAACCAGGTTTAAAAAATGGGATTCGATTTCCGGAATATGTTTTTCCAGAATTTCCCTGTGGTCGTATTTCAGTTGCAATACATAAGCCTCCTTATTATAGGCTCCAACTTCTACTCTTACCTCCTTTTTCTCCTGATTGCGTATCTGCGTTTTCATATTCAAAAATTTACAGATGCAATGTCGGTGATGCAAGCAAGAATCGGAATACCGTAAACAAGGTAAAAGCACCCCGAAATATTCACTTCAGTAGGTTAAAAAGAGATGTGCTGATATTTGTCAGGTTTCAAGACCAATAGTACAACACGCTGAAATTCAACCCTAAAACATCAGGCTTCAGTGTATATTTATTTATTAAATTTGGGATCTGTTCTTTAAAAGATTGGGGGATTAGCTCAGTCCAGACGCTGACGGTCAGGATGCAAGCACTGGCTCACATCGATTATTGAATATTTTTGAATTCGTTCTTTTAACAATAAATGGGGGATTAGCTCAGTCCAGACGCTGACGGTCTGGATGCAAGCACTGGCTTACATTGATTTTTGAATATTTTTGAATTCGTTCTTTTAACAATAAATGGGGGATTAGCTCAGCTGGCTAGAGCGCTTGCATGGCATGCAAGAGGTCATCGGTTCGACTCCGATATTCTCCACAAAACAAAATCCTGCGATTGCGGGATTTTTTTGTTTTACGCAATTCGTTTCAGCTGGTCCTGACGATTCGCAATGGTAATATCAGGGCCATGTGAAGAAGAAAAATCCACGGCAACAAAAAGAATTTCAAAACGACGCTTCATATTGTTCAAATTCAGTCAGCATCCTAAATATTTCAATATAAACATATAGAATATGCTATATTCCTATTTGGTCCCGAACCACTCCAACACCTCTTTTGCATATGTCTTGCTAACAGGAATGTACTTATCCCCAATGGAAACCTGCGATGAAGAGGCTGTTTGTACAAGTTGGGTATTGACAATAAAGGAGCGGTGAATACGACGGAATTGACCTGAGTTAATGGATTCTTCAAAGTACCTGAGGTTGTACGATACCAAATGTGATTCGGCTGTAGTTTGAATACGAGTATAACTTCCCTCCGCCTCAAGAAATAGAATATCCGCCAATTCAATTTTCCGGTATCCGCTTGATGCTTTTATAAAAATGCATTTTTCAGTTTCTGTTGAAGAAGCGCCTTTACGGACAGCCATTTCAATAGCCATCATTAAATCTGTTTTCTGATAAGGCTTACTGATAAATGCAGAAGGAAAAACATCAAGCAGGCGTTTTATTGTCGCCTGATCTGAATTGGAAGTAAGATAAACAATAGGAGTTGGAAGAATTTGATTGATGCGTCGGGCTGTTTCAATTCCATCTAAAGATCCCTTGATCCGAATATCCATCACCACAACATCCGGTTTTAAATAATGGACCTCGTCCAGGCATTGTTCACCGGAAATAAAAATTCCTGCAACTTCATAACCAAAGCCATGTAAATCTGTTGCGATATCTTCTGCAAGCAACATTTCATCTTCAACAATCACAACGCGAATACTCATTTGTTTACCATTTTGTATTCCTTAAACCTGAACATAAACCCAAATCCCTGCTGATCCAAAATCTCCATCGTTCCGCGAAGCTGACGTGTAAGCAGATCGATAAGACGAAACCCGAAGGAGACGGAATTCTGAATGATTGTTGGATCTACACGATCACCATTGTTCTTAACAAGCAGTAACAACTCTCCAGCTTCTTCCCTCATGTCGATAGAAATAATAAAATCATCAGGATGTTTGGGATAGGAGTGTTTAAATGCATTTACCACCGTCTCATTCAGAATTAAAGCAATAGGCGTAGCCGTATCAACATCAAGACGTAACTCAGGAAATAAAATCCGAATATCAATTTTCTTCATGTCAATGCCATATACATCGCACAAATTCGTTGTTAAACGCTGTGTAAACGTTCGCATTTCGATGAATGAAAAATGAGTACCCTCATAAAGTAAGGTATGCACAAGTTCCATTGAACGAACCCGCAATTTCCCTGCCTCAACGGCTGTCCTTGCATTTTCATCGGTGATGCTTTTTCCCTGAAGACTCAATAGGGAAGAAATGACCTGGAGATTGTTTTTAACCCGATGGTGGATTTCGCCGAGTAATAGTTCGTTTTCTTTATTCTTCTCTTCAATAATCTCTTTTTGTTCGAGCAACAGTTCATGCGCAATTTGTTTTTTGCGGTAGTTGCGAAACGCAAGCAGACTGGTAAATGCCAATGCCGCAATCATTAATCCGGAAATGATGAGCCAGATACTTTTTTGCTTTGAAACACGCTGATCGAGCAGGCGCAATTCTCTTTCGGTTGCAGCTTGTTGTTTGTGGTGACGAATAGAATCATCGCGCATGTCTGCATCAAATGCCTCACGCAGACTCATGATATTTTCCTGTTGCGTTGCAGCGTATATACTATCCTTAATAAGTATGGATTGTCGATAATCAGAAAGCGCCTGTCGGTAATCACCGGAGCCTTCATGAACCAAAGCACCAACCTCAAAGCGATAACGTAAACTTTCCGGATCCAATGCATTATCCGCCGCCAATCGTTTGCTCTCTTGTAAATAAAATGATGCACGATTCCAGTTTTTCAATCCCGAATACGCCTGAGCAAGATTTGAAGCTATTGTTGCCAGTGTCGCACTATCCGAAATTTCGGAAAATACCGTTCGTGCAAATTCAAACTCTTTTATGCTCTGCTGCAATTCACCGGATTTCATCATTGCTAATCCCAGATTGTTACGCAGGTAGGCGTCCCAAACAGATTCGCCCTGAATTTCATGATTTAGGGTCACACCATCTCTACATGTTTTGATTGCCTCAACATATCTTCCCGATTCGATAAAATAATTACTCAGGTTGATCATGCGAATAACAATGGACTGCTTATCGCCTCTTTCGCGCTTTTCCAATTCGATTGCCCGCTTCCCGTAACGAATGGCATTTTCGTAATCGCTAAATAAATTATAGATGCGGGCCATGTTGCTCATGTACCGTGCAGTGGCCGAAAGATCATTCAGCTCTTTTGCAATCTGCGCTGCCTTTTGGTGATGTTCAAGGGCCAATTCAAAATCGCCGTGATTGAAATAATTTAATCCCATCGAATTAAGCGTATTCATCACAGCAGATTTATTCCCTCTCTGATTTGCAAAAGCTAAAACCTGATGATAAATTGAATCGGATCGCTCAAATTCATTTTTATCCGCATAATAGGATGCACGAACACTCTGCGCCTGGATGATTCCATTTTCGTAGTGAAGTCGTTTTGCTTCTTTTAGAATCTGTTCAATATACTCATTCCCTTCTTCAAGTTTTCGATTCTTAATCAGCTTACGTGCTTGTTTGGTGGCAATGTCAACACCAAGTGTATCCGAATTTCCTTCATTAATTCTTTTTCTAATGCTGTCAGCATCCTGTGTCTTCACAGTAAAGCTGAAAACAAAAACCAAAACAACTGAAAGAATTACCCGAATGATCATCATTGAAAATTACAGAAAGCGATTAAGGCGCACAAATCAAAAAAATGACTTCCTGCCACTTCCCGAATTATTTGCCACGTTATTGTTATAGAAAATCCTTTTACTTAGCAAGACTTTAGAATTGTTTCCCTTGATTTAGGAGAGAAACATTTCCGCGTGAATAGTCATTCTGTTTAATTACATCTGAATCGTAAAGCCTCTGTCTTAGAAATCGTTTTGGCATTGTTTCTTCTGATTGTTTCAAATCTATAAAAGCGAATCCATACCCAATCATTATCCAGATCGTCTAAACCGATCTATTTTGTGGATGGGGGACTATTTTTTATGAATGATCCGGAAATCCATAAAGCATTAATTACCTGAGACATAGAAAAACAAATAACTGAGAATCCAATGATTGCATTGCGACAGGTTGCACCGTTTCAAAATTCTTCTTATATTTGTAACTCTTATTAGAAGACTGTACTTTTTCTGCCGGTTTGCGCGGCTTATGCATTCGGGTATTTCTCTTACAAATTTTCTGATTAAGGACTCGCGGTTGTTCGTTGAAATACGGGCCTCCTAATATTTATTTGATACCCAATTAATGACATTTGCCCAATTTGAACTGAACGAACAACTTCTCTCAACATTACAGAAAGCAGCATTCTCCGTTCCAACTCCTATTCAGGAACAATCTATTCCTCACATTTTAGCCGGACGCGACATTTTCGGATGTGCGCAAACCGGAACCGGTAAAACAGCTGCATTTGCACTGCCGGTTATCCAACACCTTACCCAAAAATCAATTACAGGAAATCAGCGTAAAATAAGAACACTCGTTCTTGCTCCAACGCGTGAACTTGCTCTGCAAATCAGCGAACAATTCAAATTGTTTTCTGCAGGACAAAATCTTTTTCAGTCGGTAATTTTTGGTGGTGTATCGCAACACAAACAAACCTCAGAACTTCGTCGCGGTGTCGATATTGTTATTGCAACACCCGGCCGTTTAATGGATCTGATGAATCAGGGATTTGTAGATCTTCGTAACATTAAACATCTCATCCTCGATGAAGCCGACCGCATGCTCGACATGGGCTTCATTAATGACATCCGTAAAATCATTTCCAAACTTCCGGTTAAGCGTCAAACCCTTTTCTTTTCTGCAACCATCTCCAAAGAGATAGCGAAGCTTGCGGAAGGAATGCTAAAAAATCCGGTACAGGTTTCTGTTAATCCGGTTTCATCAACTGCTGTGAAAGTTGAACAACGTGTATACCATGTGCGCAAAGAAAACAAGCGATCACTGCTAAAGCACGTATTGAACAACGAACAGGTTGAAAGCGCGATTGTCTTTACCCGTACCAAACGTGGCGCCGACAGAGTTGCCAAAGATCTCAACAATATCGGTATTAAGGCAGAAGCTATCCATGGGAATAAATCGCAAAATGCCCGCGAAAAAGCACTTAGCGGATTCAAGAGCAAGCGTTTTAACATTCTTGTGGCAACAGATATCGCTTCACGCGGTATTGATGTAAGTCAGCTATCACACGTTATCAATTACGAAATTCCGGAACAAGCCGAAACATATGTCCACCGTATAGGCAGAACGGGTCGTGCCGGGCATTCAGGAACTGCGCTTTCATTTTGCGATGAGAATGAAGCGGGGTATTTAAAAGACATCAACAAGCTCATCCGCAAACCCATCGAAGTGGTGAACAATCACCCCTTCCTTAACTAAGTAAATTTTTTAATCAATAAAAGCGCGGAAGCGCAAAATTTTAAATCCAATGAAAACAGGTACAGTTAAATTTTTCGATGAGACCAAAGGTTTCGGTTTTATCAGCGTTGAAAACGGAGCGGACATTTTTGTTCACTCTTCAGGCCTTCAACAAAACATTCGTGAAAACGACAAAGTTACTTTTGAAACCGAACAGGGTAAAAAAGGTGTAAATGCAGTAAACGTGCGTCTTGCCCCAAAGGACTAAGAGCAAATAGTTGCAATCAAAACAAGGGGAGTTTTCGGACTCCCCTTCTTTAAAAATCATTACCATTACCATTCACACCATATTGCGGGGGGCGGCTTCAGTAAATCAGACTGAATGGTGTTTAGCTGCCTCTTTTCCAAACCAAATCAGACTTATCAACCCTTAACAACACCTTTTGAGGTGGTGTATAGGAGAATATATATACTAAATGCTTTTACCAATATTTTTAAATTCAAGTTTATGTCAAGACCAGCTCTAAAATTCAAAAATCCTGATGCGGACACTCAGACATTTTTTGCCGCATTACGTAAGAATGTTGATTCATATTTTCGCGACAACCAGATTTCTAAGAACAACAACAATGCGATGGTATTAAAGAGCGTTATTTTGATATCCGCATATGTATTGCCATTTATTGGAATCCTTGTATTTCAACCACCATTATTGATTGCCCTTCCCTTTTGGATCCTGATGGGCTTTGCGCTTTCAGGAATCGGAATGAGTGTTATGCACGATGCCAATCACGGTGCCTATTCAAAAAAGAAAAAAGTAAATGATTTAATTGCCAGAAGTATTCACCTTTTAGGAGGAACAATTCATACCTGGAAATTGCAGCACAATATTCTTCACCACACTTATACCAATATTCCTGAAATGGACGATGACATTGAAACAAAAATGTTCATGCGTTTCTCTCCGGGTGTAAACCTGAAATGGTATCACAAATTCCAATTCATTTATGCATTTCTATTCTATGGATTATTAACCATGTATTGGGTAACAGCAAAAGATTTTGTTCAATTGCGGCAATACACCAAAGAAAACGTAAACAAAAATACAAAAGCCGAAAACCGAAGAATTCTGCTGAAAATGGTTTTAGGAAAAATAGGATATTATTTTGTCTTTATCGGCATTCCCTTATTTATCCTTAAGATGCCTGTTCTTCCTTACCTGATTGGATTCCTTACAATGCTGTTTGTGTCAGGCGTATTATTAAGTGTGATCTTTCAGCTCGCTCATACCGTTGAGGACACCACACATCCCTTACCCAACGAAGATCTGACCATCGAAAATTGCTGGGCAATTCACCAGTTAAATACTACAGTGAATTTTGCACCAAAAAACAAATTTCTCTCCTGGTATATTGGTGGATTGAATTTTCAGGTTGAACACCATTTATTCCCAACAATCTGTCACGTTCACTATCCGAAAATTTCTCCCATCGTTCAACGTACAGCTGAAGAATTCGGAATTCCGTATTTGCAGCATCAAACATTTGGAGAAGCATTTCAGTCCCATATCCGTACATTGAAAAAATTCGGAAGAGAAGCATAATCCAATCGTTTTGCCTGTACCACATGCGCAGTGCAACAAAACTTCGCGAACTTTTACAACACTACAGTCTGGCAATTGACGGACTAGAAGATGGCAATATGCAAATTACTCTTGTTGATAAAAGCGATCCGGATGAGATGCATACCTTTCAGGGGAAAAGTTTTTCCATCGTTATTGGTAAAGCCTGGGCGTTTAAAAGGAAGGTGATCGGTGAACAGTAAATGGTGATAAGTGAAGTTACTGATAACTGATAACCGATTACCGATTACCGCCCCCTGCTGCCGGTCAGGCCCGGAATTTCATTCACATTCGATTTTATCACTGTTAAACCATAATTTAAAAAATCGATTCGGGAGTTTTGTATGCGTGCATACCAATTTAGGTCTTTTTCGATTTCCCATTCGTCGAAAAAAATGAACTCTTTGCCCTTTTATCCGGTAAAAACAACCAAACACAAGCCTGATCCCGCCTGAAGAGACCAGGAACCATAGCTAGCAATGAAATAAGAAGCTTCGTGAGGCCCCTTACACGTAAGGGGATGGATCCGGCCCATTGCCGGGAGTTGAACTGTAATGCTTCAGTTATGAAAACGCTTTCTACTTCCGTTCATGCGACACCTCTTTTCAGCAAAACATTTGTCGCTATTCTTCTGTTCCTGATTGGTGTTTTTCTATTCAAAGATGTAAAATCAATCACCCCCTCAACAAAACTTCCTTCGGGATTAATCTTCCGCATCAAAACGGAAAGAAATGACACTTTGCTAAATACAGAAGAAAAAATTGCTTTTTCACCTTCCTTCATAACGCAACACGAATGTGAATACGGTATCATTACTGATTACATCCGTGCACAGAAAACAAAAAACATGCTGCGCGATCAGGGATTCCTGAAAACTGAAATTGTCGCCTATTTTAACCGCAGTCCAATAAGTATTGATGATGCATTCCTTTTACTGAACAACCGCAATTCTTCAGAAATGAAAGTAACTTCTTCAATAACTATAAGGGAGATGGATTCACTTCTCGGTCTCTTACATCAAGAAGAGCCCTATTTCGCCATCTCCATCTCGATGAACGACGCCCAAACCGTGAACCGCTTTTTCAACCTCAGCGGAAAACTCGATATACGTGTTAACCTTAACGGAACCAAAGAAATTGTATTCGGGAAATTCTCAACCATTGAAGATGCAAACGTTTACCTCGAGTTATTGAAGGACCAAGGCATTGTTAGCACCGTAATAAGCGCATGGAGCCAATTCGGACGTGCTATTCCAATAGATAGTGCTCCGGTAGGTTCAGACTCCCCCGACATTGCAGGTCAATGAAAACTAATTCCGAACTAAAACAAGGGATGGGCACTCCATCCCTTTATTGTTGGTACAATCTTTGCTAAACCGTATTAGACAAAGACTTTTAATAAATGGGGCAGAAATTCAACGATTGTTGGAGGCGGTTGGTAGGTCAATTTTGGGACTTAGGCAAAATACCCATTTATAGTGGCGTCGAAACAGCAACCATTTGCGTCTTTTGTATGTTGCACAACACGTCGCAAGGAAGCAAATGGCCACAATTTTACAAAGTATGATGAGAGGAAGACATTCGGCTGTTACCGACCCTAACCTAAAGGTTCAGGTAGGAACAGGAATGTTGTACATCAGCTACCCTTGCCGTACTTCAAACGTTCAATACAACATCGCCACACCCAATGGAAAAGTTGCACTAAAAGGTGATTTTGACAATGAGGCCGACGATAATAACATTGATATCTCCAGATTAAACAGCGGGAATTACACCCTGTACATTATTGACGGGGTCGACCTGATCAAATATCCCTTTTCCATTAAGTAAGCGACACCTGAATTTGTTCGCAGGAAACTTAAAATCATCTTAGCCAACAAATTCCCTGATAGCCTCCAGCGTTTTTTCGCGTTCCTCCAAAAAACTCATATGACCAGAATTCTCCAATAGCAAACCTGAAACAGAAGGATGCAATTCCATTTGTTCAACGGATAGATTGGCTGCAATAACGTTATCGTACTTTCCTGCAACAAACAACACCGGAAATTTCCCGGAACGAATTATTTCTGTTTTATCTTCCCGGTCTTTCATTCCCCTTAAACAGGCTGAGGCACCAAAAACTGATGTCTTTAACGCTTCGGCGCGAAGCAATTCAATTTCTTCAGAAAACCGCGCAACATTAAACGGAGCAAATAAATTTGGAATGGCTTCACGGATAAAAACGACAGGACTCATTTCAAGAACACGAATAGCACGTAAACGATCTGCCTTCTTCTCTACCGTGTCGGGAAATGCAGTAGAATTGATCAATCCGATTCCTTCACAATATTCTGCATACCGCTCCCCAAAGGACAATGCCACATATCCACCCATTGAATGCCCAAGGACCTTTGCTTTTTTTTCTTTTTCCTGTTTCAATACTGCCACAACAACATCGGCCATCAGTGGCATTGTATGCACCTCCGCAAACACTTCCGTCGCTCCGTGACCAGGCAGATCAATTGAAATTATTTTGAAGCCTTGAGATAATTGCTTTGAAAAATAGCGCCAGATATAGGAAGACTCCAGAAAACCGTGCAGCAATACAACTACTGGTCCTGCACCCTCTGTGTAATACCGGATTTTCTTTCCGTTATACGTGCAAAAATGTGGTGTCATTTCTTTTTCATCAAGGCCTCAATCTCATCTGCCTCAACAGGAATAGCCGCCATTAGATCACGTGGGTCGCTCTCTGTAACCATTACATTATTCTCCAGGCGAATTCCTAAATTTTCTTCGCGAATATATATTCCCGGCTCAACAGTAAACACGATTCCGGGCTGAATAGGTTTGTGCCAAAGTCCTACATCGTGCACATCCAAGCCAAGAAAATGTGAAGTACCATGCATGAAATATTTCTTATATGCTGGCATTGAAGGATCCTGATTTTTAACATCCGTTTCACTGAGCAGTCCAAGTCCGATCAATTCCTTCTCCATGATTTTTCCAACTTCTTTGTGATAATCCGCCAGCATAGTGCCGGGTCTCAACATCTTCATCGATTCGCGCATTACACGCAAAACCGCATTGTAAACATCCTTCTGACGCTTTGAAAATTTTCCGTTGACAGGAACACAACGCGTCATATCAGCATTGTAATTTGCGTATTCGGCGCCAACATCCAGCAAGATCACATCACCGTCCTTACATTCTGCATTGTTGTCGATATAATGCAAAACACATGCGTTGAATCCACTGGCAATAATAGGTGTATAGGCAAATCCCCGCGAACGGTTGCGAACAAACTCGTGAATGATTTCTGCTTCGATCTCGTACTCCATTACACCCGGTTTGATGTAACCTAGTATTCTGCGGAATGCTTTTTCGGTAATATCGATAGCCGTTTGCATGAGTTCGATTTCCAATCCGGATTTTACGCTGCGGATCTGATGCATCAGCGGGGCAACGCGTTCAAGTGAATGCAGTGGGAAATGTTCTTTTATCCATTGAATAAACCGGGCGTCGCGCGTTTGGGTTTCAACATGTGCACGCAAATGTTCGTTTGTATTCAGACAAATTGTTTCAGCTTCAAATGCCAGCATTTTAAATATCCTATCGAACTGAGATAACCAATACACAGTTTTTATACCTGAAGTTTCATAAGCACTGCGTTTGCTGTGTTTGGCTCCTTCCCAAATGGCAATTTCTTCGTTGGTCTCGCGTAAAAACAAAACTTCGCGATGAGCAGGATCGTGTGCAAAGGGAAACAAAACAAGGATACTTTCTTCCTGATCAATACCCGATAAGTAAAACAAATCATTGTTCTGACGAAAAGCCATGTGTCCATCAGCATTCGTCGGCAGCAGGTCGTTCGAGTTAAACACCGCTATTGATCCCGGCTTAAGCATAGCTGCAAAACGCTTGCGGTTATCAACGAATAATTTGGCGTTAAGTGGAAGGTATTTCATGCGGCAGTGTTTTCCTCAAATTGACAAAATATCGGGGAAGAATGCAAACCAAATTTCAGGAAACAAAAAAAGCGGTTCAGTTAATTGAACCGCTTTAAAATTAATTGGTGAAATGTGATTATTTACCGGGATTCCAAAAATCTTCCACAAACTTGGTGGTAAAATTTCCGGCGCGGAAATCTTCGTTCTTCAGCAATGCCTGATGAAAGGGAATAGATGTTTTTATCCCTTCAATAATATACTCATCAAGCGCTCTTTGCATCTTGGTAATCGCCTCTTCACGCGTACGTGCTACGGTGATCAGTTTTCCAACCATAGAATCGTAATTCGGGGGGATCACATAACCTGCGTACACATGCGTATCGATACGAATACCGTGTCCGCCCGGTGAATGGTAATTGGTGATTTTACCGGGACTGGGCGCAAAATTGCGGAAAGGATCTTCTGCATTGATACGACACTGAATAGCGTGCAATTGCGGCTCGTAATTTTTTCCGGAGATAGCAACACCGGCAGCAATTTTGATTTGCTCTTTTACCAGGTCATAATCGATTACTTCTTCTGTAATGGTATGCTCCACCTGAATACGGGTGTTCATTTCCATGAAGTAAAAATTACGGTGTTTGTCGACCAGAAATTCGATTGTACCAACTCCTTCGTATTTGATGGCTTTAACTGCTTTGATGGCAGCATCACCCATTTTTTTACGCAACTCCGGAGTCATAAAAGGAGAAGGCGTTTCTTCAACCAGTTTTTGGTGACGACGCTGAATGGAGCAATCGCGTTCGGAGAGGTGACAGGCATTACCAAACTGATCGCCGGCAACCTGAATTTCGATGTGGCGTGGTTCTTCGATGAATTTTTCCATGTACACACCGTCGTTACCAAATGCAGCACCGGCTTCCTGACGTGCACTATCCCATGCCGCTTCCAGATCTTCTTCCTTCCATACCACACGCATTCCCTTACCGCCACCACCGGCAGTGGCTTTAAGAATGATTGGGTATTTTATTTTAGCAGCGATCTTTTTCGCTTCGGCCATATCGGCAAGCAAACCATCAGAACCCGGAATTACTGGTACTCCTGCTTTCTTCATGGTGTCTTTGGCACTTGCCTTATCGCCCATTGAATCGATCTGATAAGGTGTTGCACCAATGAACTTGATGTTGTGATCCTGACAGATCTTTGAGAATTTTGAATTCTCAGAGAGAAATCCGTAACCCGGATGAATGGCATCCGCATTAGTGATTTCTGCAGCAGCGATGATACGCGACATGTTCAGGTAAGAATCCTTGCTGGGTGGGGGGCCAATACAAACTGCTTCATCTGCAAAGCGAACGTGCAGGGAATCTTTATCGGCGGTAGAATAAACGGCTACCGTTTGGATGCCCATTTCCTTGCAGGTACGAATAACCCGTAACGCAATTTCTCCGCGGTTTGCGATGAGAATTTTATGAAACATTTTATCTCCTCCTTCTCCGGTTTTCTTTTTGCCGGATGATTTTTTGAAAATAGCCATAACGAAATGCTTAAATGAAAACAGAGCCGTATCCTCCGATACGGCTCGTAACTATTTCTTTTGCGATCAGGCAGGTTCTACAAGGAACAAAGGCTGATCGTATTCCACCGGTTTGGCGTCATCCACCAGCACCTTCACAATCTTACCGGAAATTTCCGCTTCGATTTCGTTGAAGAGTTTCATAGCTTCGATGATACAGATCTTATCGCCGGCTTTGATGGTGTCTCCTACATTCACAAAAACAGGTTTTTCAGGTCCCGGAGAACGGTAGAAGGTTCCTATCATTGGTGATTTGATGGTAACATACTTCGAATCGTCACCACCGGCAGCAGGAGCAACAGGTGCCTCAGCCTGAGGTGCAGCAGTTACAGGTGCAGCAGCAATTACCTGTTGAGCAGGAGCGGCTACTTGTGTAACAACAGGTCCGGCAGCTTGCACAATTGCAGCTTTTGCACGGATCACGATCTTAAAATCCTTTTTTTCAATCTCCACTTCGGTAACCCCCGATTTAGAGACGAATTTGATCAGGTCCTGGATCTCATTCAGATTCATACGCTTGATTTTGGTTTTGCTTTCAGTTGGAATTATATGCCCATTTCAAATATAGCGCTCCCCAGGTAAATCCTCCGCCAAAAGCAGAAAGAATGAGGTTGTCGCCCTTGCGCAGTTTGCTTTCCCATTCCCAGAGCAAAAGGGGAATAGTTCCTGCGGTTGTATTTCCGAATTTTTGAATGTTGATCATCACCTTGGCCTTATCCAGTCCCATACGTTCAGCAGTGGCGTCGATAATGCGTAAATTGGCCTGATGCGGCACCAGCCATGTAACATCATCAGCGGTTAACTTGTTCTTCTCCATGATCTCGGCAGATACATCGGCCATGTTGGTCACGGCAAACTTGAAAACGGCCTTCCCTTCCTGATAAACGTAATGCTGTTTGTTATCCACAGTTTCATGAGATGCGGGTTTTAATGACCCCCCTGCAGGCTGGCATAAGTATTTTCTTCCGGATCCGTCAGCTCGCAAGATGAAATCCTGCACGCCAAACCCTTCGGTATCGGGCTCAAGCAATACCGCGCCACCTCCATCACCAAAAATAACGCAAGTGGTACGATCGGAATAATCGAGAATGGATGACATCATATCCGCACCCACCACCACTACTTTTTTGTAGCGTCCGGTTTCAATAAATTGTGCCCCTGTAGCCAATGCATAAATAAATCCTGAACAGGCAGCAGAGAGATCGTAACCCCAGGCATTTTTGGCGCCCAGTTTATCGCAAACCACGTTACTGGTAGATGGGAAATTATAATCGCTTGTTACGGTTCCCACTATAAGCAAATCAATGTCTTCCGGACCAATTCCGCGTTTGCTGAGTAATTGTTTTACTGCTTCAACGCAAATATCAGACAATGCTTTTCCTTCGCCCTTGAGAATGCGTCGCTCGGAAATACCGGTTCTCGATTTGATCCATTCGTCGTTGGTATCCACCATTGTGGAAAGCTCCTCATTGGTGAGAACGTATTCGGGGACATATCCTCCTATTGCTGTAATTGCTGCAGTTATGCGATTCATTTTGAAAACACTCCTTTGATTTTTTCGGGTATACCGGCTTTCACCACATCCCTGCTCAAAAGTATCATATTTTTAATCGCTGTGGCATTAGAGATACCATGACCAATTATCACATTGGAATTCACGCCCAATACAGGAGTTCCGCCATAATTTTCGTAGTTGAACCGATCGAAATATTCGTCTCTGATTCCCCGTTTGCGCATCAGCCAGTATAAACCTTCAGCTTCTTTCAAAACAACATTACCGGTAAAACCATCGCACACAACCACATCTGCCTTATCGCGAAACAGATCACGTCCTTCGATGTTGCCAACGAAATTAAAATCGGAAGATCCTTTCATGAGCTGATGGGCAGCCTGCGTAAGCAGATTCCCTTTTTCTTCTTCTTCACCGATATTAAGTAATCCAACGCGTGGATTTTTTACACCGTAAACATGTTCGATATAAAGCGATCCCAAAACAGCAAACTGATACAATACATCCGGTTTGCAGTCGGCATTGGAGCCTACATCAAGAATTATATTAAAACCACCTTCCATTTTGGGAAGGATGGATGTGATGCAAGGGCGAATTACTCCCGGACAATTGTTTACACTGAAAATGGACCCCACCAGCATTGCACCGGTATTTCCGGCAGAAGCAAAAGCGTCGATTTCGCCTGTTTTCAGGTGACGAAATCCAACAGAAATACTTGAATCGGGTTTTTGCGGAAGCGCGCGCGTGGGATGATCGTTCATGTTGATCACCTCGGTGGTGTGCACAATATCATAATGTGCCACGTCTTCACCCTCTCGTGTCAGGATGCTAAGAATCTGCTCGCGGTCGCCATAAAGGACCAGCCTGACATCTGCGGGGAGTTCCTTTCTGGCGATGATTGCGCCGCATGTGGTTGCTTCAGGAGCGAAGTCACCACCCATTATGTCAATACCTATCCTCATTCCGGTGTGTTTGGAATCGGACAAATGTATAAAAGATTCGGAACGCCCGTAAGGGTATTCAACATCAGGCCGTAGCCGTGCTGTCGATCACCACTTTACCCTTGTAATACATCTTCCCCTCGTGCCAGTAAGCACGGTGAAAAAGGTGTGGTTCTCCTGTTGTGGGGCACATTGCGATATTTCCTGCAGTGGCCTTATAGTGCGTTCTTCTCTTGTCCCTGCGGGTCTTCGAGTGTTTGCGTTTGGGATTTGGCATGGCTCAAACGTGTTTTTTATTGTGACAACTAACCTAACTACTTTTTAATTGAGGCGGATGTTTTTAAGCATATCCCATCGCGGATCAGTTTCATCATCGCCCGGTTCGCGGGATCCGAATTCATCGAGCTTGCGAATCATTTCAGGATCACACTCGCCTTCAGGATGAACCCTGCGGGCGGGTAATGACAAGTGGATGAACTCATAGATGTACTGCGCCAACTGAATCTGATGTTCTGCATGGGGCAGGACAACAATATCATCGGTATTCTCAAATTCTTCACCGCCAAACTTGACAATGAGTTTCTCTTCTGCTTCAAGCGGAATATCAAACTCCTCCATACAGAGATCGCACAATACACGTACCTTGCCGGCAAAGCGAAACTGAAATTCGAGCATGGCAGCAGATTTCTCGAGTGTGACTTTCACCTCCAGGTCTCCCTTGCTGATTTCGGATGCTTCAAAACAACCAAAGAACTCATCCTTTACCTCCAGCGTGAATTCGTGCCGACCGACACTCAGCCCGGAAAACGGGACTATGTATTGATCTAGCGTCTTCACCTTTCTGGGATTAAAAGGACGGCAAAGGTAACAAAAAAGAACACCCCCAAAACAAAAACCGTAAAAAACCGGCGAAAGGGGCGAAACTTACTCCCGTTCAGAGCGTTCGGACCTCACCTGTGCCTGTAAAGGATTGGCCGTAATCTCTTTATGAAACCTGCGCTGAAGAAAAACATCTTTGGCCAGATATATGGCATTACGGAAAGAAGTTTCGTCCGCTGTTCCCTTTCCTGCCAGATCGTAGGCAGTGCCGTGGTCGGGAGACGTGCGCACAACAGGTAAACCAGCGGTAAAATTTACACCCTCATTGAACGAAATGGATTTAAAAGGAGCCAAGCCCTGATCATGGTACATTGCTAAAACACCGTCGAAATTGCGGAAGTTCCCCGAGCCGAAAAAACCATCGGCAGGGTAAGGTCCGAACACCATAAAATCCTCATTGCGTAAAGACTGAATGGCTGGGGTAATGATGTTTTTATCTTCTTCTCCCAAGAGCCCATTCTCGCCTGCATGAGGATTAAGCCCTAAAACAGCAATACGCGGACGACGAATCCCGAAGTCGCGGATCAAGCTCTGGTTCATTCGCTTTACCACGGCCTGTAAGCGATCCTTTGTGATTTGTGAAGAAACCTGATTGAGCGGAATATGCCCGGTGAGCACCCCAACGCGTAAATCACCGGCCACCATCATCATTAATGCCTCATCAACACCTGCAATTGATGCAAGGTATTCGGTGTGACCCGGAAAACGAAACTGATCACTCTGTATCACTTCCTTATTGATGGGGGCAGTAACAAGCACATCGAGTTTTCCGCCGGCAAGATCTTTAACAGCGGCTTCAAGCGAAATGAAGGCATATTTGCCCCCGGTGGAATTCGCTTCTCCGGGAGTAAATGTTACCTCATCGTTCCAGCAGTTTACAAGATTCGCCTTATTGCGAACAGCATCAGACGCATTCTGAATAATATGAAAGTTAAACTCGGGCAGGTTAAGCACCTTTTTGTAATACGATGCCAGCTTGGAATTGCCATAAACAACAGGCACAATATCCTGAAGTATACGGTTATCGGCGAGCGTGCGGATAATGATTTCCATTCCCACACCGTTGATGTCGCCTACTGAAATTCCAACCCGGACTTTATGATCATTATGTGACTGACTCATTCGTGGTGATTTTGCACAAAGGTAAGAATCCCCCGTTAGTACAATCCCTGCAACCTGTACAACCTTTCAGTCGTCTGATTGTAATAATTTACGTACTTTGCTGTTCATACTCCCATTTTACCAATGAAAAGACTGCTTCTTTTACCGATTTTTCTCCTTTTGGCGCTGAGTGGTTATGCCACCCATAATCGCGCCGGGGAGATTACGTATCAGTGGCTGGGAGGACTCAAGTACCGTTTTATCATTAAAATCTGCACCAACGAAGGAAGTAGCGTAGCTGATCGTCCGGAACTGGAGATCTGGTATGGCGACGGCGATCGTGATACTGTACCAAGACTTAGTGAAACTCCTGTTCCCTCCATTGGAAGTTTTGTTGGAAGCGAGA
>JBKBUQ010000042.1:0-20504 GCA_046289975.1 Flavobacteriales bacterium | reverse complement strand
AATGCAAAACATACACTCTCTTTTATCGGTTTTGGCGCACCTGTACGGCAGGGTAGACAAGGACTCGCCGTTCAGGAAGCAATGGATCTTGCGGGAAGCAATTATTATAATCCATTTTGGGGGTATCAGAATGGAGAAAAAAGAAACAGCAGGGTAAGTCATAACCATGAGCCTATGCTGATGCTTACTGACCATATTTTGATTTCTGAAAAAACGAAAATTCAGGCCGGAGTTTTCTTTTCCCCCGGAAAATCAGGACAAACCAGTTTGAATTGGTATGACGCAAAAGATCCGCGTCCTGATTATTATAAGTATTTACCATCTTATTATGATCCTGAATATCCGGCTCTTGTTCCACAGGTAACAAACTCGTGGATCAATGATGTCAATACACGACAGGTAAATTGGGATCAGCTTTATTTTGCAAACAGCAAGAACCTATATACGGTTACAAATGCTGAAGGTGTTGCCGGAAATAACATTACGGGTAATCGTGCAAAATATATTGTAGAAGACCAGCGCAATGATGTAACGATGGGCGGACTAAATTTACTTGGAACGCACCAGTATAACGAACGTATCCGTATTACAGGTGGTTTGTTTCATGTTCGACAGAAAAGTCATTACTATAAGTTAGTTGACGATTTGCTTGGCGCTGATTTTTGGCTCGATTTAAATCGTTTTGCTGTTGAGAATGCAATTGATCAGTCCGAGTCGCAAGCCAACATTAACAATCCTAACAATGTAGTCTATAAAGGAGAGGTTTTTGGTTACGATTACAATTTACATATCAATAAGACGAACTTTTTTGCTCAAGGAGAATATTCGGGTAAGAAAGTGGATGCCTATTTTTCTGCCGAGCTAAGCCAAACAAATTTCTGGCGGGAAGGGAATATGTTAAACGGCATGTTTCCAAATAATAGCGAAGGAGAGTCAGAGAAATTTAATTTTGTGAATTATGGAGTCAAGGGCGGGGCTGTGTATAAGATTACAGGCCGTCATTATGTTGTTGCGAATATTGCACACCTCACGAGAGCTCCGTTGGCACGAAACGTCTTCCTTTCTCCGCGCACACGTAACCAGGCAGCTGCAGATGTTCGCAGTGAGAAAGTTTACTCCGGCGATATCGGTTATGAAATAAGGTACCCAAGGTTTAAAGCACGTATTACCGGGTACTACAATTATGTTGCAGATCAAACCTGGATGCGTACGTTTTTCCATGAAGAATATAATTCGTTTGTGAATTACACTTTAACCGGAGTTGATCAATCCATGGCCGGACTTGAGTTTGGCGCGCAATATCAGATTACACCAACATTGCAATTGAATGGTGTTGTTGGTCATGGTCAATTTTTGTGGACAAACCGACCAACTGCAACTGTTACTTCCGACAATCAGGAAAAATTGATTGCAAGTGAAAAAACGGTTTATGCAAAGAATTTTCATATTGGTGGAATGCCGGAAACAGCGGCATCGCTTGGAGTTAAATATTCCGGCGTGAAAAATTGGTTTGCAGGTTTTAACTTTAATTATTTTGCCAATATATGGCTGGAAATTAATCCTGACCGCCGTACAGCAGAAGCAGTGGAAGGTTTGGTTATTACAGATCCGCAATGGGGTGAACTCATTGATCAGACAAAATTGGATAACAATTATACTATTGATGCATTTGCTGGTAAATCATGGAGGATAAAATCTTATTTTTTAAATGTAAATCTCAATGTAAACAACATTTTAAATAACCGCGATTTCCGTATTGGCGGATCAGAGCAGTTACGTTATGATGCCAGAGATGTAAACCGTTTTCCAAATAAATACGCTTACCATTTGGGAACAACATTTTACGCAATGGTTAGCCTAAGATTTTAAAAACAGAATACGATCATTATGAAACAAATAGTTATTTTACTTCTGGCTGTTATAGCATTTACTTCCTGCAAAAAGGAATTCGATGCTCCTCCATCAAGAGAAATCCCCACAGGGAGCATTTTAACCATTGCCGATTTGCGTGCAATGTATGCAGGAAGTCCTATCCACTTCCAAAGCGATCAAACTGTTTTTGCAGTAGTAACTGCAGATGAAGTTTCAGGCAATCTTTACAAGAATGTTTACATACAGGACAATACAGGAGCCATTAACATCAGGTTGCGCAGCTCCGGTGGATTGTATGTTGGGGATTCAATTCGTCTTAACCTAACAGGAACAGTTTTGTCGTCCTACAATGGTATGATGCAGATTGATTCTGTAGATGCTGACAATAACATTGTTAAACAAGCTACCGGACGTTTTATTCAGCCGGAAGTTGTAACACTTAACATGATTAATGCTTCTTACCAGGCTAAATTGGTTCGAATCAATAATGTTCAGTTTGTTTCTTCCGATACTGCATTAACTTTTGCGAACGCTGTAGCCCAAACTTCTCAGAACAGAACAATTGCAGATTGCAATGGTAATACTTTGCTTGTTCGCACCAGCGGATATGCCAACTTTGCGGGAAGCAACATTCCAAATGGAAACGGTTCAATTGTCGTAATCGTAGGACAGTTTAATTCAGACATGCAATTGTACATTCGGAACCTGTCGGATTTGACAATGGATGGAGGTACACGTTGTGTGGAGCCCTATCTTGAAAAAGATTTTGATGATTTAAGTATAAGCTCCGGCGGTTGGACTCAACAATTGGTTTCCGGAGGAATTTCATGGTCGGCAAGCTCATTTGGTCCGGATATTTTCGGCCGGATTTCGAACTATAACGGAAGCAATAATGTTGCATGCGAAAGTTGGTTGATTTCTCCTGCAGTAAATTTGAGCAGTGCAACTAATCCTGTTCTTACCTTCCGAACTGCATGTAATTATTCCGGTTCAAATATTCAGGTTTATGTTCTTACAAATTACGACGGTATTAGCAACCCTTCAACTGCTACCCAGACTTTACTTAGTCCTGCATTATCAGGAGGATCATGGGCATGGGTTAATTCAGGAGCATTGAACTTATCTTCCTTTCTAACAAGCGGTGTTTATATTGGTTTTAAATACACAGGAACAAACTCCGACGGGAAAACCTGGGAGGTTGACGATATTTTAATTGAAGAATTATAAAAAGAACAATCATGAAAAGAATTTTACCCTTAGCAATCGCAATTGTTTTTGCAGGAACTTTGAATGCTCAAACAATTATAAGCACAAGTTTTGAAAATTGGACAGGTATCAATCCTGATGGCTGGAAAGGAACAAAAACGAATTTTCAAGCGGATAGCATTATTAGAGTTACTACCGGAACTCAATACGGAAGTAATGCCGTTCAGCTCAACAATCCAACAACATCCCACCGACGCTTTTCTTCCCAGCCTGTTCCGGTTACAAGCGGTCAGAATTTTACAGTAAAATACTGGGCAAAAGGTCAAGGCGATATTCGCGTTGGAATATTCGACAGTTCCAATGTTGTTACTACTTCGGGATATCATTATAGCGCCTATATCTCAGTGAACACAAATACATGGACAGAATATTCTCAAAATATCACAGCAGATACCACATGGAATACTGCTCAGTTTATTTTCTCTATTCGTAACACTAACGCAATAGGAGGTCATTTGAAAATTGATTCGGCCGTTGTGTTTATACCTGCTCCAACAGGTCCTACATCAATTTACGACATTCAATACACAACAGATGCAGCAGGTGAGTCTCCATTAATCGGTCAGCAAGTGCAAACCGGTGGTATTGTAAGTGCAGTTTATTCTTCGGGTTATTTTATTCAGGATGGTGTTGGTCCTTGGAGAGGTTTACATGTTTTCGATTCAAACAACACTCCGGCTATTGGCGACTCCGTTAGGATTACCGGATACGTTTCAGAATATTTCAGCATGACACAAATTTCAAGTGTTTCATCCTTTTTGGTGTTCAGCAGCAGTAACCCTGTTTATGCACCTTCTGTGATTTCAACAGCTGCAGTCAATACCGAAGCATATGAAGGCGTTTTGGTGAGGGTCAATAATGCCGCATGTATTAACGCAAATGCCGGTTTTGGAATGTGGACAGTTAATGATGGATCTCAGGATTGTAAAATACACAATTTGATTTATGCCTATACCCCAACTCAAAACACCATTTACCAGGTTACAGGACCTGTATATTACGCTTTTGCCGAGTTTAGAATTGAGCCAAGAGACGTTTCAGATGTTATTTACCAAGGTACCGTTGGAGTGGGGGACGAAGAAATTGAGACGGAGATCCAATATTACCCCAATCCTGTAGATAATGTTTTGAATATCAAGTCATCAAGGGGTATTTCTGCTGTTACAGTTCTCGATTTGACAGGTCGCGTTGTGTTGGCTACCTCGTTAAATACGAATTCTTCACACATTAACCTTGAATTGTTAAGCCCCGGATTTTACACACTTTTAGTAGATCAACAAGGTGATTATAAATCGTTTATGTTCATTAAGAAATAAGGGGTTTACAAAATAAAATTTAAAAGGAGGGGCAACCCTCCTTTTTTTGTTCGTCAAATCTTCGGAATTTGAAGCGGAAATTAAGGAATGGAAGGACGAACCCTCCGAAAATATAGTTTAAACGATTTAGTCGTTTCTGATTTTCTGAAACCTTCCAAACTAAAATATCTGTATCAAAGAATATAAATTGACACACCAAAAATGGTTAATGCCATGAAACATATTCTATTGCTTGCCTTGTTTATCTTTTTTAACTGTGCCTTAAGCCAGGGGCAGTACACGACTTTTCGTCCTGATCCTTCCAAGATCGAACAGGTTATTCAGAATGGATTCAGTCTGGATTTGGTAAAATCTCGTTTAAGTGCCAATTTAAATTCAGATGCAGTTGCCCTAATGGCTCATCCAGCATTTGAGGCGCGAATTGCGAAATGGCATTTTACTATAAAGCGTCATTTAATCAAACGCTATTTTGAAGGTTCCTTATCGTTATTAATGTTCCAAAGCGAAATCGACCAACTTATATCAGCTTTAATTGAAAGGATCAATTCGGATCCGGCGCGTATTTTGACCAAATTAAATTCAAGTTCTGCTGAGAACAGTAATTCTGCAGTTCATAACCACGCAGCTCACCACACCCACCATCATTCAACAATAGTTGAGGAGGGATTGCTTAACGAATCAGACGAGGATACCACAACAGCTCAACAACAAATGAGAATACCCGGTGGTCCTTGTGTGAATCCTGATTTCGAGTCATGCAATTTTGACGATTGGACTCTTGTTACTGGTCAGGTTAATGGAAGCGCTCCATATTCATTTGTGAATCCAACTACTACAACAAATTTTGCAACGACCAATGGAATGCCTGCAACGAGCGGAAGTGAACAGCATTATATCACAACCGGTGGAAACGATACCTATGGTTTTCCAATGGTATATCCCGGAGGCTCTTGTTCCGCTGCAATTGGGGATTTTACCGGAACAAATTACAATGCAGCACAGATTAGAAAAACCTTTCTGGTTTCAGCTGGGGATGCAATCCTAACTCTTCATTATGCTGCTGTACTTGAGGATGCAGGTCATACTGCTTCAGAACAGCCCTATTTTCGTGTAAGGGTTTATGATCAATCGAACAACTCTATTGGTTGCGCGTCATACGAAGCTTATGCCGGAGATGGTCAGCCCGGATGGCAAACGTCAGGTGCTTGGCGGTATCTTCCCTGGAGGACAGTTTTCATTCCTCTTGCTCCCTACCTTGGACAAAATGTGACTGTCGAATTTACCGTTGGCGATTGTGCCCAAGGTGGTCATGCAGGATATGCCTATGTTGATGCTACCTGTGATGCAATGGCATTTAATATGACCGCAAATGCAGTTTGTGCAGGACAACCAATTACAATTAATGCTCCTGCCGGTGCAGCATCTTACCAGTGGAGCACAGGCGCAACCACACAATCAATTACTACTTCAACACCCGGTGCTTATTCTGTAGTTGTTGTACCTGTAACGGGTAATGCTTGCTCCATTACTCTTGATACTGTCGTTAATGCAAGTCCAAATCCAATTGCAAATTTCACTCATAATTCTCCGGTATGTTTTGGTACCGCGGTTCAGTTTACAGATCAATCTAATCCAAATGGTGCAACAATAAGCAGTTGGAGTTGGAATTTTGGAAACGGAGTAACTTCTACCCTTCAGAATCCAACACATGTTTATGCCGCAGCAGGTACCTATAATGTGCAATTAACTGTGACCACAACAGCTGGATGTACACATTCTGTAACTATACCAATAACTCAAGCACCGGATTTAACTTTACCAACCTCTTTTGTGGATGAAAACTGTGGTCAATGCGACGGTTCTGCAGTTGTTGCGCCTCAAGGAGGAACCGCACCGTATTCCTATAACTGGGGGGCGGCAGGCGGTAATGTTCCTGCTTTAAATAATCTTTGTGCAGGAAACTATCCAGTAACGGTTACTGATGATATGGGCTGTACTGAAACAGCAACTGTTGTTGTTGGATCAGGAGGAAGTTTATCCATTACCAACGTTGCAACCACTCCTGCCACCTGTCCTTCAACATGTAATGGCACAATTACAGTTACTGCACCCGGAGCAACACAGTTTTCAATTGATGGTGGTGTTAATTTCCAGGCTTCAAATGTTTTCAATAATATGTGCCCCGGAAGCTATACAGTTATTGCATCAAATGGCACAGGCTGTAATGATACTGAACCAGCAGTTGTAACTGTTCCCAATCCTCTAACATTAACACCAGGACCGGGAACAACGATTTGTATTGGTCAGAGTGCAACGGTATCCGCTTCCGCAAGTGGGGGAACTGCTCCCTACACTTTTACATGGAATCAAGGCTTGCCCAGTGCGCAATCGCATAATGTAACACCTCTTATTTCTACGGATTATCAAGTCAGCGTTTCAGATAACAATGGCTGTAATGCCGGTCCCTTGAGTATTACGATTACGGTTAACCCTCCTTTACAGATAGTTGTTTCGCCGGATGTAATGATTTGCCCTGGAGAAAGCGCAACACTAACTGCAAATGCTTCCGGCGGGAATGGTGGCCCATATAACTACACGTGGACAGATGGTGCAGGGTTTAACCAGACCGGAAGTTCTATCACTGTTTCTCCTACAACAAATACTACTTACACAGTAACTGCAACAGATAATTGCGGTACTCCACAAACTACAGCCCAGGTAAACGTTGGACTCAATCCCGTACCCCAGGTAACCTTTGTTGCAGATAATTTATCGGGTTGTGTACCTGTTGCTGTGAATTTCACAAACACAACGGATCCTGCATTATCCGGTAATTGCCAATGGAATTTCGGGAATGGACAAACATCTAACAATTGCAATCCTTCAATGGTATTTAATACTCCGGGATGTTATGATATTAGTCTTACCGTAACATCACCTGCAGGTTGTGTTGGATCACTCACAATTCCCGGTATGATATGCGCACATCCGTATCCGGTTGCAGATTTTGTATTTGGACCGCAACCCACTGATTTATTAAATACAACCATTACATTCATCAATACTTCTGCAGGTGCCAGCACATATAGTTGGGACTTTGCCGGTCTGGGTAGTTCAACAGCAACTAATCCTGTATTTACGTTCCCGGATGAAGATCCCGGAAATTATGATGTTTGTCTCGCAGTAGAAAATGCATTTGGTTGTCGCGACACAGTTTGTAAAGTTGTCGTGATTAACGACTTCTTTACGATCTATGTTCCAAATGCATTTACACCTGATAATGATGGGAAAAATGATATTTTCTTCCCTGTAATAGATGGCTTTGTTGATGGTACTTATCAGATTTATGTATTTAATCGCTGGGGAGAAGTTGTATTTGAATCTAACGATCCAAATGGATATTGGGATGGAAAACACAGAGGCGCCAACGCAAAACAGGATGTTTACGTCTGGAAAATTGTGATCAAGGATGCCTCTTCAAATAAGAAGCGCACTTATTATGGCCATGTTTCATTATTGAGATAAGAAGCACTTGACCTGAAAACCTTTTTTGGCAAATCATAAAAGGACGAGCACCTGCTTTTTAACTATTGCATTTGTTTCTCTGGAGGCTTAAATTGAGTTTTCAATTGACTTTTGTAAATCGGGGTAAAGAAGTGACGGTTTTTCAATAATCAGGGAATGGTCGTTTATTAAAAGTCGCCAATGACAATTTGCGGTAGGTGAAATTCAATAGAGAAAAACTACCGGATGGGAACTACTTTTATGTTGTTAGTTTGCCGAAACTAGGACAAAAGACAAAGGGTATTTTGATAATAGTCAGCAATTAGCAAACAGTTTAAATACTTGTATTGCAGATTGTTATAGCATGGGTTAAAATTTTTAAAGTCTAAATTTTAACCTAATTGGTTGATTTCTCGTAGAATTCCTTATTTTTAATATCCGATTCTAAACGGTTTTATCAATGAAAAAACTGTTACTTGCCTTATTTACGCTTTTCGTCTTTGCATTTGATGCTAAATCACAAGACGTTGGGATAACATCTGTTATTTCCCCTGTTAGCGGTTGTTGTGTTGGAATGGACACAGTGCGACTATACTTGTATAATTATAGTGCTTTCCCTATAGGAGGGAATTTTACAATTACGTATACAGTAAACGGAGGCGCTCCAATTTCTGAGACGATTCTTACCAGTATTGGTCCAAGCGCAAGCTATCTTTTTGGTTTTAATCAGCAATGGAATTTTGCCTGTCAGGGCACGTATAATGTGTGTTGCAATGTTCAGTTTCCGGGCGATGTAAACCCTGCGAACAATAATTTTTGTGTTACTGTTGTGAGTGATACGTTTGTTGTAGCGGGTACAGTATCCGGTCCTCCGGTAGTATGTGCATCAGCGAATTCCGGTGTGATGGTGTTATCGGGGAATAATAAGAACGATTCCTTGCTATGGCAGATGTCGGTAGACGGAACGAATTGGATCAACACGATGAACGATTCTTCGAGTTACCAGTTTAGCAATATTGGTCAAACCATGTATTATCAGGTGTTTGTTGATGGTGGTTATTGCCCTGATGGAACATCATCCGTACATACCATATTTGTGGATTCACCACCTGTTGGCGGAAGTATTACCAGTAATATGAACGTATGTTCCGGGAATAATTCAGCTCAGTTGAATTTAATTGGTTCAGCAGGGGATACGATTTACTGGGCAGCATCTACGGGTGGCGGTCCTTATGTTCCGTTTGTGAATGACACGACTATATTTGTTTTTAATAACATCACCCAAACAACACAATACCAGGCCTACGTAGCTAATGGAGTTTGTCCATTTGTTCCGAGCGGAATAGTAACAGTATTGGTAGACCCCCCAACAATACCAGGAACTGTAGTTGGCGGTGCTACAGTATGTCAGGGAGTAAACTCTGGGTCGATGGGGTTGATTTCGAGTTCCGGAAACATTAATGGCTGGATCTATTCCGGCAATAATGGCGCGACCTGGCAAACGTCTGGGAATACCACTTCGAGTTTTAATTATCTGAATATATCTTCAAGTACTATTTATTGTGCTATAGTGCAGAGTACCGGTTGCCCTGCCGATACTTCAGTTTGTGATACTGTTTTTATTACTCCATTACCTATAGCTAATGCAGGTGTGGATGACACGATTATCATATTTGATCAAACGCAATTGTTTGGTACAGGTGGCGTGTTTTATGTATGGACTCCTGCTGGAAGTTTATCGGATCCTACTATAGCGGATCCCATCGCAAATCCAACAACTACTACAACGTATACCTTAACGGTATCAGATGCATTTGGATGTTTTGGCACGGATCAGGTTACGATTTTTGTGATAGATACAACGACACCACCGTTGCCGAATACGATCATTATTGCGAATTATATGTCGTTAAATGGAGACGGGTTGAATGATGTTTGGAACATTATGAATATTGAATATTTCCCGGAGAATGAAGTGACGGTATTCAATAATCAGGGGATGGTTGTTTATGAAAAGTCGACTTATGACAATTCATGGGATGGTAAATTTAATGGAGATCAATTGCCGGACGGAAGTTATTTCTATGTCGTTAATTTAACTAAGCTGGGACAGAAAACTAAGGGAGTGCTAACGATAACCAGTAAATGACATCTACATCCATTTTATATCGATTTTTACTTGTAATTTTTTTGGCCCCGTTTGCAGCGAGTGCGCAGCAAATTCCCCTGTACAATCATTACCACGTTAATCCTTTCGTATATAACCCATCACTTTCGGGATATTCAGGAAAAACAAACGCTTATTTTATTCGCAATCAAAAATACCTGGGTTTCGAAGGTGGGAATGTTACAAATATTTTGACAGTCGACGGACCTATTTTTGCCAATAAAGTTGGTATAGGATTTTCAGTGTTTAATGATCAAATGGGACCAAGTATCGCTCAAGGTGCAGGCTTGTCTTTTTCATACCGCGTTGAATTCAGCGAAAAAATAAAACTTGGCTTCGGATTTACCGGAGGGGCAACCGATAGGAGATTTGATCCGAGCAATGTGGTAGTTGTCGACAATAATGATCCGACATTGGTTTTTTCTTTCCCAATACGAAAGACCTATTTTGATTTGTCGGCTGGAATTTACTTAGATGTTGACCGCTTTCAGTTTGGAGTCGCAGTGCCTCAAATGTTGGCGAATACAGTTCGTGTTTCAATGGACAACTCGCATATTCTGGAGCGCCATTATATGGGGCATTTAAAATACAATTGGTTAATTTCTCCTACGCTTGATCTTTCATTGATTCCACTTGCGAGAGTAATGTATGTCCCGGGTGCGCCGTTTCAGTACGATATTAACATTACAGCAGATCTGAAAAAAATTGGGTGGATTACAGCGACATATAGGAGTCAATATGCAGTTGCTGCAAACATCGGATTTCGCATAAAGCAGGATCTGGTATTTGGGTATGCATATAATTTTGTGATGAATACAACGAATGCTTACGGTCCGGTGAATCAGGAAATATTATTAGGGTATACATTTGGTGTTAAGAGCAACGATCGTGAGAAGAAACTACTGGAAGAAGCAGAACGTGAGAATGAACGCCTGCGTCAGGAGTTATTGCGTAAACAAAAAGAATATGATTCTTTAAATACGGTCAAAGAAGGTTTGGATCGCCGTATAGACGAACAGGAGCGATATTATAACGACACAATTAATAAGCTGAATGAGGAATTACGCAAGCTGCGCGAGGATATGAAGAATACTCAGACCAAAGTGACTGAGGTAAAAAACACAAATGATGGACCTCCTGTAAAGCGAACCGAAGGGGATCATTTTGTTGAATTGGATAAAACGACCGAATCTCCGAAAGGATATTATGTTATTGATGGTGCTTACGGAAGTATGGAAAATGCACAGTCGCAATACGACAGGTTGAAAGGACAGTTCCCGGAGGCAAGGATTATCTTTAATGAGCGTAACCAGTTACATTACATTTTGTTGACTTATTCTGAAGACAAGCCGAAAGTGTTTGATACCCACCGTAAGGCCAAGTCTATAGGCGAAGAAAAGGCATGGGTACTGGAATACCGTTAAAATCCATTTATCAGTTTAGATTCGATTTTTGTCCCAAAACCACTTTCCGGAGCGATAATTTGAAACGGTAAATTTTTCTTTTTCAACAACTTAGGTTTGGAATCCAATTCCTACCCAATAATGGTAAGGCCTAAACCTATAACATTCCATTGTTAATAACCGTAAGAAGCGCTATCTTAGAAGGCTTGAATACTAGAGAATTCGGTCATTTGAGTTGTTAATAAGTACTGAAATTAATTGTTCAAACATACATCATGAAGCGATTTTTACGCATCTACCTACTTGCAACAATTTTATTGGCAACAGGTTCCATTTCTGCTCAAAACATTTGTTTCAGGGCAAATAATGATTTTACTTCTGCAAATGGAACTAACGGAGTTGTAAACCCGCGATTCCTTGCGAAAGGAGATATTAACGGAGATGGAAAACTGGACATTATTACTTCCAATGGAAATCAAACAGGAAATCCATCTTCTCTTTCAATTTTTATCGGGCAAGGAAATGGTCTGTTTACTTATATCGATACGATAACCATTGGTCCAAACAGTTCAAATACACAAGCAGTAACCCTGCAGGATTTTAATGCTGATGGTAAGCTTGATATTGCGGTTGTAAAAAGAAATGCTTTAGGTGGCACATTTAGGCTTGCGGTGTTGCAAGGTAATGGAGTTGGAGATTTTACGCCTTGGGTGGAAATGACAGCGCCCAACTTAACAAACGATTTAGTTACAGGAGATTTTGATGCAGACGGCCTGATTGACATTGTAACCTTATCAGCACTTTCTTCAAATAATATTTCCTTTTTTAAGAATAACGGTGCAGGTTTTAATGCGCAGGTAATTTCGAATCCCACTTTTCTTGGTGCAGGTTACAACATCAAAGTTGGACAAGTAGATCACCTTACTGACAGCCATCTTGATATTGTGATTACTCGTGTAAGTGCGTCCCGGGTAACGCTCATGCGAGGTAATGGAACGGGATCTTTTACTACCGGGTTTAACGTTGTAATTGGAACAGATCCACGTGATTTAGATTTAGGTGATTTAAATGGTGATGGCAACATGGATGTTGCTGTTGCAATGAATGGATCTGATTCTGTTCATGTGGTTTTTACCGATGGAATGGGATCAATTACATCCATTTCGAGATATTATTCCGGTGGACGCGGACCAACATCAATTGTTATGTTTGACTATGATGGTGATGGCGATAAGGATATTGCAGTGAGTAATGTTCTCGATCACGTAATCGGACTTTTAATCAATGATGGTTCAGGTAATTTCACGCTGCAGCGGCACGCTAGCTTTATTGATCCTGCTGAAATTGTTACCGGTAATTTCGATTCTGATTTAAAAGAAGACATTGTATTCACCGGAAATTCGCGCCGACTGATGTATATGGGGAACAATTCTCCGAATGGATTTTTGTCTTACAACAATTTATATTACCCCACTATTAATACTCAGCCAAACAGTTCATCAATTGCAGATTTTAACGGTGATGGAAATACGGATTTGGTAACTGCAAATTCTTCCAGTAATAATTTTTCATTGTTTTTAGGAAATGGTAATGGTGGATATACGTTTTTCTCGAATACTTCTGCATCTGCAACTCCACTTGCAATTCAATCAGGCGATTTTAATGGTGATGGATTTAAAGATGTATTGCTTGTTGAATCATCCGCTCAACAACTTTCTTTATTCCTGGGTGATGGTACAGGGAATTTTGGGTTTCCTACTTCCGTAGGATTGCCGGGAACACCAATTAGCTTATCAGTTGGTGATTTAGACAACGATGGAGATCTCGATGCTGTAGTTACTTCCAATACTTCCAATGCGGTTTATGTTTATCAAAATATTGCCGGAGCATTTAGCCTTGCAGGAACGCTCACATCGGGAGTTAACGGTCCGAATAATGTATCCATAAATAATTTTAATGCTGATGCATTACCTGATCTTGCTATTTGTAACAATGGAACTTCTAATGTTCAGATTTACACCGGAACAGGCTCATGCAATTTTACTTCAGGATCATCTATCGTAGTGAGTGCCGGACCACGAATGGTTACCTCTGGTGATTTTAATGGAGATGGTAATAAAGACATTTCAGTTTGTTATGGTTCAAGTACAATATCCTATGCAAATGGTACAGGTACAGGAACATTTTCTGCTGCTGTAAACCTAACGGGAATTACTGGTGCAGGCCAGATTGTTTGGCTGTTATCCGCTGATCTGAATGCTGACGGATTTGATGATGTTGTCACTTGTAATAATGCATCATCAGATGTTTCGGCTTTAAAGGGTGGAGGGTTAGGCCTTTCCTTTCAACAGGCATTTTATTCAGGTTACAAACCGGTTCACATCGCACAGGGCTTGGTTAATAATGACTTGTTACCGGATATTGCAATTTGTAATTCGGATGCAAGTGGTGCTAGTAGTGTAAATGTTATGCTTAATAGGTCTGCAGTAATCACTAATTCCGGTGCCGGTTCGTTTTGTATTGGAGGTGGCGTTACATTGACATCAACGCAGGCATACAGTTACCAATGGAGTACAGTTGCAACCACTCAATCTATTAACGTAACAACTTCTAATTCTTACACAGTAACAACCTCTAATTATAATAATTCCTGTAATAGTATATCTCAGCCTGAAGTTGTAACGGTTAATCCATTACCAACTGTTTCAGGTGTGAGTGGAACTACAACAATTTGCGGTTCTTCAAGCACAAGTTTAACAGCGAATTCATCAGCTTCATCCCCGGTGTTTGAATGGTATGATGCTGTTTCAGGGGGCACATTGCTTTTTACAGGCGCCACCTTTGTAACTCCTGTTTTGGGCGCTAATACTTCTTATTGGGTGCAGGTTACAGATGGCTCTTCCGGATGTGTTTCTTCACCCCGTTTTCAGGTCGATGTAGTTATTGGAGATGTTCTTCCTCCCACAATTAATAGTTGTCCTACTGATATCACTATTAATGTTGCGGCAGGTCAATGTAGCGCTACTGCGTCATGGACAGCACCTTCTGCAACGGATAATTGTGGTTCTGCAACTATCAATCAAACAATCGGACTTCCTTCCGGTAGTGTGTTTCCTGTAGGAACACATAATATTCAGTATACAGCGGTAGATGGTTCTTCCAACTCTTCAAGTTGTTCATTTACTGTTACGGTTGTAGATAACGAAGCCCCTGTTTTTACCACATGCCCTTCAAATATTTCTCAAAACGTTGCCCCGGCCTCGTGTAATGCATTAGTAACCTGGTCTGCTCCTACAGCATCCGATAATTGTTTTGCAACAGTAACACAAACATCAGGTCCTGCATCCGGAAGCACATTGGCAGTAGGTAATTATTCGGTTGAGTATACTGCAACAGATGCTGCATCCAACACTTCAACATGTACGTTTACAATTACAATTGTAGATAATCTTAGTCCAACAATTACCGGTTGTCCTTCGGACCAAATACTAAGCAACACGCCAGGAACATGTGGTAGAGTAGTTACCTGGACAGCACCAACTGCAACAGACAATTGTGCAGGTGCAACCATAACACAAACTGCCGGTCCGGCGAGTGGCTCAACGTTTCCAATAGGTGTAACAACTATAACCTACACCGCAACAGATGGTGCAAGCAATACTTCTACATGCTCTTTTACAATCACCGTAAATGATACGCAAGCACCAGTTATTGCAGGGTGTCCTTCAAATCAAACACAAAGTAACACACCCGGAACCTGCGGTAGAGTTGTTTCTTGGACAGTTCCAACAGTTTCTGATAATTGTTCCGCTACAATCACCCAAACAGCAGGTCCTTCTCCGGGAAATACATTTCCTGTTGGTGTTACCAATGTAACCTACACTGCAACTGATGCTGCCGGAAACGTGTCCACTTGTTCGTTTACTGTCACCATAAACGATACCCAAGGACCAACCATTACCGGAACACCGTCTAATATAACTTTATCAGCCACAACAGGAATATGTTCCGCAACAGCAACCTGGACGCCTCCAACAGCAACCGATAATTGTACTGTTCCAACCATCGTTCAGACTTCAGGACCTCCATCCGGTTCAAGTTTTAATGCGGGTACAACACCAATTGTTTACACTGCAACTGATGGCGCAGGAAACATATCAACAGTAACATTCAATGTTACAGTGGTAGATGCTGCACCACCAACATTTACGAACTGCCCATCCAACATTACCATCTGCCAGGGTAATCCTGTTACGTTTCCAACACCAACAGCTACGGATGGTTGCGACCCAAGCCCAACTGTTACACAGATTGCAGGTTTGCCCAGCGGAAGTGTTTTCCCATTAGGAAACACCACAGTTACTTTCCGTGCAACAGATGCTTCAGGAAACTTTACCAATTGTACATTCACAGTAACTGTTAACAGTTCACCAACTGTTTCATTTGTACTTGCAGATGATAATGCATGTGTGGGTGATCCACTTATGTCATTAACAACAGGTACTCCGTTCGGAGGAATTTATTCCGGTACAGGTGTTTCTGGTGCTGCATTTGATCCGGCCATTGCTGGTGCAGGTTCGCATACCATTACTTATACAGTAACAAATGGAAACGGTTGCTCTGCTTTTGCGACCGATGTGATGACAGTATTTGCAAATCCTACTGTTACGTTTACAATGTCTCCGGCTTCAATTTGTTATAACGCTGCACCTGTTTCCGTATCGGGTGGTAGTCCGGCAGGTGGAACGTATACAGGCTCCGGAATTGCCGCTGGTGTACTAACTCCAACTATTGGAATTGTAGGAACACACACGGCAACCTATACAGTAACAAACACGAACAATTGCTCTGCATCTGCTACCAGTACATATACGATTGGTTGTGTGGATATCGATGAACAGGATATTCGCTCAATTTTCATGTCGGTATATCCGAATCCATCGAATGGGAATTTCATGGTTGAATTTGCAGTTCCTTTAAATGGACCAGCGATGTTGAATGTATTTAATACAATCGGACAATGGGTGACTTCAATCGAAGTTGAAGGAGCACAAAGCGCGATAAACATTAGTACTCTTGAACGTGGAATATATTTCATCACGTTGGAAATAGAAGGAATGCGGTACGTGAACAAAGTGATAATTGAACGGTAAAAGTGTTACTATTGCAGAATGATCGCACCGAAACAAAATACCAACCCGAATACCCCAGAGATGTAAGTCCCGGGAAAATTCATTATTGATATTAATCTATCCCGGGTCAAAACGATCCGGGATTTTTATTTAATGACGCTATGAAAATTGCAATTGCTGGTTACGGAAACATTGGTAGGATTTATGCCCGCTCAATTGTGAAATTGAATTTAACGGACAGAAAAAATGTGCTGATTCTTGCCCGATCTGAACAATCGAAAAGAACAGCTTCAAATGATGGATTTGAATGTATTCACGAATCACCTGAATTAATAGCAGATGCAGAGATTGTTGTAATCGCAGTTAAACCACAAGATTTTTCAGTACTGGCTTCTTCCCTTAAGCGGTATCTTAAGGAAGATCAGATTATGGTTTCATTAATGGCAGGCATAACCATTCAGCAGATAAAGGAAAATCTCGCCCATTTAAAAATCATTAGGGCGATGCCAAATTCTCCTATTGCATTGGGCATGGGTATGACTGGTTTTTGTTCATCTTCGGATGTGATGAGCAAGGAACTTCGCAAGGCAGAACAATTGTTATCTACAACAGGACGAACATTGTATATTGATGATGAGGAAAAGATGGATGCTGTAACAGCAGTTAGCGGAAGCGGTCCGGCATATTTTTATTTTTTTGTAAAAAGCATGATTGAATCAGCAGAGAAGCTTGGATTTGAATCATCAGTTGCGGCCTTATTGGTTAAGCAAACTATGCTTGGGGCTTTTCATGTTTGGAACAGCTCCGATGATGGTTTGGATAAATTGATTTCAACGGTAGCGTCTAAGGGAGGTACAACGCAGGAAGCGCTTAAAGTTTTTGAGCTAAGGGGATTTGCTTCCACCATCGAATCAGGGCTTAAAAAAGCAGAAGAACGCGGCAAGGAATTATCCGGTGAATTAAACAAACACTGACAGTCTTTTTAGTAGATTCGGTAAAAATCATATTATGTTGAGAATAAAGAATAAAACGGAATATGAGTTATTGTACCAACAATCGGTAAGTGATCCTATTCGTTTTTGGGATGCAGTTGCGTCATCTTTTGTATGGCGAAAAAAGTGGGACACCGTTATTGAAGGTGATTTTTCTTCAGCTGATATTCGGTGGTTTCAGGGTGCTAAGTTTAATATCACAGAGAACTGTCTTGATCGCCATTTGGAAGTAAATGGAAATAAACTTGCATTTATTTGGGAGCCCAACCACCCCAATGAAGTAGGGCGAAGATTTACTTACATAGAACTTTTTAATGAGGTTTGTAAATGTGCAAATATGTTGCGCAATAATGGGGTTAAAAAGGGCGATCGGGTTTGCATTTATTTGCCTATGGTTCCTGAAGCGGTGATTTCAATGCTCGCTTGTGCCAGAATAGGAGCAATTCACTCTGTTGTATTTGGTGGTTTTTCAGCCGCATCTTTAGCCGGGAGAATGCAGGATTGCGACAATGTTGTTTTGATTACTTCCGATGGTGCTTACCGTGGCGATAAGGAAATTTCTCTAAAGAAAGTTGCTGATGAAGCATTGGAATTATGTCCTTCAGTTAAGAAGGTGATTGTATTGCAGCGTACGGGTGCAATGGTGCATATGGAAGGAGGCAGAGATCAGTGGTGGCATGATGCAATGAATGGAATGAGCATCCAATGCGAGGCAGAGGAAATGGATGCGGAGGATATATTGTTTATTTTGTATACTTCCGGCTCTACCGGTAAACCAAAAGGTGTCGTTCACACTTGCGGCGGATATATGGTGTATACACAGTATTCCTTCGAAAATGTGTTTCAATATCAACCTGATGATCTGTTCTGGTGCACCGCGGATGTAGGCTGGATAACAGGTCATTCTTACATCACTTACGGGCCACTTCTTGCCGGTGCTTCTCAGGTAATATTTGAAGGTGTTCCAACTTATCCTGATGCCGGAAGATTTTGGAAAATTATTGATAAGTACAATGTGAGTATATTTTACACCGCACCAACTGCGATCAGGGCATTGGAAGCAGCAGGGACATCTTTTGTTGAACCTTATTCGCTCAAATCACTCCGGATTCTTGGTAGTGTGGGAGAACCCATAAATGTTGAAGCATGGAATTGGTACAATATTTATATCGGAAAGAGTCGTTGTCCGATTGTAGATACCTGGTGGCAAACAGAAACAGGAGGAATTCTAATTTCTCCTCTGGCGGGAATCACAGAAACTAAACCGGGATTTGCAACTTTGCCATTACCCGGAGTTCAACCTGTTTTGGTAGATGAAAAAGGACAAGAAATAGAAGGAAATGATGTTGAAGGAAATTTGTGCATTCGTTTTCCTTGGCCTTCAATTATACGAACCACATATGGAGATCATGAACGTTGCCGACAAACTTATTTTTCTACCTATCACGGCTTGTATTTTACCGGAGATGGATGTAAGCGCGATAAGGATGGCTTTTATCGGATTACCGGACGTGTGGATGATGTGATAAATGTATCCGGTCACCGTATCGGCACCGCAGAAGTGGAAAGCGCGATTAATTTACATCCTGATATTGTAGAATCTGCAGTAGTTGGATTTCCCCATGAGATAAAGGGACAAGGAATTTATGCTTACGTAATTTCCACCAAATCACACGATGACTTAGCGTTATTACGTAAGGAGATAATAGCAATAGTCAACAAGCAGATTGGTCCAATAGCAAAGCCTGATAAAATTCAGGTTGTACCCGGTTTGCCAAAAACGAGAAGCGGAAAAATCATGAGACGGATTTTAAGAAAGATTGCGGAAGGAGATGTTTCAAACCTTGGCGATATTTCAACCTTGCTTGATCAACAGGTTGTGGAGCAAATAAAAAATGAAGCTTTGTAAATCGGGAAAATTTGTCCGAAAAGACTTTTTAAGTGTTTAAAAAGATATTGATGAAAGTCGTCTTATCTTTTTGGGTATAAACGCCCGGTATACAAACAGGACTTCCGTTGGTTGGACAAACTTTTATTTCATAATTCCCTTCAGGAAGTTTTGCAATGCTGTATTTGCCGTTTTTTCCGGAAGTGCATTTTGCAACCAGAATATTTCCTCTATAAATAAGAATGGTTTGTCCCTTAATTCCGTTTGGAAAGGCAGGTGAATTGATAGTGCCAGCAATGGTACAGGTGCCTTTTTCCGTTTTAATGAGTTTTCCTGTACAACTGCAGTTTGATTCCTGACCAAAACCATTTACAGATATGCATAAAAAAAAGAGCAGGCAAACGATTGCCGCCTGCCTGCTGATTAAATGTATTTTTTCAGGACGCATTACTTTAACCAATCGATGGTGCTGATGTCAACCATATAAATATCTCGTCCTCCAACACCACCCGGGCGCTGACTCGCAAACAGAGCGTATTTGCCATCAGGTGATATACGGAAATGGGTGTCATCGTTTACAGAGTTGATCGGATAACCTAAATTTCGAGGCGATCCCCAATTGGTTCCAGTCCATTCCGCCATGAAAATATCGTACCCCCCCATACTGTTGTGGCCTCTCGAAGAGAAAAACAGCCATTTCATATTGGGATGCAACCATACTGTTGTTTCATTCTCTTCTGTATTAAGATTGGCAACCGGAATTGGAGACGCCCATTTGGATCCGTTTTTTGTTGACTTAAAGATGTCAGAACCATATTTTTCTCCATTTCTTTCACTTACGAAGTAAAGTGTTTTTTCATCGGGAGAAAGAGTGGGACATGCATCAAAAAAGGATGAGTTCAATCCTTTAGGCATTAGTTTAGCCATGTTCCATTTCCCGCTTTTAGTCAGTTTGGCAACAGCC
>JBKBUQ010000041.1:0-20690 GCA_046289975.1 Flavobacteriales bacterium | reverse complement strand
GAAGGTCCGCTGGGGAAAAAGAAAAAATCAAGTTACCTATTGAATTACCGTTATTCCACATTGGGTGTTTTTCAGCAAATGGGAATCAACTTTGGTACGGGAACAGCAATACCTCTTTACCAGGATATCAATTACAAATTTTATTTCCCGGTAGGGAAAAAGGGACAACTTACTTTTTTTGGTATCAATGGAAACAGCAGTGTAAATTTCCTGGGAAATGATGTCGATACTACGCAGATTGATTTGTATGGTGATGAAAATTCCAATACACGGGTTCGCTACGCAACCTACATCAATGGTTTAAGTTATACTCACCAGTTAAGTTCCAAAACCAATTTGCGTTTGGTAGCAGGCCATAGTCGTACCTATGAACGTTTTAATGGAGATTCCATTTCCATCATCACCCGCGAGGAATTTCCAAGTGGTGAAGCACGGTTTGATACGGATAAGTTTTCAGCACATTTTATTGTTAATCACAAACTGAATGCGCGCAATACTATTGTTGGTGGTGTAATGACAGATTACGTTTTGTTTGGTTTATTCAACAAAGTCGTTTTAGGGGGAGTTACAGATGTTGTTCGTGTGGATACAGACGACGATTACATATTGGGTCAACCTTATGTTCAGTGGAAGCACCGGTTCAATAAAGGGTTTTCATTGGTGGGCGGGATCCATAGTCAGAGGTTAAACATAAGCAACAGTATCAGCGCGGAACCACGATTGGCATTGCGATGGAATTTCAGAAAAGGAATGGCGCTAAGTGCAGGATACGGTTATCACGCTCAGATGCAAAGTGTATATACTTATTTTGTTCAGACCAATACCACGGATGGTGTAATGCAGACCAATAAATCACTTGGCTTTTCCAATAGTCACCACATCGTATTAACGCACGACTGGAACGTGACTCCCTATTTGCGAATCAAAACAGAATTGTATAATCAGCAGTTGTTTAATGTCCCGATAGAAAGAAACGCTTCTTCTTTTTCTGCCCTGAACAGTGGCGCTGATTTTGCGCCCAGCAATAACGATTCATTGATAAATGAAGGCACCGGGAGAAATTATGGACTTGAGTTAACGATCGAACGCTTTTTCAATAAGGGGTATTATTTTTTGATCACTACCTCCATTTTCGATTCAAAATACAAAGGCAGCGATGGCGTAGAGCGAAACACTGCGTTCAATACCGGGTATGTATTAAATGTATTGGGCGGTAAAGAATTTAAATTGAAGGGCAAGGGCAATGTTCTTGCACTCAACATAAAAACTTCTTTTGTTGGAGGCAGGTATTTAACACCGTTAAACGACACATTAAGCCGATTGTATGGTGTAGCTGTTTACGATAACGATCGTGCGTTTTCTGAACAACAATCCGATTATTTCCGTACCGATATAAAAATTTCTTATCGGAAGAATCTGAAGAAAAGCACAATGGAGTTTTCAATCGATCTTCAGAATGTAAGCAATCACAAAAATGTTTTTCGTCAGAGTTTCAATCCGCGGACCGGTATGATGGTGACTCAATATCAGCAAGGATTTTTCCCTGTGCCGATGTTCCGCTGGACATTTTAATACAATCCATTTCCAAAACGAATCATTATGAAAAAGATCCTAATAATTAACGCGCATCCTCTTGCAGGAAGTTTTAGCGATGCCATTGTTGAGCATTTTGTTGCAGGAATCAATTCAGAGAATCAGCAAGTGAAAACAGTTTGTCTGCGCGATCTGAACTTTGATCCGATCCTTCATGGAGGATACCGCAACCCAACTGAATTAGAACCGGATCTGAGAATGGCACAGGATTATATAAGCTGGTCCGATCACATTGTATGGATATTTCCCATTTGGTGGGGCGAAATGCCTGCATTATTAAAGGGGTTTATCGATCGCACTTTTCTGCCTGGTTTTGCATTCCGGTATAAAAAGGATTCACCAATGTGGGATCGTTTACTCAAAGGCAGAACTACATCTATCATCACAACTATGGATGCGCCTGTTTGGTACCACAGGTGGATTATTGGAGGTCACGGCATTCGTTCAATGAATAAGTTTATTCTTCGCTTTTGCGGATTGAAATTGAACCGTGTCACTTATTTTGGATCTATGCGTTTTAGTACAGATGTACAGCGAAAGAAAATGCTTGAAAAAGTGAGTCGCCTGGCTTCAAAGTAGAGCAAGAGGGAAAATGATTCCGAACTTTAGTTTGAGCCTTTCTTGCCTTCAATTTTGCCGGTTTTTTTGTTGTAGCCATACGGACAATGCTTGCATCCGCTTTTGCAACAATAGCCACGTTTTAACAGGTACTTCTCTGTAAAAATGATAAAGCCCTCTTCGCTTAAATAATAATCTTCAGGATCAAGATTACTTCGTCGTGAAAATCCGGAGAAATCGTCGGGCATGTTGGGGGCTAGTTGTGAGCTTTACTATGCAAAAATGCGAATGATTTTTGGATATTTTGTTAGAAAGGAAATTTGCCGCACGTAGCCCAAATAGAAAAAAAAGACCCGCAATTGCGGGTCTTTAACAAAAAGCAAGTATTAATTAAAACAGTTGGCGGTTGTCCACCACTTTGGCATTTTCTTTCAATGCATTGAAAGCATCTCCACCGGCACGGTTGCGGCGAAGACTTCCGAGTGCTCTTTTGTTATTGGAAAGATCGGCTGCAGGTTGTGGTTCAACAATATCAACCAACTGAACCACATAAACTCCAACTTTACCACTGATGGGAACAGTAATAGCTCCTTTATCGGCAGCTGTCATGGAGAACAGCGTTCCAACAACATTGTATTCGTTTCCGCCGCCACCACGAATGGTAGGTGTGGCAAAAGTAACGTCAGCTTCAAGAACAGTTCCGCCTACACGGGTAGCAATCTCTTCAAGTGATTTTGCACCTGTCATTTGTTTCTTCAGCATTTCAGCTTTCTTTTCCTGGCGCGCATTTACTGCCATCATTTCTTTTACGTCTTCAAATTCAGGAACCCCTTTGGGTTTTACTGCACTGATATGTGCAACGATGAGAAAATCGCCTAAAAGAATAGGTTCAGAAACATCATGCTCCATGCCTGTCTGTACAAAACGCACCAATTCGCGGCTTTTCTCATCCTGATTCATGGTGCGCTGGTTTGCAGGTATTTCATCGCGCAATACAACCATGTTGGCCTTCTGTGCAGATTCTTCGAATTTTGTTCCGTCGGGAATTGTTTCAAGGAAATCCATTGCAATGCCGCGAGCTGTTGCTTCGGTTTCCGGACCGGGAACAATCTTGATATCTACGGTTGCATATTTAACGCGCTTGGCTTCACGCTTTCCGAGAATCTCGATGATGTGCACTCCATAAGAAGTTTCAACAGAAACAAGATCTCCGGTTTTTCCATTCAAACACGCTTTTTCGAAGGGTTCAACCATAACTCCTTTACCAAACCATTCGTAAACACCGCCATTGTTAACGCTGCCCGGATCGTCGGTAAATTTGGTTACCATTTCTTCGAAATTCTTGTTGCGCTTGATCACATTTTTAATTGAATCGGCACGCTTGTTCAATGTGGCAATATCACCCTTGTCTTTGCTCAGCAAAATGTGACGAATACGCGCTTCGGTTTCGAATTTAACCCCGCGGATTTTTCCGATTCGCATGTAGCCAAATTCTTCGTAAGGACCAACAACATCGCCCGAATCCAGTTTTTGAATGAGTGAATCAACGCCGGGACTTAACTCGCTGCCATTATAGAAACGATCAGCGAAATATTTGTTCTCTGAATAACTCATCACAAACGATGAATCATTTTTCGATTCGCGGAAAAGTTCTTTCAGGTTGTTCAGCTCTTCTCTGGTCTTGGCGCGATCTTCTTCAGAGGGTACTAAAGGAATTTGAACATATTCAAACACACGTGAGCCCTGTTGTTCCCACTGTTTACGAAATTTGTTTTTATCGTAGTAAGCACGGATATCTTCATCGGTAACAGTAACCATTGAATCCGGAATCTCAAAATAACGCTTCGAAACAAAACGGATTTTGTAAGTGCGGTTATTGTCTTCATAGTCGCGCTTGGCTTCTGCGTTGGTTACATAAACGCCTTTAGTGATCAGTGTAGAATATTTAATTCCGATGCGATCGCGCTTAAGGTCCTGCTCAAACTGTTTCCAGCGACGTTTCATTTCACGTGCCTGGTCGGTTGGAGATTCGAGGTAGTTGAGGTAACGAATCAACGAGTCGCGTGAGAATTGTCCGTCCGGTCCCTGGAAGCCCGGCTCCTGACGAATAGCGGGATGGAGGTTTACACCATGAACCATGTCGTTCAATTCTTCAGACGAAACTGAAAAAGGGAAATGCGACAGCTCACGGTTACGGATGATATCTGCAACCATGCTGTTGAATACGTTTTCACGGATCTGATCCATGTCGTTATCGTTCAATTCAGGCATGCCGCGCATTGCACGGTTTTGCTTTTCTGCATCTATTTCCTGGTTAACACGATTATCGTATTCCATTGCATCGATGCTTTCTCCGTAAGCAGAGCCAACAGAATTATCTCCTGCCGAATTGCCGGGATTGGTGAGGAAGTCACCAAGAATGAACAATACAAGCGAAATACCTACGATGATAAGTACCAGTACTGAGTTTTCGCGAATTTTACCAATGATGGCCATTGTAGTGGGAATTTAGGGCTGCGAATATAAGCAGGAGAATCCTTAAATGAAAATTGAAAATCAGCCTGGCAGAATGATTTGATTTTCAGTTTATCTACAAATGCTTTTTTCTTCAAGAATTAGGTAAATAAACACTTGATTATTAAATGTTTATATCAGAAATTCAGAAATGAAGAGAATTTTGAACTCATACCGGAAATGCTAATTATGATTTTATCACCCGAACGGTTTCAATGCGCTGACCGCTAACCGATTCAACCACGAAATCGTATTTGCCGATGGTGGTACGGGTGTATTTTTCGGGAATATCCTGTAAATGGTTGATCAAGTAACCGGCAAGGGTTTCGTATTCATCGCTATAGGGAATATTCAGCTGATAGGTTTCATTGAGGTAATCAATCTCAAGCCTTCCTGCGAACAAAAATTCATTTTCATTGATTCGTTGTTCTGTATGTTCTTCGGTATCGTGTTCGTCTTCAATTTCACCAAAAATTTCTTCAATAATATCTTCGATGGTGACCAACCCGGATGTTCCACCAAATTCATCCACAACAACAGCGATGCTTCGGCTTTGACGGGTAAATTCTTCCAATACAGTTTGTGCTTGCTGCGATTCGGGAACAAATGCTACAGGCAGGAGAATGTTCTGAATGCTCTGAGGTTGTTTGAACAATTCGTAGGAATGAACATACCCGATAATATTATCGATGCTGGTGCGATACACAAAAATTTTTGAGAGCTGTGTTTTCACAAAGAGAGAGCGAAGTGCCTCAATTTCTGCTTCCACATTAATCGCAATCATTTCGGTACGTGGTACCATGCAATCGCGTACTTTGATATTGGAAAAATCGAGTGCATTGCGGAATATCTGAACCTCCTGATCGATCTCGTGATTGTTTTTGGCCGCACTTTGTGTCACTTCTTCCAGGTAATGATCAAGATCGATCCTCCCCAAACCTACATCGGTGCCATCACCGTCCTTATCGCGTGCAAAAATTCGTAGAATTCCTTCTGATATACCAATCAGAATTATCATTGGTATCCATAGTATGAAATAGATTAATGCTGTTGGAACCGCAAGTAGGTTGAGAACGCGGTGGGGATCAATTCTGAATAAGGCTTTAGGTAAGAATTCTGCCGTAAAGAGAATTATGATAGTGGAGGTGATAGTTTGGATGAGTAAAACGAGCCAACGGTTTTCGGTGATGTAAAATTCAGTGCCTGGCTCCAATAATTCAGCCATGAAAATGCCGTACATTACCAACGCAATATTGTTGCCCAATAGCATTGCTCCAATGAAACGAGACGGTTTTCGAATAAAAAAGCTCAGGATGCGTGCAGGAAATTTCCCCTGTTTATTTTCAAGTTCTATTCGTAGTTTATTTGCAGTTATGAATGCAATTTCAATACCCGAAAAAAAGGCGGAAAAAAGGATAGTGATGAGAATGTAAAAGAAGAGGGAGGAATCCATTTTTATTTTTTGCCTTTAGCATTGCCTTCGCTCTGGTTTTTTTCAAACCTGATCCGCAAACTGCGCCGCATAATGTACATGGCCGCACTCAACAGTGGTATGATCAGGTACCACTTCGATTTTTCAATGCTTTCCTCGGAGATCATAAGGACAACAACCATTATTGTTACGGTTATTGTAAGCAACAACCACATGATCTCAGAAAATCGGTAATATTTATTCATGTTCGTTTGGACTTACTCGTCCGTTTTTGAATTGTAATAATACGTTGCAGCCACACCGTTGAACTCGTACCAGTCGAATGCTTCACCCGCCTGTAAACCGCCTCTGCTGGTGAAAACTCCGGTCTTTCCGCGAACCACCACTTGCTTGTCGGTATACACCCGGGCACTGTCCTGACTCCAGTTCAGCAGTTCTGTGTTTAGGGTGTCCTGCCTGATAAAATTAATAAAAACAACATTGTTCCTGACCAACAAATGCCTTTCGGCTTGATTTAGTATTCCGTATTCGGATGTCAGCCTCGATTCCATCTTCATTCCTTTTTGGTAAAAGGTGAGTTGCAGTCCATTGGGGAATTCCATCCTTTCGCGGGGCTGGTAGAATTTATGGATAAGGGGTGTTTCCAGAATTGCCCGGGTCTCGCCGGAATCGGTGTAAACGAGTCGGACTTCCTCCATTGTTTCCTGTGGAATTTCCCCTAAACGCGCAACACGGTCAACTTCCTGCAGATCATTCTCGCACGAAAAAAACATTCCGGCCCCAATAAGGGCCGGAATGAGAAGTATTCTGGATCGGACAGACGATCGTTCCTGCATTAGTCTTTTGGAATGCGTACACTTTCGTTTATCCAGCAACCAATCTGGAATGTTTCTTTATCGAGCATACTGCGGTCGAAAAGTTCGGTTTTGGTTGGGAAATTACCTCGGTATGAACCAATCAGACGATTGGCTTCGTCAGCAACAGAACCGTCTGCTGCTTTAGCTTTTTGACAATACTCAACAGCAAGGACATAATTGAATTTCTGCTCGAAAGAATTATTTCCGCAACCTGAACGTGCAATAGCCTGTGCAATGATAAGGTAAGCCTGGCCTGCCTGTTTGCTGTCTTTTGCCATTGCCTGACGTGCAAAACTTGCAGCAGTAGAGTAGTTTCCGGAGTTAAGATTTGCCTTGGCAGCTCCCAACTGGTATTCGCCGTTCTTTTCACAATCTCCGCATAACTCAATTGCCTTTTTGAAATTGGTGTTCGCCTCTGCGTACTTTTTCTTGTTATTCATGCTCAGACCAAGGCTGTAGAATCCATCTGCAGAGGGCTCCGCTTCCAGAACTTCAGCAAGAATCTTGTCGTACATTTCATTGTCGTTGCAATTACGCTTGTTCATTACGCTCAACAGTTTTTTCATTTCGTTCAGACGAACTTCTTTGTTGTCTTTTGGAACTTCGTTGAATTTGGTTTTGGCGTATTCGTAAATTTTATCGCAAGGCAGAAAGGGCATTCCGTATTTGTCTACCTCTTCGTTGGCAAGCGTACAGTTTTTATCGTTTGGATTGTTACCTATTGATTGTTCGAGTAATTCTTTTGTTTTAAAATACTCTTCCACCATTTTGTTGTTGTCGATACCGGGTTCTTTTTTACGGTACATTAAAACCAGTGATTGGTAGTAACGCATCAGCGCAGCACAAGATGCTTTTCCTTGTTCGCGATCTACCAGCTCTTTTATGATTTTGTATGAAACAGAAGGCGTGCTTTGACGGTAACGGATCATATCGTTTCCGTAAGATTCAAGCGCTTCATTGCTGCGGCCAAAATATTCCATGCGCTTTTCGTACACCCAAGCAAGTGTATCGATGAGCTTTTCTTTTACTGCTGCATCTTTTTCTGCGTCGATGATACTGCGGTAAATGATAGCACCGTTGATGTAAACTGATTCCTTGTATTTCGGACAAACGCGTATAACACCTCTCCAGTGAATTAGGGCTTCAGTGTAATTTTTGTTTTTCAGAGGCTCATTGTACAGCGAAAGACATTTCTTACACTCCAGGCTGTCGGTTCCCCAGTCTTCTTTTTGTGCATTGGCGGAAAAAACGCTTCCGGCAAGTATCGCAAAGAAAGCGATGATCTTGATGTGTTTCATGCTATTGGTTATTGCGGTTTTCATTGTTAATCGTATTTACGTTTATGGAACCATTCTTCATGAATCGCCGGCGATATCGAGAACCCGACAAAGTAGTTGAAGAAATTTTCCTGCAACAACTGGTTTTCGGTAGTGCCTTTTCTTCCGACCTCACAACCAAAGTTGATCATCGAAAGCGATTTAGTAGAATTGGTTAGCGGTATGCCTAATCCAAAACTTATGCCATACTGTTTAAGCTGGGTGTTATTTAATTGTAAATAAGTGTCGCTGTAACGTATACCCATTCGGTAATTCGTTAATTCCCAAATCCTTGACTTCGCACGGAGATAGGGTGAAACATCGGGTGTGAACTGAAATCCTAGTCCGATACTGCGACTATTTCGAAGCTGATCCTGAACGGTACTGTTCCCAAATACTTCGGAATAAGTCGACCAGGTTTGTTGTTCATACTGACCACTGAACATATACCTTCGAATTCTTCCGCCATCACTTTCTTTGTGAATATCATAGGCAAACCCGAAACCGATACGTTGGGGGAAATTCATATATCCTGAAATGGTATCGGTATACATTACCGTGTCAACAGGAGTTTCAAAAAAGATGCTGGAAAAGGTATGCGCAATCATTTCCTGTTTGGCACCAATTTGAGAGGAAGAAGTATAGGTTAAACCAAGCGATAAAAAATGTTTAGATCCCGGGGGTTTCGTTTTATTGGTTTTAGTAGAGTCTTTCTTGGTGGAATTGTCAAACACTTTTGCTTTATACAGCAAACCACCATCAAATAGAAAATCACTTACAATGGTATTGTGTCTGATTTTGGTGTGCATAATGCCGGAATAACCCGGGTAAACCGCTTTTCTTACGCGTTGAATGTTTCCAAAAAGGTAGGATCCGCGAAGTCCTAAACTCAAAAAACTGTTTTTCTTATTCAGGATTTTGTATCCTGCACCAAGATACAAGCGATTTATTCCACCGCTTCCGGTATAAGTGTAGGTAACATTTCCAATGGATGGTTCGGCTACAGTCTGACTAATAGTATAGCCTACTGAACTGAATGGAAGAATTCCGAAACTAAAACCTGCTCTCCTGCTTATCGGGATTCCCAATGCAATGTTGCGTAATCCGAAAGAGCCATTGTATTCAGTTACATCCTCTGAGCGTACTTGTAACCGTTGTCCACCAACTCCAATATCGAAAATCGGACGATGTATCATCAGGTTTGAAAAGGAAGCCGGATTGCTAAGGTTTAACAGGAACGAATCGGCCACCGCTATTGAAGCATTTCCCATTCCATTGTATTGCGCAAGAGGGTTGGTATTTAACTCTCCAAATGCGTAGCGCGAGTAAGGAGATGAAGTGTTTTGTTGTGCATTTGCATTCAGAAAAAGCAAACTGACAATCAAAAAAAGGAAAAGCGTTGTTTTACGCATTGTGTTTTAAAATCGAATAAAGACCTTTTAGGGTCAGGTAAGGGTCGGCAAAGATGGGAAAATTAAGGTCTTCCGCCAAAAGAGAAGCATCACCTCCCGTGATACAAAATTTAATATCCGGATAGTTCTCCAAATACCACTGCATTGTTCCTTTTAGCTCAAAAACCATTCCCATAAATGCTCCGGATCGCATTGATTCTTCAGTGTTTGTGCCAATCACCGTCTTTGCAGCTCCGGTAGATAACAACGGTAAACGCCCTGTAAAAGTATGCATGGCTTTGTAACGCATGCCCAAACCGGGCGATATGGAGCCGCCACAATAAGTTCCGTCAGCAGTAACCAGATCAAATTTCAGGCAGGTTCCGGCATCGATAATCAAAACGTTTTGACCGGGAAAAGTGCTGACAGCAAAACAAGCATTGGCCAGTCGGTCGCGACCAAGCGTTAGTGGACTCCCATACCCATTCCTTACCGGTACCGGGGTTTCCGGATTGAAATCCACTATGTTAGAGTCTTTTGGCCAGTCAAAATCATTCTTATTTGCAGAAACACTTGAAAAGATACAGTTAACAAAGTTGTAATTCCCTGATAAAGAGTTAATATAGTCTTTTACGCCCTCCTGTGGGATGCGTTCCGCATGCGAAAATTTTCCCTCTAAAAAGATTCCTGCTTTTAGAGCGGTATTGCCTAGATCTAGTACCAGTTCAACTGAATGCACTTCCAAAAGTACACAATCCCTCTTTTTGAACATTGATTTTTGCAGGTGCCAAATTTTTTCTATTTTTGCCGACCCTTGATCAATGCAAGGTAGTGATGGTGCAGTAGCTCAGTTGGTAGAGCAAAGGACTGAAAATCCTTGTGTCGGGGGTTCGATTCCCTCCTACACCACAAGATCGGGATACTTGAGACCCAACTCAGGTATCCCTTTTTTATTTCCCTCTAAGTCCTGTCTGGTGCAAGTACCGGACAAATATCTCAGGAAGTCAAAAAGTTGATAGAAGTAATGGAGGGAGAAATGAAAAGAGCAGAAATAATGAAAAAATTAGGATTGACTCATAGAGAGAATTTTATCAAAAATTACCTCGAACCGGCCTTAAATATGGGTTAGGTTGAGCAAACATATCCCGAAAACCCGAATCATCCAAAGCAAGGATATAGGCTCACTCAAGAAGGTGAAAAATTAAAATAGTTCTTTTAGATTGTTTTCCGTGAGAATAAGGCCAATGTACATAGACATTACAGGTTTACAGATTCATATTCTGGTAAAAACAAAATCAGTTGATGGATCAATAGCCTATTAAGTTTATTTCATTTCCATCAGTCAAAGCCACTCTTTTGCCCATCTTTTTTTGAATCACTTTAAAATGGTGCTCTTCGTCAGGGCTAATTAAAGAAATGGCTTCACCGGAAGATTCTGCTCTTCCTGTTCTTCCTATTCGATGTATATAATCTTTTGGTGAACGAGGTAATTCATAATTAATCACATAAGGTAAAAACTTAATATCAATACCGCGACCTAATAAATCAGTAGCTACTAATGCTTTTACTTTTCCTGATTTAAAAAGTTCTAAAGCGTGATTTCTGGCTTCCTGACTTTTTTTACTGTGAATTGCAATAGCGTTGATTCCGTTTTGATTTAATTTTAATGTAACAGCATCTGTGCGATGAACCGAGGATGTGAAAATTAATACTTGTTCAATGTTTTGTTCCCGGATGAGATAACGTAGCAATGGTCCTTTTTTTTCTTCTGCTATTGTAAAAGCAACCTGTTTAATTAAATCTAAATTCTGTGTTTCTTCTTCAACTTTAATAACAATGGGATCACGTAATAAATTTCGATTGATGTTATTTAAATCATCACTTAGCGTTGCGGAGAACAATAAGTTTTGACGTTGTTTCGGTAATAACTCAAAAATCTTTGTCATCTCCTCCTTAAAACCAAGATTCAACATTTTATCGGCTTCATCCAACACCAAAATTTTAATAGCGGATAAGGATACCGCATTGGTGGAAATTAAATCTAATAATCGTCCGGGTGTTGCTACTAAAACTTCTACGCCTTGCAATCCAATCATTTGTGGATTTATGGATACACCGCCATACACCGCCATGGTTTTAATAGGTCTTGGTAAATGCTTTTCTAATGTGGCGAACACGTCATTTACTTGTATTGCTAATTCACGTGTAGGAACAACTACCAATGCTCTTACATGTCGGTTTTTGGTAGAAACACCATCTTGTAATTGTTGCAAAATTGGCAAAACAAAACCAGCTGTTTTACCGGAACCTGTATGAGCAATTCCTAAAATATCTTTTCCTTTTAGTATTGCAGGAATAGCTTGTTGCTGGATAGGGTAGGGTTCTAAGTATTTTTGTTCGGATACTGATTTTAATAAGGCATCGGATAAGCCAAGTTTTGAAAAAGGCATAGGAAAAGGTTTTGAGTTCAAATATACGGATTGCTCAGTCATGAATATTGAGAAAATCCAATCCTCTAGAATAGCGTATCTTTGCATCCAATTGAAATAAATCATCCCATGAACTTCTCATCAATCCTTTCGCATTTCAATATCAAAGATCTAAATGAAATGCAGAAAGCCACCTCGGAAGCGATCTCGCAGTCAAATGATGTGGTGTTGATTTCTCCAACCGGTTCAGGTAAAACTCTTGCGTTTTTACTCCCTATTCTTCAGTTAATGGATTTGGAAAAGGTGGGTGTTCAAGTGTTGATTATTGTTCCTTCGCGTGAATTGGCTCTGCAAATTGAAAAAGTGTTTAAACAAATGAGTACACCCTTTAAAATTAATTGTTGCTATGGTGGTCACTCTGTTCGTGTTGAAGAAAATAACTTTCAGCATCCACCTGCAGTATTAGTTGGAACACCGGGAAGAATATCACATCACCTGTCACATAAAAATTTTTTGGTGAATAATATTCACACTTTGATACTGGATGAATTTGATAAATCATTAGAGCTTGGATTTAAAGAGGAAATGGAATTTATCATTCAACAGTGCAAGCGTTTAAAAAAACGGATTTTAACTTCGGCCACAGCATTAGAAGATGTTCCTGATTTTGTTGGTTTAAAAAATAGTGTTGAGTTAAACTTTACGACCGACCACAACGACTTAAAATCAGCTTTAGTTATTAAAACTGTTCGAGCAGAAAGTGATGATAAGTTAAATGCATTGATGTTGTTGTTGGGAAAGATTCAAGCTAAGTCAGTCATTGTATTTTGTAATCACCGCGAAGCAGTAAATCGTATTTCTGAACAACTACGATCGTACAAAGTCAATCATGGCTTTTATCATGGGGGTTTAGAACAAATCGATAGGGAAAAAACGCTAATCAAATTGCGAAACGGAAGTATTAATTTGTTAATCACAACGGATTTAGCGGCTCGTGGTTTAGATATTCCGGAAATTGAAGCGGTAATTCATTATCAACTGCCGACCACCGAAGACACAATGATACATCGTAATGGCCGGACTGCACGAATGAGCGCGCAAGGCACTGCGTATTTTTTGTTGGGTGTAAATGATCATTTACCAAAGTTTTTAAAGGTTACTCCTGTGGAAGAGTCTTTGCCCGATAAATTAGTATTACTGGCTCCTTGCGAATGGAGAACACTCTATATTGGCGCAGGAAAAAAGGATAAGATTAATAAAATGGATATTGTGGGAATGCTTTTACAAAAAGGGCAATTGAAAAAGGAGGAGTTAGGTAAAATTGAAGTTCTTGATTATTCAGCTTATGCTGCTGTGAAGGCAAATAAAATTGTCAAAACATTACAATTGATTAAGGAAGAGAAAATAAAGAACAGGAAAGTTAAGATGGAAATTTCTACCTAAAAATTCAAAGAGGATGTATTCAATAAGCATTTACTCCAATCGGCCTTTCCTGAAAGAATTCACAATGATGAACTACTGCAGGTGATTTGATTTATCTGAGAATAAAACAAATTTCCGAACACCTATTCCTTTACCAGGTGAATACCCTGATCGCTGAGTGTGATGATTTTTCTTTTATAAAGCGCACCTACAGCTTGTTTGAAAGTTTTTTTACTCATATTGAGCGTGTCTCTGATATCGTCCGGGTCACTTTTGTCGTGGAGTGGGAGGAAGCCGTCGTTTTCTTTGATGGATTCGAGGAGAATCGATTCGCTGCTTCTAATTTCCTGGGCTCCGGGTTTGCGCAGTCGCAGGTCGATTTTTCCGTCTTCTCTTAATTGGTGAACGTATCCTTTTAATTTTTCTCCGGTTCTGAGCGGACGAATAAGGTCGCTGTAAAAAACAAGTCCGGTGTATTTGTTATTGATGATCATTTTAATTCCCAGATCTGTCTTTTCCATCACCATTAGATCTACTTCTTGCCTGGCCTGGAGTTCGGGTTGATCATTGCTTAAAAATTTATTCAGTTTAGCAGAGGCAAGCAAGCGTCCGTTTTGTTCATCAGCATAAAGAAACACCAAATACCATTTCCCCTCCTGCATTTTGTTTTTTTGTTCGGCAAACGGAACAAAAAGATCCTTGGCAATACCCCAATCCAGGAAAGCGCCTTTGTCATTAACTTCCTTTACTTGCAACAGGCCAAATTCATGAAGCAAAAGGTTCGGATGTTTTACAGTAGCAAGTCGTTCGTGGTTGGAATCAGAAAAAATAAAAACCTCAAGTTCGTCGTTAAGCTGCGGAATTTCTTTCAACTCGCGTTTTAACAGAACAGCTTCCTGTCCCTGCTCGCTTTTAAGAATTAGTTTATCTGTTTCTATGCGTAAAACCCGCATCTGTTGTAAGGTGCCTGCCTGAATCATTTGACGAAGGTAAGGATAAGAATGCAGGTTGTGCTTTAAGCAAGGATTCGATTTTTTCATTCTGTGGCTGAAATGACATTTTGTTTATCTTAATTGCATGAGAAAATTTCCCTACACAGAAATTTTGGGCTGGTCTGCATCGCGGTACGATGTGTTTATGTCCTGTAAACGAAATTATTTTTACACCTATTACAGCAAACACGATAAAGAGTTTTCGAAGGAACGAATCAATCGCTTACGTAGTCTTACCACTGTTCCCATGGAAGCCGGTTCGCTTGCACACGAATTGATTGCGGCAGTACTTAATCGGCTGCAGAAATCTTCAGGTCCAATCGACAGGGAACGCTTATTCGTTTTTTTATCCGGAATAGTTGCGAAGACGGTTTCAAAAAAGGAATTCTTCGAGGTATATTACAAGCGGATCGATCTGGTGGATATGGATCAATTGATGGATATAGCACGCAAATCCATTCTACAGTTTTTGGACTCGGATCGCTTCGCCTGGATTTTTGAACGTGCACAAAACCGAAGCGATGCCTGGATCGTTGAACCGGAAGGATATGGGGAGACACGTATTGCGGGTTTAAAGGCTTATTGTAAGGTCGATTTTATGTTGCCGGATCATGGAAAGGTGTACATTTTTGATTGGAAAAGTGGAAAACCCGAGCCGGAAAAGCACCGAAAACAGGTGATTGGTTATGCCTTGTTTGCCAATCATAATTATGGATATGATCCCAAAACCATATTTCCGGTTCTTGCCTATTTAAAGGATAATTACCATGAAGAACAAATTGCCATTGCAGAAAATGAATTGAGCCAGTTCCAGCAGCAAGTGAAGTTTGAATCCGAAGAAATGTGGGCATTTACCAAAGACGTAAATCGGAATATACCTTTGAATAAGGAACATTTCCCATTATTGTCTAACCCCGCTTTGTGTGCGTATTGCAATTTCAAGGAATTGTGTCGCAGAGCCTGAAACGGGCAAAATGGAGCGCGCCAGTAAAAATTCATATTAACGAGTCGATATATTGGTTTTTTAACAAAATGTTGTTTTTCACCATGACTTCACGGTTTCTTTGTATAAACAACAAAAATTTAAAGCTAAAACATACTTATAATTAAAATTCAGCCTGATTGTTATGCGATTGTTGACATCATTAAAGTGCTTTTTTTGGATTTATGGGTTAGATGGGGCTACTTTTGGCGCTCCTATTTTTCTCAAGCCTGAACCAAAATCAGATTGAGGTGTTGAGGAGGAGGAGCTTATTGTTTAAGTTTAATTAGCAAAAACCAAACAAATGAATAGATTTTACCAAAGCTTAGCAGCCTTAATGCTGCTGCTGGCAACCGGAGGAATGAGTCCTCTATGGGGGCAACTAACCGGAACGATCAATGTTCCGGGAGCGTATCCGGATCTTCAGGCAGCAATTGCAGATTTAAACCTGCAAGGAGTTGGTGCCGGTGGAGTTGTAATTAATCTTCTTCCGGGTAATCCACAAACTGCCCCTGCGGGAGGTTATGCGATTACTGCAACAGGAACTGTTGCCAATCCTATTGTAATTGCAGGAAACAGTAACATGATTACTGCTTCTACCGGTCACACAGTTGGTGCACTGAATGACGCTGTTTTTAAAATCATTGGAAGTGATTTTATTACGCTGACAGGATTTTCTATGCAGGAGGATCCTGCAAATACAGTTACAGCAGCGGCAACCAATAATATGACTGAATTCGGTGTGGCATTATTTTATGCTTCTGCAACAGATGGATGTCAGGATGTTTCTATTGTAAACAACCAGATTTCTTTAAACAGAACTTACCAGAATACATTTGGTATCTATTCAAATTCTACTCATACCGCAACTGCAGTTACAACTTCAGCCACTGCAACAGGCGCCCTTGGTGGTAACCATAATTTGAAAATTTATGGTAATCAGGTTTCCAATGTTAATATCGGAATTGTTGTTGTTGGTCCAACTGTAGCAGCAGATCACAACCAGACAATTGATATTGGAGGGACAGCCGCATTGACCGGAAATACAATTTCAAATTTCGGAACAACAGGTACTTTTTCCAATTACGCAAACGTTTCAGGAACCGTTAATGGAATTTTGGTGAGAAACTCAACAGCCATTAATATTTCAAATAATTCAATTACAAGTTCAAGTGGCGGTACAACTTCCGGAACATTGCGCGGGATTTTCATTCCGGCGTTTTCGAATGCACCGGTTGGAACGTTTTCACATACAATTAACAACAATACATTGAGTATTCAATCCGGTGCAGCCGGAGGAAGTGTGAATGGTATTATTGTTGAGGGAACTACAGGTACAGCTACCTCAAGTCTACTTATCAATAATAACCAATTCACTCAATTGAATCACTCTGTTGCAGGTACTGGTGCAATTACGGCTATAAGCAACGCATTTGCATATTTGAATGTTGATATTAATTCAAATGCATTTGTTAATCTGTCAACCAATACCACGGGGAACTTTACGTTTATAACAAATAGCGTGGCTCATCCGGCAGGAGGTGTTCAAAATGTGAATAATAATGCAATCCAAACTGGTTTTTCGAAAACCGGTGCAGGAGGAACAGTTACATTATATTTTACTAATTCTACATCCGGTGCAACCGTAACACAAAATAATAATTCAAATAATTTTTCCAATATTACTTTGACTGGCGCTACAGTTTTTGAGGGATGGAGAAATACGGACGGAGGAAGTCCCGTAAAGAATATTCAGAATAATATTGTTTCAAACATCATTGGCGGTACTGGTACTGTTACTGGTATGTTTGTCTCTTTTAGCGGTAATTCTAATGTAAACAACAACCAAATCTTCAACATTACAAATGGTGCTGCTATAACCGGTATTTCTACCGGATCAGGGATTGACAATTTTACTAATAATACTATTCATTCTCTAACAGGTACCGGTACCGGTGCAGTTACAGGTTTTGCTATTACCGGAGGAACTACAAAAGTCCTTACCGGAAATAAAATTTATAACCTTGAGAATACAAATGCCGGAGGCGTTGTATTTGGGATTAGCTCCACCGGATCTACAACGGCTACATTAGTGAACAACCTTGTTGGTGACCTCAGAGCTCCCAACGTAAGTGCAGCGAACGCGGTAATTGGTATTAATATTACAGGGGGAACAACAGTAAATGCATTTTACAATTCTGTACATATTAACGCTGTTAGCATTGGTGCTAATTTCGGTTCTTCAGCAATCAGTGCTAGTTCAACGCCAAATGTTACTTTGCGAAATAATATTTTTATCAATAAATCAACTCCAAACGGTACCGGATTAGCTGTTGCTTATAGAAGAAGCACAACAACCTTAACATCTTACAATGCTGCTTCCAATAACAATCTGTTTTATGCAGGAACTCCCGGGGTGAATAACCTGATATTCTTTGATGGTACTAATTCGGATCAACTTTTAGCCGACTTTCAAACACGTGTTGCAACGCGAGATGCACTTTCTGTAACTGAAGATGTCGCTTTTCTGAGTTTGACGGGTTCAAGTGCAAATTTCCTGCGTATTAATCCAGTTACACCATCATTTGCAGAAAGCGGTGCATCTAATATTGCCGGAATTACAACTGACTATGACAATGTAATTCGCGGCGCCAATACCGGTTACTCTGGTACAGGCACAGCACCTGATATGGGTGCACTTGAGTTTGAAGGTAGCAATCCTAATTCTTGTTCAGGAACCCCTGCGGCAGCTAATGCAGTTTCAAGTTCTTCAACCGTATGTCCATCTGCTAACTTTACCCTTAGCTTGAGCACTTCTTATTCGGGAGCGGGCTTTACTTATCAGTGGCAATCTTCACCTGATGGAAGTCTTTATACAAATATATCCGGAGCAACCAGCGATACTTATGTGGCTGCTCAAACTTCTGCAACTTTTTATCAGTGTATAATTACGTGTTTTAACTCTGGGCAAAGTACTATTTCAACGCCTGTTGAAGTAACGATGAGTTCATTGTTTGCATGTTATTGCGCTCCGACTTATACTTCGGGATGTGGTACCGGTGATGCTATTACCAACGTTACCCTTGCAGATTTGAATAATGCTTCGGGCTGTGCTGCTTCTCCTTATTACACATTTTTCAATACTGTAACTGTTCCTGCTTTGGCAAGGACGACTCAGTATACTGTTAATGTTTCATTTGGTACTGATGGCTCACAATTTGCCGGTGTGTGGATTGATTATAACCAGGATGGTGATTTTGCTGACGCAGGTGAGTTTGTTGGTAACAACACAGTTTCTGCAGGTGCGAATGGTACAACATCTATCACCTTTACTATTCCCGCCGGAGCCACTATCGGTCAAACGATGATGCGAATTCGCGGAGGTAATGATTCACAGTTGGGGAATACACCTTGTGGAGCGTCTTCTTCCGGTTTCGGTGAAACGGAAGATTATCTGGTTAATATTGTTGACATGCCTGCAGATCCTCCGGTTCCTGTTCAGGATCCTGCTGCACCTACTTGTACTGCAGGAGCTGACCTTTCTGTTCCCGGCACGCCTAATCCGGGTGAAGCTTGGTTCTGGCAAACTTCTGCAACAGGAACAAGTACTGCAAACCCAGTTAGTGGACCTTACACTGTATTCCAAAACGGAACTTATTTTGTACGCACATACAATGCCACGTTTAACTTATGGTCGGTAAATAGTACTTCGGTTACCGTAAGTAATATTCCTGTTGCAGTTGCTCCTCCTGCACCTGTTGCAGCTGCGAGTCCGGCTTGTTTATCAACTACTATTTCTGTAGCTGCACCTGTAGATCCTAACGTGACTTACTTCTGGCAGGGAACAGTTTCTAATGGAGTTGATAACACACAAGATGCGGTAAATCCTTATACAGTAACAGCCAGTGGGACGTATTACGTTTCTTCGTTTGATGTTAGTACCGGATGTTGGTCAGATGGCGTTGGTGTTGTTGTTCAAATTGATACTTATGTTCCTGACGCTCCAACAGCTGCTTCACCGTTTGATTATTGTGTTGGAGTAAGCTCTGCTATTATTTCTGCTACTCCTCCTTCATCAGGCCAGGTTACAGCAAGTTTTGGTGCCAATTTGCTTTCACCAGGTACAGCGGTTAATTATAATACCACATTACCAGCGTTACCTTTGGGAGCAATCATTACGTCAGCCAATCTTGAAATCATTGGCGCGAATGCTGTTAATGGTTCTTGGAGAAGCGAAATACGTGTGGCGTTATCAGGGGCAGTCACTTTAGCTCCCACCCAATTGTCGGCCTTAACCTCCGGTGGATTAATTACACCCGATCCTTCTATCCCTATTGTTGTAGCAATGGGTGGTGGAGCTGTTACCTTAACACTGACCGAGACTTATGATGATCCCGGTGTTAACGACGCTACATTTAATGAAGTTCGAATTGTAGTTAACTATTCTCTACCTGCTTCTACTATAACCTGGTACGACGCTGCTTCAGGTCCGGCTCAAATTGGAACAGGCAACACGCTTGAGTCAATTGGAACTACCACTTTACCTAACGGAAATACTCCGGGTACTTACAGTTTCTATGCACAGTCAGAAAGCGGAGCATGCTCAAGTTTAACTCGTGCGCAGGTTGATGTTGTAATCAATCCTTTCTCTGCAACGGTTACTGCGGTAGATGTTACCTGTAACGGTGCAAACAACGGTACGTTTACGGTTACTGCTCCAAACTGCGGTACAGCTCCATATGAATATGCTGTTGACGGCGGTGCATACACCAGCACAATTCCTTCAAACCTTACACCGGGTGCGCATACTGTAATGGTGCGTGACGACAATGGTTTTGAAACCGCACTTTACTCTATTACAATCACACAGCCTGCACAATTGATCGCATCTGAAACACATGTTGATGTATTGTGTAACGGTGCTGCAACCGGATCTATTGATGTAACTATCACCGGTGGAACCGCACCTTATTCGTTTACCTGGTCGAACGGTGCAATTGGTGAAGACCAAACCGGAATTGTAGCGGGAACATATAACCTTGTGGTTACAGATGACCGCGGTTGTAATGCATTTGCGAGTGTAAATATCACTCAGCCAACTGCAATTGTTGTTGCTGAAACACACAATAACCTTAACTGTAACAGCGACGCTTCAGGATCGATTGATCTTTCTGTAAGCGGTGGTATTGCTCCTTATACTTATA
>JBKBUQ010000040.1:0-20897 GCA_046289975.1 Flavobacteriales bacterium | reverse complement strand
AAACCGCAACCCTGATCGTGGATTTCAAGAAATGGACCATGCAGTGTGCCTGGTTTTTTAAGATCATACAAATACAATTGACCTGCACTATCGGTAAGCTGTATCATTGAACCCGGATGCAGGTAATTTAGTGCAACTTTTTCTTTCAGGTTAGGATAGGATATTTCTTCACCGAGGCTGTTTTCATAGATAAAATGGGGTGTCGAACTTTTCGAATCCAACGATACAAAGAAAAACGACCGGACATCGGTGCAATTTCGGAGTACAGAATTTCCCTTTGCATCATAAACATCAGCAAGCATTTGCGGATAAATTGTATAGGCAAAGCGAAACGCAATTGAATCAGTCTCACCTTTTTCTCCTTCGTAAATTACCTCGTGAATGATCCCCTTTTTAAAAGCGAGAACAAACACAATCCTGCCAGGGTCATCTGCCCAGTCTTTACTTAATACAGGCAAAACAAACGCATAGTTTTCAGGTACAATCCTGGTTCCTGAAGCTGACTTTACCCCGTAAAACCCACCATTTCGGGTAACAAACAGTTTTTCCCGATCACTTGTCCAACCCTGCATTTCCTGTGCGCTTGATGATTCCGCTGCAAAAAGCAAGGCAATGAAAAACATTACCGCACCCGAAAGAGATATTTTGCTATTTTGCACCATATGGGAAATGTACGAAAAAGCTTTGCTTTTGTTCTTCATGTGCCGATTCTCCTGTTGCTTTTAACTGTAATGCAGGCAGGAGCACAAGGATACGCACCTGTTATCAAAAATTTTGGTCCAAAAGAATACGGCCGCAAACTATCCGTCGCCAACAACGCTGTAATTCAGGACCGCAGAGGTCATCTTTTTGTTGCCAATACCGGTTGTGTACTTGAATTCGACGGGATCAGTTGGAGAAGCATTCCCGTAAAACAGGGTATTTACATCAGTGCTCTGGCCCTGGATTCACTCAGCAATACCGTTTATGTTGGCGCAGCCGGTGAATTCGGAAAACTTTCGCCGGATAAGAATGGCGAATTGAAATATGTTTCCTTTCTTCCACTGGTTACCGATCCAACTGCTGATCCGGGATTGATCCTTCGCTGTTATGCCATCGATGGAACAATTTATTTTCAGGGAGAATATTTTCTGGCTGTTTATTCCAATAACGCATTGCAGCTTTTCCCGCCGGAGGATAGCTACCATCTTTCCTTTCATGTAGGAAAATCATTCCTTGTCAGGGAACGTTCCAAAGGATTGCTAACTATCAACAATGGGAAAAAAGAATTACTCAGCGATGATACACTTGTTTTGAACAACGGTATTTTTTCTATTCTACCATGGACAGGCAATCAATTGTTTTTTGCAATCCGCGAAAGAGGCTTGTTCCTATTCGATACTGACACCAAAAAATTTAGTCCGCTTAAAATAGAGGGCTATTTAAAAGATATCAGTTTTAACGATGCTTGTCTTCTGAATCATCCTCAATACCGGATTGCGATTTCAAGTTCGGGTCATGGCATTCTGCTTTTGGATCACAGCGGAACATTCGCCCGAAAAATACACCGAGCATCCGGATTGAATACCGAGGAGATCCGTGATATTTTTACGGACCGCAGCGGAAATCTTTGGGGTGTTTCTCCATCCGGAGTTCATTTTATACGCATTAATAGCCCATTCGAATGGTACGGTTCGCGACAAGGAATAGAAGGTGAAGTTGAAAGTGTAAACAAACTCAAAGACAATACCCTGGTGGGTACATCATCCGGATTGTTCATCAATGATGAAAACCCGCGTTCCTTATTCAGGAATACTGAATTGGTGAAAGGACATGTATATGAAGTGCATTCTCATTATGATAACCGAACCGGAAAAGAACTGATCAGTATTTGTTCCAATACCGGTCTTTATATCATGAACGGAAATGAGATCAAAAAAATCAGTCACGATATATTCAATACTGCAGCCTACGACCCGGATAAACAAATTCTTCTTGCCGTTGGAAGAAGCGGTATTTACGCCTTTGCAGGACCCGACTGGCGATTGAGTCACAATGAATCGTTCAGCATCACCAGAGGATTGAAAATCGAAAGGGATCAGCTATTATCAAATTCCACTGTTTCAGTTTTTTTCGTTGGACTTGTAGAGCAAGGAGTGATCAAAATTCTGCTTAGCAGAGACGGAACATTTACCGCGGTGAATTACGACAGAACAGATGGTTTGTCGTCGGGTATGGTTCGACCATTTACTTATCGCAATGAAGTTCTATTTGCAACTGATAATGGCTTACAATATTTCATCAGCGAGGACGAGATCCGTTCAGGACTTCCCGATTCGCTGAAAGGAAATCCGGATTATGAGAGAGGCATGTTCGACATGTACACGCTGGCCGGAAAAACCTGGACCCAACCAATCTCGGGAATTGCTGCAAAACAGAACAACGGATTATGGATGGTAGTGGATAACCAGATCTGGTCGGTGAATGATAAAGGAGAAATTGATTCCACCACTTTTCTGGATACCGATCCGGGAATGATCAATTCAATTTACAGTCCGGACGGTATTCATCTTTTTATTTCCGGATCGAACGGATTATTGCGGTATACGGATCTGCAAAATATAACCAAAACAACACCCCTGGTTAGCATTCGTCAATTCGAATCCGCCACCGGAAATTTCCGTTTTTCGGGCAACTATGGAGATTCCACAAAAATTGCGCTGCAACAAATTCTTATTCCTGAATTACCCTATTCCGATAACTCCATTAGTATTTCGTTTTCCTCCCCTACTTTCGACAATACATTACCGGTGTTGTACAGTTGGAAACTGGAAGGCTATGAAGAAGATTGGACAGAATGGTCGGTAACAACACTGAGTACTTATACAAATCTTCATGAAGGAAGATATACATTTTTAGTGCGTGCAAAAACTCCTTCGGGGGAAGAAAGTGAGATCGTTTCTTTTGAATTCACCATCCTTCCTCCATGGTACCGCACCCTCTGGGCTTATTTTTTGTATGCGGCATTATTTGTTTTACTGATTTTCATTTCGATCCGGATAGCATCCTTCCGCTTGAAACAAAAAAACATGCAGCTGGAAAAAATTGTAAGTGAACGAACAGCAGAGATCGCACAAAAAAACACGGTACTGGAGTATCAGAATGTACAAATACTACATCAGAAGCAGGAAATCACCGACTCCATCACCTATGCCAAGCGTATTCAGGAAGCGATTCTTCCCATACGTATGGAAATCCGAAAATATTTTCCGGATTCCTTTGTGCTGTTTAAGCCAAAAGATATTGTGAGCGGAGATTTTTACTGGTTCCATCACAACGACAATATCAGCATGGTAGTTTGTGCCGATTGCACCGGTCATGGTGTTCCCGGAGCTTTCATGAGTATGATCTGTACCGACAAACTCAATCATGCCGTTCACGAAAAAAACATATTACAACCCGGAGAAATGTTAAGTGAAGTGAACAGAGGAATCAAGCGTTCACTCAAGCAGGCAGGAGAAAGTCATGCACAAACCAAGGACGGAATGGATGCTGCGATATGCGCCTTTCATCATGCGAGCAATACACTCACCTATTCCGGAGCGAACCGTCCCTTGTGGCTGATTCGCAACGGCAAGATCGAAGAATACAAACCCACCAAATGTGCAGTAGGAGGATTCACCTCCGAGGATCAGATTTTTGAGCAGATCTCCATTAACATTCAGGCCGGAGACTGTGTGATCATGAGCAGTGATGGTTATGCGGATCAGTTTGGAGGAGAAAAAGGGAAAAAGATGATGGTCAAAACGTTCAAGGAAAAACTGCTGGAAATCGCCACACATCCCATGAATGAGCAGGAGCAGGAGCTTGACACCTATTTCGAAAACTGGAAAAACAACCTGACAATCAACGGACAGGTTTACGAACAAATTGATGATGTTTGTGTGATCGGCATCCGTTTTTAAGTCATTCTGTAAAATAATACGAGTATAGCGGGGCGATTTCTCCCTCGTACGTGAATTGGAGTATATTTGAGCTCTATTCCATGGCCATGGGCGAAACACTCCACCTCGAGTTACCCTTTTTTGCCAACTTACTTTTTCTTCTGGTTCTTGCCAGAGTATTGGGTGAGATTTTCGAACATTTCCGTCAACCCGCAATGATCGGTGAAATTACGGCGGGAATTATCCTCGGTCCTTCCGTTTTACAGATCACGTATTTCAATGAAGAGCTCAAGGTTTTTTCTGAGATGGCCGTATTCCTTCTTGTGATCATGGCCGGATTGGAAATCAATCCAAAAGACATTCGCGGAGCAATGATGGGGAAAAAAATATGGATCGCCATTCTAGGTTTCGTTATTCCCATCGCTTCCGGATTTCTGGTTGGTTACCTTTTCCAACTGGACATCATGATTTCCATATTTCTTGCACTATGTATTTCAATTACTGCACTTCCTGTTTCCATCCGCATATTGATTGATCTGGGGAAATTGCATTCCGACATTGGTCAGAAGATCATTGCTGTTGCAATTTTCAATGATGTTATCGCACTCATGATTCTTGGAATTTTGATCGATATCCGAGGAGACGCAAGCACATTTTCAGAAATAGCCTCAACCACCGGAATTTCATTGCTGAAAGTGTTGGGCTTCTTGTTGTTTGTTGTCATCGCCTACAAAGTTATCGACCGGGCTACTCAAAAAGTAGATTTTATTAAGGAGCAAACCGATCGACTGCTGAATTTTCTCAAGGGGAAAGAATCGCTTTTCGCTATCATATTTTGTTTCATCCTGGTATTTGCATCCATTTCCGAGACCGCAGGATTGCATTTTATAGTTGGTGCATTCTTTGGTGCGATGCTGATAACAGAAAATCTGCTTGGGAAAGAGAATTTCAAACAACTTGAAAAAACGACCACCACCATTACCATGGGCTTCCTTGCTCCCATCTTTTTTGCAGCTATCGGATTGGAGTTTCATATTCAAAGTCTCAATAATATTCCATTGTTACTGGTTGTAGTTGCCATCTCTTTTACCTCGAAAATTCTTGGAGGTTATCTTGGCGGACGATTTTCGGGTATGAGTCATAAAGGATCACTCACCATCGGCATTGGACTGAATGCCCGCGGAATTATGGAGCTGGTCATCGCCAACATTGCCCTACAGGAAGGAATCATTGATATACGCTTATTCTCGATCCTCGTGGTGATGGGATTGCTTACCACCATGAGTACTCCTATTCTCCTCAAGCGCGCATTCGCATGGATCGACAAGGACAAGGAAACAACTGCTCCCGAGGTAAAATAATTCGAAAAGCAGGTACTGAATACGCTGCTGTTCCTTTTGATTTCTGATCCTGTTTTTTACTTTTTGCTTATATTCGGGAACAAAGTCATCTCAATGAGTAAATCCAACAACCCCGCTTTTTCCAAATATAAATTCCGTTCGCTGCAATGTTACTGTTCTACCGAATGGCTAAGCGACAGCAAAAAGAAATACCGCAGCGTTTTCAATCGTGGCGAGACCGCTTATATCTATGCTGAATTGTGTTTTTACAATAAGCTTTTCGATGAAGAAGAATGGAATGCACAGATCCGAATAACATGCAGTTTTTACGAAGGAGATAAAGAATCCGAAATCTGCGATATCAAATTGAACCGTGTGGTAAAGATCGACGAAAACATGGCTTTTATTCGAGAAGGATGGGGAAATGCCTCCTATGGAATGTTCTGGAAAAAAGGTGCCTATTTATGGCGTGCATATATCGACGGAGAATTAGTGGGAACGCACCGTTTCTATGTGGAAGATGAACAAAAAGTGCAGTCCGATCAAAATGTATTTTTCGAAGTGGAAAGTCTTCGCTTTTTTGAAGGCGACGGACAAGCACCTGCAGAAGCCGATCGTGTGTATTACACCTCCTTTCACGCAGCGAATACACGCTATGTATGGGGCGAATTAAAAATCCGGAACAAACTCCCCTACCCTTATCATGCAGAATTCTTTTTCAATTTTTACAACGATGCCGGTCAGCTGAAAGGAAATTCAAGCGAACTGGTTTATGTAAAAGGAGAAGAATTCACTGTAACATCCGGATGGGGATCGGCCAATAAAGGAACCTGGTTCAATGATGGCTATCGGCTCGAAATTTCATTTATGGAAACACTTCAGGCCTGGGCAGCATTTAAAGTGGGAGATGTATTTGAAGAAGGAATTCCGAATGTATTGCACACCATTACCGGACAAGAAAAACAAGAAGCCGCTTCAGGTCCAAAAATAAATGAAGAATCGCTTCAGCAACTTCTGGATAAACTGGATGAGCTGGTGGGAATGGATAATATCAAAACAAAAATCCGTGATTACGTCAAATACCTGAACTTTTTAAAACTGCGCGAAGCAAAAGGATTTAAAGAGACACAGGGAATTTCACTGCATGCAGTATTAACCGGAAATCCGGGAACAGGAAAAACAACCATCGCCAAACAACTGGGGAAGATTTACAAGGAAATGGGGTTGTTGAGCAAAGGTCACGTGCATGAAGTGGATCGCTCGGATCTTGTTGCGGAATTCATCGGACAAACAGCTCCAAAAACAAAAGCTGCCATCGAAAAAGCAAGAGGCGGAATTTTGTTTATCGATGAAGCTTATTCGCTCTTCCGTAACGGAGAAGACAATAAAGATTTTGGTCGCGAAGTCATCGAGATCCTGCTTAAGGAAATGTCGGACGGAAAAGGCGATCTTGCCGTAGTTGTTGCCGGGTATCCGCAGGAGATGAAAGGGTTTCTTGAATCCAACCCCGGATTGAAATCGCGGTTCAATCATTTCTTCCATTTCGAAGATTATATTCCCGAAGAGATGATGCAAATCTTCGAACTCGGGTTAACGCAACGTTCCCTTACCATTGCCGACGATGGCAGGGAATTTCTCTTTACCAAATTCACCCAGGCTTACCGCGATCGCGACAGGAGCTTTGGTAATGCGCGTTTTGTGATGAGTGTGGTAGATGAAGCAAAAATGAATATGGGCTTACGATTGATGCAACATGCAGATATCGATGCGTTATCCGAAAGCGATCTCAGTACACTCAGTCGCGATGACATCTACCGCATTTTTGCTATGGGAACAACCAAGGCACTTGATATTCGCATTGATGAAAAGCAATTGAAGGAAGCGCTTGATGAATTGAACGCGCTGGTTGGATTGCAGAACATCAAGGACGATGTAATGGAACTCGTTAAGCTGGTTAAATACTACAAGGAAATCGGAAAAGATGTACTGAATAAATTTGTACTTCATTCCATATTCACCGGAAACCCCGGAACAGGTAAAACAACGGTTGCACGTATCTTTTCTAAGATCTTCCGCGCACTGGGAATACTGGAAAAAGGTCACCTTATCGAATGCGACCGCGAAGGAATGGTAGCAGGTTATTCGGGGCAAACGGCCACCAAAACAGCAAACATCATCGAGAATGCCATGGGAGGCGTATTGTTCATCGACGAAGCCTATGCCTTGAATCAGGGGCGCGACGATCAGTTTGGCATGGAAGCCATCAACACGCTGCTCAAACGCATGGAGGATAATCGCGATGACTTTGTTGTAATAGCTGCGGGATATACCGATAACATGAGTGAATTCCTGCAGACCAATCCCGGTTTGCGATCGCGTTTTGAACGGGTATTTCAGTTTAAGGATTATAGTCCTGACGAGCTCTTACTTATTGCCGACATGATGCTTAAATCGGAAGGACTTACTGCAGAAGAAGCCGCGCGGGATCATTTGGGGAAATATTTTTTGACGCTTTGGGAAAACCGCGATAAATTTTTCGGGAATGCACGGGAAGTACGGAAAGTGATTGGAGAATCCATCAAAAACCAACACCTCCGCATGGCAGGAGTTCCTGCATCAGAACGCAATTATGAGATGATCCATACACTCACCCGTGCCGATGTGGAAGAATTTAAAGTTGAAAACATCCGCTCCAATGCAGGAAGCGCAAAACCGGTTGGCTTTAAATCGGGGGATCGGTAGATTATAGCTAATCCTGTTGTTTTAAGTTAAGGCTTTTCGCCTGTTTTAAACTGTTGGATTTTTTGGGGTAGGTACACTTGCAGGTCATCGGTGGATTTCTTCGACGCTTAGATATGAAGGAATGAATACGGTAAATGAGCGGGAAAGGATGAATAAGTGGTCCCCGGTTTAATGTAATGTATTAAAATTTAATTAGTTGATTTATCTTTGTTGATTTTAGAATTTTAAGTTTACAAAAGTGTAAACTTTTATTATATCTTTGCGTATAACGAAATGGAAGTACGGTTTAAGGATCATAAATTAGAAAAGTTGTTTTTAACACCACTCAGTGAGTTAAAGGGCAAACAACCCTTTTCTGTGGACGTAATAAAACAATTTAAAAAGAAGATTCCGATCCTTATAGCTATTAGTCGACTTGAAGAACTCAAGGCATTAAAGGGTTTGAATTTTGAATACCTGAAAGGAGATCGAAAGGGTGAGTGTTCAATTCGGCTAAATGATCAGTATCGATTGATTTTCGAGCAGATCAGTGAAAATGAGATTAAAGTGATTTTAGTAAATGAAATATCGAAGCATTATGAGTAACAAAAAAAATAAATCCGCCAATGAGATGATTCCCGGTGATATTTTTCATCCCGGAGAGCATTTAAAAGATGAAATTGATGCAAGAGGAATTAGTCAGCAGGAACTTGCTAATGAGACAGGTTTAAGTAAGTCAGAGATCAGTTTGATCATAAATGGTCATCGGAATATAACACCACCTATTGCACTTAAAATGGAGCTTGCATTAGGTGTAAGTGCAGAGTTCTGGATGAACCTTCAAATTAAGTATGAAATTGATCTTTTGAAAAGAAAATACAAGAAGAGCCTTGCTGAGATGGAACTTACACCAAAGAAAAGAGCAAAAATGGGTAAGCTGATTGCTGCTGCATAAAAAATATTTTTACATTAATTTTTAAAGGAAACTAAATCGGTTTCCTTTTTTTGTATATCTATTTTAGTAAATCTCATTGGAGAAAATAGTAAAAAATTCTTCGAAAAGTATTTTCAGGATGCACAGGGTATTATAACTACGACATCCACGGCAACGTGAAAATACATTTAAAGAGATGGAAGAAAGAGTATAAAATAGGTAAGTTTACTGATACGGATTCAATGGGCAAGAGAAGGTAGAGGAGATAACTAACTCATCATCACACTATGATTTTGGGGCGAGGATATATGACTCGCGGATAGGAAGATTTTTAAGTGATGATCCCCTTTTTCATCACGGTGATGAAGGTCAATATAATTTTGCAGGGAATAATCCAATACTTAATATTGACGAAGACGGTTTATATAAAGTTCGTGCTACTATCAATGGTGTGGATTATACCTTTAGATTTCATAAATGGTGAAGACTCCCCTTATTTAGCTACATTCAAATATAGAGTTTCGTTTTGGTCGATGTTATTTTCATTATGTATTTCGGAAAATACACCAAGAATTAAAAAATATTACGATTCAAAATATAGTCAGAAATAACCATGGTGGGAGAATATTAAAAAACCAACCTTCCTATCAGCCTCGCCCTTAATCCCTGAAATAAAGCCAGCAGAAAAAGGCAGATACAAATGCAACTCCGCCGCTTAGCAGCCAGGTTTCGTAATGAAAGGGATAAATGTATTTGTAGATGACCACAAAGGCCAGCAAAATGGATCCGACATTGGTAATAAAAGTGTTCTTCTGAAAATGAATAAGGATGGCAAGTGCGTGTCCTAACATCATGGATAGTCCGATGAAAAAAATGAATGCTCCTCCCGGCCAATGCATGGTTTTAAGAAATAATCCCAGCAATAGAACAGGACCAAAAACAAAAACAGGTGCATACCGTTTACGCGGATAGGATGATTCCCGTGGGGCATCGATAGGTTCATCAAGAATTTCACTCATGTACTGATTTTTGGGAATCTGTAGTGCAAATAACGTAAAGCCTTCTTTTTTTGTTTCAGCAAGCAGATTATCGGCATTGAGAAAACTTCCGGAATCAATCCATTTTAAGGCGTATACCGTCGTGGCCTATGATGATAGGATCTTCATTGATGCGTCCGGCTTCGGGTGCATTTTCAAGTTTCAGAACACCTCTTGGACAAACCGATGAACAAACTCCACAACCCACGCAGGATGAACGCACAATATTTTGTCCACGCTGAGCATACCAGCGTACATCAATTCCCATCTCGCAATAGGTGGAACAATTTCCACAGGAAATACATTGTCCGCCATTGGTGGTGATCCTAAAACGGGATTTGAAGCGTTGTATCAATCCGAGATACGCTGCCAGCGGACAACCAAAGCGGCACCATACACGATTTCCCATCATGGGATAAAATCCTGTGCCCACCACTCCCGAGAAAATGGAACCGATCAGAAATCCATATATCATTTTGAGCATTCCGCTTGAAATTCCGAGTACGGTATCCTGTTTTGTCTGCCAGGCGATGAGCACAAGGATGGTCATGATCACAACAAACACCAATACCGAATGAATCATCCAACGTTCAATTTTCCAGGCTTTAACGGATTTATCGGATAACTGACGGTAAGGATCGCCAAGTGTTTCTGCCAATCCGCCACAACCGCAAACCCAGGAGCAATACCAGCGTTTGCCATAGAGGTAGGTGAAGAGTGGAACACCGATCACAAACAAGGCCACACCCCACCAGAACATGGCAATTCCGATTCCGCCAAAGGCATACATACTCTCGATGCGTTCGCCCTCAAAATAATTGTAATGCAGAGGCCAGATGTGTTTCAGATCCACAGAAGGCTGATTGAGTGCAGAGAGCAACTCGGGAATCATAAACGCAAAACAAACCTGAAAAAACATAACTGAAAAAGTGCGCACCTGCTGATAGCGGTTACCGCGGTACTTGAGCAGCATACGAATACCCATTACCACCATTGCGAGGCAATAGATAAATCCGTAAAGAAACCACTGATCGGCTTCTCCGTTTTCAGAAAACAATTTCCGAACAGGATCGGCAAGCAGCATCCAGTTGGTGATGTATTGCGGAAAGAAATACAATACGATGTAAAAGAGGATCAGAAAAGTTCCAACAACAATACCGATCCAGCCTCCATTGCTGGCAGGAGAATGGTAAATTCCATTATTGTGAATGCCGAATGGTTTACCTGCATACTCCGGAAATATGATCATCAAGGCACCGATACAGGTTCCAATAAAACTAAACAGGAACACCAAACGAAACCACAGCTGATCGGTAAGTAATCCAGCTCCGGAATGTTTGACCACCATTACCAGTTTATCATCATGTATGACCTGTTCCCATTTTCCTGCTGCTTTTAAGGGGGCATTGTAGTCGGAAAAGATTTTGCGGTAATCAGAAATGAATGCAAATCGTGAATCGTATTTTTTTCCGTACAACTGCGTCAATTGCGGCTCAAGAATTTCGTAGGCTGTTTTTCCTTCGCCGGTATAAACAGTGTTGAGTTGAGAATAAGCTACTTTTTCGGTGAGTACAAAATGACTCATGCTTAAACTCAACACAAAAGTGAGCAATCCAACCGCAAAGAGGGTCCTGCCGATATTCCGGATTTTTTTCATTTCCCTGTGCCTTGAAAGATGCGTTTCCAGCTGCGTTTTTTCAGTTGGAGTAATTTTCCGGTTTTAGAATTGTATTCTTCTACCAGGAAATTTTCGAAGTGACGGAAAAACTCAGGATCGAAATTGGCATCGGACAAATGACACAATACATATTCGATATCCCTTTCCTCACGCAACCAGCGATTGCAGACTTCATGACGGTAGCGAACACCCAACAACGTTACACCTTCGAAACGGAGTGTTTGCGGATCGTAGAACAAACGAATGGCACAGCGGCGGTGGTGGTTCATCCAGAATACGGAACTGCAGGTGTAGGGAATTTTTACGTTGCGGCTGTAAACCTGAAATTCAATATCAAACAGCTTTGCAGAATTAAAAAAGTTAACCGGCCGGTAAACACTGGTAGTACCCGTAAGCGTAGCTGCAAGTGTTTCTGCCTGCATGCGGCCGGTGTACCAGATCTGTTCAATCTTTGTACGACCACTCGGCGCAGTTCTGAATTCAGCACAATCGCCAATGGCATAAACATCCTTGGCAGAAGTCTCGAAACGTTCATTCACCAGTATTCCGGTCTCCGTTTCAATTCCTGATTCCTGCAGAAACGCAATATTCGGTTTTACACCGATGGCAATTCCTACAAAGCTGCAAGGTATCTCATCTCCTTTGGTTGTAAGTACCGCACGGACTTTTCCGTTTTCATCACCAAGAATTTCTTTGAGTTCTGTTTGTGTATGCAGATCCACTCCATGGTCGGCAATAATGTGCCGCTCCACGATATCCGATTCTTCACTTCGCAATGCACTGCTCCAGAATTTAAATTCGCGCACCAGATAAGTCACATGAATTCCCCGCGAACGCAGCATTTCCACCATTTCCACACCGATCAATCCGCCACCCACTACTACCGCCCTGCTGCAATTTTGCGTATTGCTTTCCATTGCAGAAAGATCCTGCAAACTCACCAATCCCTGCACACCTTCAAAATGAGAACCGTGCCAGGAACCGGGATTGGAGTGCGATCCGCTTGCGATAACCAACACATCATAACTCATGGTACTGTAATCATCCAGATGCAACACCTTTTGGGCAACATCCACACGATTAACATGCGCTCTCCGCAGATTGATCCTGTTCTCCGACCAGAAACGATCTTCATAAGGCTTGGTATTCTCCAGAGGCATATGCCCCATGTACACATACATCAGAGCCGGACGGGAATAAAAATAATCGCTCTCCGAAGAAATGATTGTGATGGTATCATCCGAACGCTTACGCACATGCCGGGCCAGCGTTGTGCCGGAAATTCCGTTACCAATAACAACAATGTGACGCTGCGACATAGGGATAAATGTAGGAAAATAAAAATGCCAATGCGTAAAGCAGGAATTAATTTAGATGAAGAATTACCAACAAGGCATAGCTTTTCTGCAGTTGCCATCAATTGAATTTCTATTGTTTTTTCGAGTAAATTGTACCACATTTTATGCGCTTATCCCTGCTCCTATCCACCATTTTTCTTGTATTGCTGTATTCCTGCAACGGCAGTCTTTTTCGTGGTTCGCACTACGGAAACCGTCAATGGGTAAATGCCGGACAGGGTTATGGAGCAGATGAAGACCACCGGGCGTCAAACATGAAAACCGTTTTTGAGAAATCGGAATGCACTTCACTACCCGATTCCTTGTTTACTTCTCCTATAGTTCCTGAAGAAAATTCAAGCTCAGAGAATACAATAACTCCCCCACCTCAGCTTTCGAAAAAAACATTTTCGCCGAAATTGCTGATTGCCTCCGAAAAAAGAATTCGCAAAAAAGGATTTTTCTCAATGGCGGCAGGAGCATTTGCCGGTGCAGCTGTAGTAACAGGAGTTATCGCTGCCATGTTTAACGGTTTTGCCTGGGGACTCCTTCTCATTCTGGGCGGAATTCTGTTGGCTTATCTTGGAATCCGACTCTCTTTATCTGCAAAAAAAGATATCGATACTTTATCGTCACGCTCAACCATTGCATGGCTCAATCGTCCTGCAACCATTGGTTTTGTCATGAATATAGTTGTGTTGATCCTTTGCGGATTCGTTACGCTCTTTCTGCTGATGGCATTGATCTGATCAACGCAAACGATCAATAGAGCGAATTATGTTTTCGTCGGAACGAATGGCTCTGTTGGCAAGAAATACAAAGGCGAGTGCTGCAACCGGCATAAAAAATCCGACACCATACGAAACAATAACTGCAGCAGGAACTTCGAATTTTTGGGGCAGTCCGTCGGTCACAAAATATAAGGTAATAATCAAGGACGTGAGCAAAAGATAATTCATGCGTCCCATACGCATTTGTAATTGACGGTTACCGTACATAAAAATAGCTGCTGCGGTATAACCTGCCAGTCCGAGAAAAATCCATTGGAAAGGAACAGCTACCAGATTCTCTCCACCCTTCATCAATCCGGTTGCAGTAAAGAGGTAAGAAGCGCTGCCCAAATCGAATTTCGCAATTGAAAAAAAGAAAGGAAGCAGCAGACATGCGGTTGCCAGAAAGAGATAAACGGTTTGAATTCGTTGTAACATAACAGCAATTAATCGTTGAGTTTTTCCAATTCGCTTTTTACAAAATCAGCAAGTTCTTTCACGTATCCGCGCGAAAAATTGAATCGGATACCGGCTGTTTCGTAAATCTCGGGGATACTTTTGGTATAGCCCAGTTTGAGTGCTTCGGTATAGGCTTTTACTGCGTTTGCAGGATCTTTTTTGTAGTTTCTCCAGATAGCAATGGCACCGAGTTGAGCCATTCCGTATTCGATGTAATAGAAGGGTACTTCGTAAATATGCAATTGCTTTTGCCAGGCGCTTTTGCGTGAATGTTCATAACCGGAATAATCGACAGTATGCGTCGAAAATTCATCCTGAATCTTCATCCATGCTTCTGCTCTTTCTGCGCTGCTGTGTTTTGAGTTGACATATAACCAGTGCTGAAACTTATCGACTGTTGCGATCCAGGGCAAAATGCTCAGAATTTTTTCGAGCTGATCTTTACGTGCCCGTTTCAGTTCTTCGGCATTGGTGTAAAACTCATCCCAAGCATCCATACTCAGCAATTCCATACTCATGGATGCCAGTTCTGCAACTTCGCTGGGAGTTCCTTTAAACGCTGTCAGTTCAAGATCGCGGGTGAGAAAAGAATGTACGGCATGACCGCCTTCGTGAACCATGGTAACCAGATCGCGTTGCGAATCCACTGCATTCATAAAAATGAAAGGGACACCAATTTCGTAAAGCGGATAATTGTATCCACCCGGTGCTTTACCATCTTTCGATTCGAGATCGAGATGACCCATTTGTTCCATGATGCGAATGCATTCACCGAAATAAGGTTGTACCCTTACCATGGAACGGATGCTACGATCAACCAACTCGCGTGCACCATGAAAAGGTTTGAGTGCCGGTTTTCCGGTAATATCCACTTCCGTATCCCAGGGACGCAATCGATCGAGTTGAAGACGTTCTTTACGCTCTTCCATGAAACCTTTGGTAATGGGCAGGATTTCGGTACGTATGCTCTCATGAAAATCTTCACAATCGCTCACCGAATAATCGAAACGACCGAGTGCATCGAACATGTAATCGCGGTAATTTGCATATCCTGCATTGAGACTTACCGAATGCCGGAGATCGCGCAACAGTTCGAACAATTCATCCAATGCTGCGGTATCTTTTTCCCTGCGGTTTACGATCAGCTGATAAATAAATTCCCGCTCATTGCGATCGGTCGATTTAAGAAATGTAGCTGCGCGGGGCATCGTTATTTCTTCGTTCTTGTACACCACACTTTGTGCGCCGGTGATGGCACCGTATCGCTGCGATTCTTTTTGGATCTGAGCAATAAGCGGAACATTTTCTTCGCGGAAGAGTTTTAATTCCTGTGCAATGGCTCTGCGGTAAATCGAGTAACCGGGCTTTTCGAGTTTGTTCACGAATGAACAATCCATCATTTTCCGGTTGAGTTTATCGGCATAGGGTGCAATACGAGGCTCAATTTCAGTTACGAAAAATTCGTAAGCTTCTACGGCCTTATCATCCTTGGTGTTGATGGTCATGCGGATGTACCGCCAGGCACCTTCTTCTTCTACAACAGCTTCCAACTCACTGCGATCCTGCAACCATTGTTCAAGATCGGCAAGCGAAAGCAAATCGCGATTCAGTAATGTACTGAAGTATGGCTCCAGCTTCGACCATGCGTCGATTTGCAAGTCCTGTGCAATAAACCGACGTGGTGGTCGAACCGGAAGATCGGTACCTGTGCTGGCCATGGCTTATGCGCCACGTTTCATTGAAGCAGTGCGCACTGTGGTTTTGGCTTTTGATTCGGCCTTCGCTTTTGGCGCAGCTGTTTTCTTCACTTCTTTCTTTTCCCCGGCAGGTTTTTTCGCTTTGGGTTCTTTGGCTTTGCTTTCCTTGACTTCAGCTTTTTCCTCTGTAACTTTCTCTTCCTTCGCAGCCTTTTTCTTCGGCTTAGCTTCTTCCTTCTCTGCTGCAGCAGCTTTTTCAGCTTCTTCAATCAGGTTTTTCAAAGTCCCGGTTTCCTGTAGCAGGTTGTACCAGGAAAAAAGTTTTTTCAGATCACTGTTGTACACACGCTCACGATCGTAATTCGGAAGGATCTCCGCAAAATACTTATGATGTGTATTGGCTTCTTCCTTAGCATCCACACAACGTCCGCCTTTTTCCTTATCCCAGATCTTACGGATGATCTCTGCCAGAGGAACATCTTCCTCAGTAGTGTACATGCTGATGTCATCCAGCGCACTTACCTTATCGGCAGAAAATGCAGGAAAACGCTTTTTGTCGGTAAGACCTTCTACGATCAGACTGTTCTTACTTTGAGAAACAACTTTGTAAAGACCGGGCTTACCCGAAATTGAAATGATGCCTGTTAAATTCATTCTTTTTGATGTTAGATGAAGAAGTCCAAAAATAAACAATAATGGACGAACCGGACATCAGGTTATCAAGGGCTGTTAATAAATCATTCGGCAAAACTGGTCTAAGACACAGTATTGCGGTATTATTTCAACAATTCTTCCTCAATGATCTCTTTGAAAGCTGCTTTTGGCAAGGCTCCGGCCTGCATCATTGGCTGCGCATCGCGGGGAATAAACAGTAGACTGGGAATACTTCGGATCCCAAATACGGCAGAAAGTTCCTGTTCCACCTCGGTATCAACCTTGTAAATAATGAGCTTATGCGTGTATTCATCACTCAATTCCTCCAACAAAGGGGCCACCATTTTGCAGGGGCCACACCAGTCAGCATAAAAATCGATGATGGCGGGGACATTCCCCTTGTATTTCCATTCCTTTTCGGTGGTATAATCGAAAATATCGGATTTGAATTTTTCGGCTGTCAGCTTTACTGTAGGCATAATCTTATTTTTATGCAAAGTTAGTTTGCCGGTCTTCGTTACACAGTGAGAAAGATCACTGAGCGTATTTCGGAATCAAAGGCAGAAAATCGGTGATGTCCTTGATTCGCGTTTCATCGCTGGGGTGGGTACTCAAAAACTCAGGCACAGCTGCTCCGTTAGCGGCCATTTTTTTCCAGAAATCAATCGCCTTTGAAGGATTGTATCCCGCGAGGTACATGAAGACGAGTCCCATTTTATCCGATTCTGTTTCGTGTTTTCTGCTGTAAGAGAGAATTCCCAGTGCGGAACCGATGCCGTACGATTGCAAGAATATATTGCGTTTCACAGGATCAGACATCGCACCTCCCAATGCGCGTCCTACACCCTGAATGGCCAATTGCTGACTCATCCTTTCGTTACCGTGACGTGCAATCGCATGTGCAATTTCATGTCCCATGATGACAGCAAGCAAAGTATCGTCGGTAGCGAGGTTTAAGATTCCGGTATACACCACTACTTTTCCACCGGGCATACACCAGGCATTGATAGTAGGATCATCGACCACGTTAAACTCCCAGGTAAAACCGCGAATGCGACCTAATGCATTTTTTCGGGTGAGGTAGTCGATCACTGAGCTTTGGATCTTCCCTCCTACCCGCTTTACTGTAGCAGTGCGAGGATCGTTATGCGGCAGCACTTTGGCAGTAGCAAGAAAATCGCGGTAGGCTGTATCCGCCATCAGAATGAGTTGTTCCTCCTGCAATAAACGAAACTGCTTGCGGTTGGTAACCGGTACACGGGTACAGGATACGATAAGGGAAGTAAGCAGTACAGCTAAAAAAAATTGTTTCATGATTATTGAATTTCGGCAGTTAAACCGGCTTCGAGTAATTGCGTGCAAACCGGTTCCAGTTCATCGTAGCTCCCTCTTTTCACCTCACATTTACCGGTGTAATGAACCAGGTAAGTACACTGTTCGGCCTGAACAGCTTCGTGTTTGCAATAGCGCATCAGCATTTCGATGACATAACCGAATGTATTCACATCATCGTTAAAGAGAATGATGCTGCGCAGATCAACATCCTGTTCAAGAACCAGCACATCCTCTTCTTCCTTCCAGCGAGGTTGAGTGGATAAGCGAAAATTATTTTTCATAGACCAATCGGAAAGCTTCCGACAAAGATATTTCTTTTCCGTCTTTTACCACTACAATTCGTACGGTAGAAAGTCCCTCCGCAATCAATCGCGCCTTCAGTCGCAGGGCCTGGTCGATATCGGTAATTCCATCAGCATAAGCCATGGTAAATCCACCATCAATGGCTTTGGTGCGGACATTGAGTTCAGGAACATTTCCGGCAGCTTCTTTCACTTCTTCAGGCATTTCACCTGCAAATTCAGCCACCACAATTCTGTAACGCATACCGGCAGTATAAGCTTTAGAAAGCGGGATTTCGTTAGATCCTTCGAACGCCACAATGCGAACCGAAGAAAGTCCTTCACTGATAAAATGGGCTTTCATTTTCAATGCTTCATCGTAGGAACTTCCATCAAGCACATAATAAACGATGGTACCATCATTCAGTTTTTTGCGCTTAACACCTTTATCGTAGTTATTCAGGAAAATCTCTGTTGCTTCCGGCGGAACCTCACCAATGAATTCACCAATGTAAACCTGGAATCGAACAGTGGAAGCAGCTTTCGGTTCTTCAACCTTGGTAGCAGCCGTTTGAGAAGGAAGTTTGTCGCTCACATAGGCACCGGGCAATCCCTTCTGAATAAAATGATCGGCGATATTGAATGCTTCCGTGCGCGATGAAACATTATCGATAAAATAAACGGTAGATCCGTCGCCCACATTCGCTTTGCGTATTCCGTAATTCATGTTGGTCAGGAAAATCTCCGCTTCTCTGGAAGGAACTTCACCCTTGTACTGACCAAGAATAACCTTGTAACTCGAAGCTTGTGGTACATTCTGTCGGTCTTGTGTCTGCGTTGTTCCACCTTGTTGCGTTGTACCACCCTGTTGTGTTGTTCCGCCCTGCTGGGTAGTTCCTCCTTGTTGTGTGGTTGTTGTATTGCTGACCAATTTCTGATCGTTTACAAAAATTGAATTACCGTATTTCGCAATCGAATCGCGGGCTTGTCCGATGGTTATTCGTTTTCCGTTGAGATAGGCTGTAACAAATGCATCCGTTACACCAATCTCACGAATTTCGTCCCTTCGTGAAGTAGCAATATTGATATCGGTGAAGACCCCTGTAGTATAGCGAATCTGATCGTTTGCTGTTTTTTCGCTGTTGAGCGGATTTAGATTAAAGATTTTATCTGCCGAAACCGGACGAGAATAAACGCCCACCTGAACGGTAAAGAACAATCCGGGAATGACTTCCACCTGGTTCGCTTTTGCCGCATTCGGATCGTTGTAATAATTGGTGACGTTACGATCAGGATTAAAGTTGTTTACAAATTCCTGAGTAGTTCCACCCTGCTGTGTAGTTCCACCCTGTTGCGTGGTTCCACCCTGTTGCGTGGTTCCGCCCTGCTGTGTGGTTCCGCCCTGCTGTGTGGTTCCACCCTGCTGTGTGGTTCCACCCTGCTGTGTGGTTCCGCCTTGTTGGGTATTCGTTGCGAGTTGACCACTTTGTCCCAATGCTTCCAGTGCCTCGTTGAGTGGAATGCGATTTCCATCGCGGAAACCAACAACAAATGCATCAGTATATCCCATTCCGCGAATCTCCATTTTTGCTCCGTTGGCAACATTAAACGTGGTGAAATAACCAACGGTATAACGTGTGAGTCCCTGCGGAGTGGTTTCTGCGGTGATCGGTGCAAACTCTTTAAATGTTTCCTGAGGAATCTGATTGCGGAAAGCACCTACCTGTACTTTAAAATAAATTCCTTTCGGCATTTCCGGATTTACAGGAATCGGATTGGCGTTGTTGTAAACAGCTTTTTCCGACAGCACATAAATTTCAGTTTCTACTTTTTCGGGAACAGAATATTTACGCGCAACCAATTCAGGATCCATAGTGGTGATCGGGCTAACAACACTTGTGGTACCGGCATTGGTTACAGTGCGCTGGTTACCGTTTGTTGTTGCAGTTCCTCCGGTGGTATTGGTTGCAAGCAATGTTCCCTTGGGATCCGGCAATTTTCCGGCTGAGGCAAGATCGCGGATGGTTTGTGCCTTACGCGGATCCATACCTGCGAGATAATTATCGGCATTGGTTTGTGCACGGTTAGCCTCTGTGCGACGTTGTGTTGCGCGGTTTCGTGTAGTATCGTAATTCCGTTCTGCTCGGATGGCTTGCTGTTCAAGATCGGAAGCCTGAGTGAGCAATCGATTTTTGCGTTGGTTATCCGTTTCTGTAGAAGCTTGTGCACGCGTATCCTGTGCGCGCTTACGAAGATCGGCTGTTGTATTTAATCGCTGCTGGTAATCGCGATCTGCATTTGTTGCCGAAACTTCTGCTCTTCTTGCTTCTTCTCGCAATTGCATGTAACGGGCATATTCCGGATCATCCGCGATGGCCATTGCACGTTCCATTTCCTCTTCTTTTCTGCGTTGCTCTGCTATTTGCTCTTCTTCCTGTCTTCTTGTTTCATTGGCTTTTGTGTTCATCCGATCACTCTGCGCCAATAATTCTTCGCCTTCTTTTCGCTTTTGCGCTGACTGATCAAGAACAGCCTGACGGTTTTTCTTTTTGACCGTTTTGGCAGAATCCTCCAGTTGCTGCGCACGGGCAATGAGGTTATTTCCCTGCACGCGCAAACGATCAGCCTCGGCCATTTGTCGGGTACTTTCGCGATTGGCAGGATCTGCCATTTGAGCAGAACTTATACCTCCTGATTGTGTAGTGGTTCCTCCTTGTTGGGTTGTTCCGCC
>JBKBUQ010000003.1:1251-51316 GCA_046289975.1 Flavobacteriales bacterium | reverse complement strand
TTGCATTGTATGCTTTGAGAATCTCAAGAACACGAGGCGTCACTTCCGGAATAGGACCATCATCGAAGGTGATAAAAAGTTCAGGACCTGAAACGGGTATAATCCATTCCAGGTCCTGATACAATGCTTTAACAATATGGGGAATTTTCGCTCTGACCAGACTATTGCATTTGGAAAAGTTGCTGCATCTCATTTGGGAAGCTTCTCATGAGGTTGTTCATTCCCATGCGACGATCGTACTGAAGGATTCTGTTCATCCAGGACGCAAATGCTGCGTCTTGTGCGTTGAGAACAGGTTCAATTTTAGCCAACAATTCCGCTTTCTTGTACTGTGTACAGATTTGATACATCATCATCAGAATGCGGCGCGAAACATCAATATCATCCATCATGTTGATCGAGAAACGTTCTCCTGCATTGAAATAATAACGAAGGTTGGCGTCGTTAACCTCAACCAATCGTTCTACAAGAGCAGTTGCAAGTGAATCGTCGCCTGCTTCAAGCGCAATTGGTACGTAGGAAGGAACGATTCTGTCGAACGGAACATTCTTTTCAGGCATAACTTCCAAGGAACGACGAAGTACTTTGGATGCGCGGTTGTGTTTCGCTTCAATGATTTCCTGGTTTTTCTTTTCCTGAGCTTTCAGGTTGACAAGACGCTGCTCCATTGCGCTGTTGCTTCCACGCTTGAGGCTGTCTTCTGTTACGCGAATTTGCATCTGGTAATAACTGAGTTTGCCTTGTGCTTCGCGGGCTTCACTATTGAGTGCTTCGGCCAGATTCAGGAATTGAAGACGGTAGTTATTGGTAAGGCGACGAGTGTAATAATCAACATAAACACCCTCACCATTCATGTTCCCCCAGCGGTAAACTTCCATAAACATTTTGTACATGGTGTCGGTATCGATTTTACCAAACTCTCTTGGGTTGGGATTCTGATTTTTCATCGGCACCAATTTGTAATTGAGTCCTGTCATTAGGAAATAGTCCCCCAATCCCAAGTAGGTTTCTGCATCGGCAGTTCCTGCGAAATAGATCGGACGTTCCCAATTATTGTGGGCTACCAGATCGAGAATCATTACATCGTTCTTGAACATGTATCCCTGTGGTTTTGGGACAATGAATTTAACGGTGTCCACAATTTTGTTGTAATCATGCTCACCCACAACTTTGTTTGCTTTAACAGCTTCTTTATCTACTTTAAGGTAAAGCTTAGGTGTGTTAAGCACAGCAAACCGGCGACTGCTACCGGCATCAAGTTGTACATGGTTATCGTCGTTGCGCAGTGAATCCATCATGAAGACCAGGTCTTCGAATTTATCATTGCGCGTATTTACGAAAGCCTGATCAATAGCACCACCCTGACGGTAGATATGTTCGGGGAATGTAAATGGAACCGGAGCACTTTCGTATGCGCGGCGCACCATCTGATCGATGTACCAATCGGTACCCAGTAGAGAGAGGTTGACAACACGAACATCGCGACGAATTTTTTCAACTTCCTGTGCATACCACAAGGGGAAAGTATCGTTATCGCCGTGGGTGAAGAGGATGGCATTTGGCTCACAACTTTGCAGGTAATTCCATGCCAGATCGAGAGCAGTACTTCTGTTGCTTCTGTTGTGGTCGTCCCAACCTTCTTTCGCCATCAGGTAGGGGGCAGGTACTGCAAGTAAAATGGATGTTGCGGTAGTAAGCATATCGTTCTTTCCGAACATATTCATGAGGATCATGATGGCCATGGCTGCAAAGGAAACCAGTGCGATATAGAACATGATGTATGAAAAGGCGTGACCCTCTTTTCCTTCGAACATGTAAAGGATCAATGTAAATGCTGTTGTTCCTCCTGCAAAGAATGCGAAGTCGCGCAGCTTGAGGTTTTTCGCTATATCAAAGAGCGCATAAACACCAATACCGATCCAGATTGCAAATGCATAAAACGATCCTACATAAGCGTAATCGCGCTCACGTGGCTCATAAGGTTTTGGGTTGAGGTAGAGGATAATTGCGATACCGGTAAAGAAGAAAAGCAGGAATACAACAAACCAGTTTTTCGGATCGCGAACAAGTTGCCAGAAGAAACCGATCAAACCAAGAATTAATGGAAGAAGATAAAAACGGTTGTGCGAAGGATTGCTCTTCATGTGTTCGGGAAGGTTATCCTGATTCCCGATCAGTTCATTATCGATGAACTTCACTCCCGTAATGAAGTTCCCTTCCAGCGGAGTTCCGTCGGTTCCCTGTTCATCGTTCTGTCGTCCGGAAAAATTCCACATGAAGTATCTCCAATACATCCAGCCTAACTGATAATTCATCAGGAAGCTGATGTTGTTGCCAAAGGTGGGAAGAGCTTCGGTCTGACCATCGCGTCCCTGTACTTTAACTTTTCCGCTGCCATCGTATTTCGACCAGTTTTTGTAACCGATTACGTGACGGTAATCACGACTGAACATACGTGGCAGGACAGTAGTGTGTTCGGATGAATAAGTATATTCTGTCCCCTTGCGGTCATCGGCAATAAAATACTCTTCGTTAACAGTTACACCGGCAAGTCCTTTTTTTGCGATGTAATCTTTTGCCTCTTGTTCCGTACGGAATCCTTTAACCAAACGCTCACCGCGCTTAATGGCATAACCACGCATATAAACGGGATTACCGTCTTTTTGTCCGGTAATGGGAGAGTTCCAATAGGGTCCACTTACAATCGGCCAGCTTCCGTACTGTTCGCGGTTGAGGTAAGAAAGAAGCGTTACAAAGTTTTCGGGATTGTTTTCATCAATTGGCGTATTGGCCTGCGAGCGGATCATGATCATTCCAAAGCAGGAATAGCCAATTACTACTACTGCAAAACTGTTCAGGGCGAGATTGAGGAAATATTTTTTCTTTTTGTGTGTATACATAATACCGTACACCAGCAACCCGATCAGCGCAATGAAAAAGAACCATGCGCCGAAATTAAAAGGCATACCCATATTGCTGAAAGTACGCTCAAAGTAGGCCGGCATACTCACCATGCCTGGAATAATAATGGCCTGAATGATTCCCAGAATAACGATGGAACCGATTCCGGCAAAAATGAATCCTTTTGTAGAGTGTTTGTAACGGCGGAAGTAATACACAAAACCAAGCGCAGGAATTGCAAGCAAGTTCAACAAGTGAACACCAACCGACAATCCGATCAGGAACATTATAAAAATAATCCAGCGGTCTGCCCCCGGCTCATCGGCAACAGCATCCCATTTAAAGATGGCCCAGATTACAATGGCGGTAAAGAAAGAGGACATTGCATAAACCTCACCCTCTACAGCAGAGAACCAGAATGAATCGGAAAAGGTATAGGCCATAGCTCCGATAAATCCACTACCCAGAATGGCAATGATTTTTGCTTCGCTGAGTTCTTCTCCTTTTATGGTCGCCAGTTTTTTGGCAACAAAGGTGATAGTCCAAAATAGGAACAAAATTGAAAAAGAAGAACATAGTGCCGACATTCTGTTAATGGCATGTGCGGCTTCATGTGGTTCGCTAAAGGCAGAAAAGAGTCGGCCAAGCATGTTAAATAAAGGCGCTCCCGGAGGGTGTCCTACCTGTAGGGTATTTGCGGTAGAGATATATTCGCCACAATCCCAGAGACTTACAGTTTCTTCGGCAGTTGCGAAATAGACCCAGGTTGCGATGGCAAAGGCCAGCCAGCCCAGTACGTTGTTCAACAGTTTGTAATTCATGCGCGTTATAAAGTGATGCGAAAATAGGAAAATAAATCCCCCTTATTTGGTGCTTAACGGATTTTAACGGCTTGGCTGAAATAGTGCTTCTTCACTTTTTTTTGTGAGGTTATGGCCTTTTATTACTTTTGCAGCCGCGATTGCCCGATCGTCTAATGGCAGGACTTCAGATTTTGGTTCTGACTGTGTTGGTTCGAATCCAGCTCGGGCAACAAAAAAAGCTCCGCATTTGCGGGGCTTTTTTCATTTTCAGGACTTGGATTTGAAGGGTTTGCAGAAGAATTCGATATTTGCGCATGACAAAAAACAAGAGGAATTTATGGATGATCGCAGGTTTGCTTACGACCTTGATCCTTACCTATATCCTCTGGCCGGCGCAAAAGGAACCGGATGTTTTGCCTCCTGTATTTAAGGAAGCAGCATTTCTTGAGACTGATCCTTCATGGGCCGATTCTGTATTGAATACCCTGAGTCCGGAAGAACAACTTGCCCAATTGTTTTTTCCGGTTTTGCCTCTGTCAAATCTAAAAGATGATGATTCGATCGTTTTTGAAAAGGGGATGCCTGAACCCGGGGGCATCGTTTTTTCCGGTCATTTTCCCGAACGTCAGCTGCGCATTTCTGCATATGTCATCCGGCAACAGAAGGTCCCTTTAATTTTGAGTCATGAGTCGCCTTTTTATGCTGCATCTCCCAATAAAATCATAACTGAAAAAGGAGCGATATTTGGTGTTGGAGATACTTCTTTTACGAATCGGTTTATCCGACAGAGCACCGAACTTTTTCCCGCTGTTGGTTGCGATCTTTTGTTTTTCCCACATTCATCCAGTGTTCATTTTTCATTAAGCGAAGAATTATTGCAATCGTACCTCCATCGCACGGGAGAAAAAAACCTTCTTGGTGTAGCAGGAAAACTAGATCGCATTTTTGATCCTGTAAAAGATTCTCTCATCAATGCGGATAGTCTTTTGCGTCCCTGGCGCACATTGTGCGATAGCGGGCTTGCGGTTATTGAAGTTGATACAGCATTGCTTTGGAGCCGACATTTAAAAAATGGATCCATTGCGGTTCGTGATTTTTGTGAAGATCATCTGGATTTTAAAGGGTTGTTACTGGCGCGTTTTCCGGAAGGCCAACCAGACCCATCATTAATGTTACGCACATGGTTTTCAGAGGGAGTAGAGATAATTGTTACAGGCACTGATCATTTCAAGGTCTTCGCTGCTGCGCTTAACATGTTAAAGCGTGGGGAAATTTCGGAGCAGGAGTTACAGCGACGAACGCGAAAAATTCTTTTGGCAAAATCGTGGATACGAAAGAAGAATTTTCGGACAAGCGAAGACTTGATTAGCCCGCGAAAAATGCAACATGCCTTCGGAAAAGTTTTTGCACAACAACTTGAAGAACGCTCGGTGGTTTTACTCAACGAACGCAGTGAAGAGTTCCCTCTTCGTTTTCATCAGGAAAAAAGAATGATGGTACTTGCAATGGGGGAGGAAAACATGGCGTTCCGCAAAGAGATTCAACGGTATGCAGATGTGAATTGGATCCCCATCCATCACTTTAATGAGTTGTCGGCACAAAAACCGGATAACCTGAAACGTTTTTCTCCTATTGTTTTATTCCTGAACAATATTGCCCCAAGTGCGGAGGAGTATTCAAATTGTAAATCTGTTTTTTCACGACCGGATCTTATCGTTGTGCACTCCGGACAAACAACAGATCTACCCTTACTGCAGTCCTGTGCTGTAGTTGTCCACAGCGATCGTGTTGATGTACTCGCTCAGGAGGCATTGGCGCGGGCTTTATTGGGCGCCGAAGCGATTTCGGGTAAATTGACAATGCATACCGGTTCCTACAAAGCAGGATATGGAAAAAAACAAAATGCAACACGTCTGAAATTTGCACGTCCTGAAGAAATTGGTGTAGCCAACGATTCGCTTTATCGCATTGATGCTATTATGGACGAAGCGATTCGAAATCATGCTTTGCCCGGTGGACAAGTATTGCTGGCGTATGACAGTAAGATCATTTTTCATAAAAGTTTTGGGCATCACACCTACGACCGGAAAACGGTGGTCGACCAGCAACATCGGTACGACATGGCCAGTGTGACCAAAGTAGCGGCAACCACGATGATGGCCATGCATCTGTATGAACAGGGAAAATTTTTATTGGACGACTCTTTAAAAAAGCATTTACCCGATACACTGGATAAATTTCTCCCTTCGGGAAGCAGTTTAAAGCATGTTACTTTCCGGCAATTGTTGATTCATGCGAGCGGATTACCACCCGGTCAGAATATATTTCGTTTCATGCGTTTTGATGAAGAACGTTCGCCATACGATCTCTATTTCTGCGATGAGCGCAGCAAGCAATTCTCACTGGTTGTTGGCGATTCGTTTTACCTCGATCGGGATTGTTTGGATACGCTATGGCTGGACCTCAACAAGATCTGGCTTGATCCGGCAAAACCCTATTCCTATTCGGATGCCAACATGAATTTGTTGTACACCATGCTGGCGGCGAAACTGAAAAAGGGAGTGCGTTGGGAGAGGGCGGTTGATTCATTGTTTTATCAGCCACTTGGCATGAAACGAACCGGTTATATTCCCTTGCAAAAGGGAATCAAAAAAGAAGAAATTGCACCAACAGAAAATGATCGTTACTGGCGCAGGCAATTGATTCAGGGACATGTTCACGATCCTACAGCTGCATTGTATGGCGGTGTTGCCGGAAATGCCGGATTGTTTAGCAATGCCTATGATATGGCGGTGTTGTTTCAGATGTTGCTGAATAAAGGAGAGTATGGAGGGAATCGGTATCTGAAGCGGGAAACGGTTGAATTATTCACGTCACGACAAAACGGATCGCACAGAGGCTTGGGCTTTAATATGCAGGTGAGCGGAAGTACCTATGGTTGTTCTCCCTATGCAAGCGCATCGACATATGGTCATACCGGATTTACCGGCACAGCAGTATGGGTTGATCCGGAGCGAAAGTTTATTTATGTATTTATTTCCAACAGGGTGCACCCCGATCCTGAAAACAAAAAGATCATCAAACTGGGAATTACAAAGCGCATCCATAATGTATTGTACGAGCAGCTTGGTTTTGGCGCATCAGAGCCTGTTTTGCTGTAGAATTCAGGCTATTGTTTACAAATTCTCGTATTGACTATTCCTCGGTTTAAGGTCTGAGTTCATATTCTTTTAATTTTGCGAGCAATGGCCTACGTTGGAACCATATTATCCGAACTGCTCAAGATCAACAAGCGCATTCGTAAACGCCTGACGAAGTACGATGCGGGTTTACAGGAGAAAACGCTTCGAAAACTTTTATCGAAAGCGCGCAGCACCCGTATGGGTAAGCGTTACGGGTTTAAGGAAATGTTGCTGGTTGAAGATGTGTATGGGGAATTCAGCCGACGCGTACCCATTTACGATTATGATAAATTGCACCGCGAGTTTTGGGTGCATACACTCAAGGGAAAACGGAACATCACCTGGCCCGGTAAGATCAAGTATTTTGCACTTACCTCAGGCACATCCGGATCTCCTTCCAAGCGTGTACCGGTAAGCTTGCGACAGATCAAAGCAGTCCGCAAGGCCAGTGTTCGTCAGATGCTTTCCATTACTGATTTCAATTTACCTGCGGAGTTTTACGAGAAAGGCGTTTTGATGGTTGGAGGTACCACCACATTGCGAAAAATAGATGCCGGTTACGAAGGCGATCTCAGTGGAATTTTGCAGAACAATATTCCCCGCTGGTTTGATCGTTTTTACAAACCCGGAAAGAAGATGGCGCAGATTCTTGATTGGAACGACAAACTGGATGCGATGGCGATGGAAGCTCCTAAATGGGACATCGGTATTATTTGCGGAGTTCCTGCCTGGATTCAGATGTTGTTTGATCGCATCAAGAAGTTTCACAACGTAAAACATATACACGAAATCTGGCCTAACCTCAGTATTTATGTTCACGGCGGGGTTTCATTTACACCTTACCGCGAATCGTTCCGCAGCTACCTGGGCCGCGATATTCATTACCTTGATACTTATCTTGCTTCAGAGGGATTCCTTGCTTTACAGTTGGCGGAACACCAAAAGGGAATGCAACTCATTTTGGATAACTGGGTCTTTTTTGAGTTTGTTCCATTTAATGATTCCAATTTCGATGCTGATGGCAACATCCGTGAAAACCCGGAGGTATTGACGATTGAAAAAGTGGAGGAAGATGTAGATTATGCCATCCTTATTTCCACTTGTTCCGGTGCATGGCGTTATCTAATTGGTGATACTGTACGTTTTCGCGATAAGAAGAATTTTGAAATGATTATTAGCGGCCGAACCAAACATTTCCTTTCGCTTTGCGGCGAACATTTGTCGGTCGATAATATGAACATGGGGATGCGTAAGGCCATGGATGCTTTTGGCGTTAACGCAAACGAATACACCGTAGCCGGCGAACCTTTCGAGGGCAGTTTCCGTCACCACTGGTACATTGGTGTAGATAAAGATGTGGACGGGGAAGCATTTAAGCGCAAGCTGGACGAAGCACTTTGTGAACTCAACGACGATTACACCACCGAACGCAAACACGCGCTCAAGGATCCTATTCTGGAAGTGATTCCTATTGAGCGTTTTTACCTTTATATGGAACTCAAAGGCAAAGCAGGCGGACAAAATAAATTTCCCCGCGTTATCCGAAATTCCCAGTTTGAGGAATGGAAGCGTTTTCTGGAAACGGGAAGCTTGTAAGGGGCTTTAATTCAGAATTTTATTGCGGAATTGGTGATTTAGCACTTTAGAAAGTGCAAAACTGGGTGTTTAGGTATTAATAACCATCCAGACAGGGTGTTACTTCACTTCGCAACCACCACCCTTTTCACAATAGGGTTTCCTTTGGCGTTGATCGCATGAATGAAATAGACTCCGTTACTCAGGTCGAGATCAATAGTAAGACTTTCGTTGCCGAATGCGTTTTGCTGGTGTATGCATGCGCCGCTGAGGGTGTAAATTTCTACACTAAGAATTTTTTCCTGAGGCCAGGTTAGATGAAAGCTTCCGTTGTTGGGGTTGGGGAAAATTGAAAGACTAGTTGTGTTAATTTGTTCTTTTACTTCCAACGGCGAACCGTTTTCATCTACAAACAAGAGGAACCCTTTAGGAGTATACGTTATGTCTTCATATGCTATACCTGCAACGCAATATCCTACCGGAATTGCTGTAAAACTGGAAGAGAAATAAGAAATAATATCAGGATCTCTTGGATAATGGCGCTCCCAAAGCAGATTTAATTCGCGATCAAATTTTAATAGTTTGATAGACTCTCCTCCAAAATTACTTCCCCAACACCGATCAACTACAGCAAGAACCATAAGAGAAGAGTCGCTACCAAAACACATGTCCGAATAGGATATTTGTTCAGGAGTAGGTAATGTGTAAAAGACATGGTCAACAGGAATATTTTGATCATTGACTTTGAGTAAACCAAAATAACAACCCCAAGGTATTCCGGTGGAATATTCGCTGTTAAATGGAAAAATACTGTCGTTTCCAGGCCCCAAAAGGTTAAATACACTGGCTGTTACAGCTTCTGATTGACTGAATTGACTTTGTACATAGGGAACAAAATCCATTGAAATGGTGTTGGTGTAGTTGCCATTGGCGTCAATCACAATTTTATAGCATTCGTTAAAAAATGCACCGGTATTAGTTCCGAAACCTGCCAATACAATATTACCATCTTTAAACGCAATGCGGAGTCTGCTGGGTACGATTGTGTTTCCGGTATTAATGTTTGCCGCAATGGTATCAATGAAGTTTAGGCTGGTGTCCCAAAGTGTAATATAAAGCGCTTGTTGCGTTAAAAATTGATCGTATGAAACAACAACTATTGTATTTGTGTCAGTTGCAGCTAAATCAATTATTTTGCTATTGTGAGGAGAAGAGGAGATGAAGACGCTGTCAGTTATTATTCCGCTGTTTAATTTGATGATACTTGAAGTGAAATGTTGATTGTCGATATGCGGGTGATTATTGGCAAAGAATAATGAAGAAGAATGTTTGTGTGTTACAATGTCAGTTAATGCAATTGATGAGCCAAGTGAAATGCTTTGAAAAACAATATTTTGTAGATTAAAAGATGTTATGAAAAACTCAGAGTATAAATTATCAGAATTGGATGAGAGAAAATAAAGCCATGTAGAAGTTGTTCCATTTGACTTAGGGTTGACGTTATTCTCAAATTGTGGAAAATAGAGCATGCTGTTTTGACCCTGAGTCAAAACAGCATGCATACAGAATATAATTAAGATTACTGTCTTCTGCATATTTGAATACCATATTTCCATCTATAATAGTGATAAAACTTCACAGAATAAGTTTGTGAGCAACAATAGTTGTTTACAATATATGGATGGCAATTAGGTGTGTCATCAGACATCCATCTGGCCCCATAATCAATATCACAAACTTGATAGGGATAAGGCGGAATTAAAAAGGAAATCTGACTATGTGCCAGATTAAGGTAGTTTTGAAGAGGTGTATATCCTAACATAATAGAAGGTGTAATACCCTTCCAAATTAAGTCAAGATGTCCTGCTGTATATAAGCAGCCTGGGTTGCATGAAACATTAGTTGATGTTCCAAATGTGAAGCCATTGGGATCAGGAGTCCAAGCGGTTACGTTTGTAAAGTAACAATCGAATTCCATTGCGGCAATGTTGAAGCGCCAATCCAATTTATCATTAATTTTTTTAGCTGCATTGTTGATGTCTGGTGTATATTGATGGCAACCAGTAGCAGATTGAAATGAGTATGCTACAAAACTGTTTCCCGGGCTAAAATCAGTAAATGACCTTCCTGACCTGTCTTCAGGAATGTTTTCATTGGTTGCGTTAACTTCAAAAGAAATTGTAATGTCCCCGGGGTTCACAGCTGCACCTAGATCAATAACACGGCAAAAACGATTTGCCCCTATATTGCCCTCAAGGTAAGAAGATAAATCGGTATAAATCGTATTTAAATCAGATACAGTAAACTCGTTGCGGTTATTAAGACTGAATTGGTTGGTAAGATAAAATGTTGAATCTGGCACAATATCTAAACGGCTATACTCTTTATTAAGAAGCCCTTCTAAATGCCAAATGGCACTTTCGAGGTTGAACACTTCATTTGAACGATTCCCATTACGGATTTGTTCTTCGAATTTACTAAGAATCTGATCGATTTTTGAAGGATCTGTTGGCACCACAAAATTTTGTTGCATGTTATCTACCTCTTGTTTCCTGCAACCAATTGTGCCGATATTAGAACAAGGGTCAAAACGAATAGTTTTTGTCTCATAAAATTTGATTTATAAATTAAGCACAAGTGCTTAATTATGATAAAAATTACAGCACAAGTGCTGTGGTGTGAGATTTTTTTCCTGATTCTATTTGAAGGATGTCAGGAACCCGAAAAAAATCCGCAAAAAGAGTATTAATTCGCGATCAGGAAGGGCTTGATTTATTGGGGCAGAAATTGCGGCAAATCCGAAAGCTAAAAGGATTTACTCAAGAAGAATTGGCGTTTGAATCTGGGCTAGCCTTATCGCAAATTTTTAGGATTGAAAAGGGGCAAATTAATCCTACTGCCTCAACATTATTTGCAATTTCACGAGCGTTAAAAATTTCACCGGCGGAACTTTTTTCTTTTGTTGAAAATCAAAAGAAAAAATAAATCGATTAAAAAAGCTCAGTTATTGACTACCATTTTCTTCACTACCTGATTTCCATTCGCATTCACCGTATGAATTAAATAGACGCCATTTTACTCAGGTCGAGATCAATAGAAAGACTTTCGTTGCCGCAAATATTGGGGTTAAAGACCTTCAGAAATTTACCCTCAACACTTTAAATATTATCATCTCTAACCCTAAAAATCGATTCTATAATAAAACAACGGCAGGAATCCGAGCTGGTAATTGAAACTCGAATAACGTGGTGGATCGTTTTTTCCGGAGGGTATTGCAGTGTTACCGGGATTAAAAGTGAGGTTGAGAATGTTTTGTACTCCAAGTACATTCACCAGGTCAAGCGCAATTTCATGTGTGATCTTTTTTGCGTTGATCTTGTAATTGATCTTTAAATCGAAACGGTAATAGGGACGAAACTGCATGGAGTTGTTGCCGTCTTTACGAAAGATAAGCTCGTTGTTTGTTGCAGAGGCCAGCGAATCTACATAGCCGTGCCAGCGTCCGCCTACAGTGGTGAATTTTGCGCCAAGTCCAATCGTTGATTTTTTATTGATGCTGAATTCTTTTCCAAAAAGGAAATTAGCTGCATATTTTGTATTGTAATCGGTATTACGCAAGGTGTCGTCGCTGCCGCGGTATTTTGCATCGAATACAGAACCGGTAACCAAAAAGAAGAAACTTTTATTAAAGAATTTTTCAAGTGTAACTTCCACCCCGTAGTTGCGCGCGGTGCCTTTGTTTACCAATGTATCCGGAAAGAACCGGGAAAATCCGGAACCCATATTGGTGAGTGAAAACGAACTTGGATTTTGCTCAACAGGTATTTCGTACAGGTATTGATAATAGGTTTCTGCTTTCAAGCGCATAGTGGGGTTAAATGCATAATCGTATCCCAAAACAGAATGAAAACTTTTGGTAAAGCCCATGCCTTTGTTGTGGGGTTCTTTCAGACTTCCATCCGGATTTTGGTACCGATAGAAATACGTGTAATAGGGTTGTGTTTGCGAATGGAGTCCTGTGCCGAAGAATACTGCGCTTTTGTTGTTGATGGTATAACGCATTCCGATTCGCGGCTCAATGGGTGAAATACTTTGTGAGATGCTAAAGAACTGACTATGTAATCCTGCTGTCATTGCCAGTTTTTCGTTGGGGCGCCATTTCCATTGGAGGTAGGCTTGTCCGAGCAATCCGTATTCATCGTTTTGCCAACGGTGTTTCCACTGATCGTCGATAAAACTTACGGCAGAATCCCACATGTTAAAACGGATCATGTTGAGGTTGATTCCGTAGCGTAAAACATGCTGCTTGTTGAGTTTGGTATTAAAACTTACCATACCGGTTGTGCGGTTCACCCTGAAGCGGTAATTCAGGATCTGGTAGATGGAATCAACCACAAAAAGATTGGTTGCAGCATCTACGTGACGAAGAATGTAAAAATGTTCGGCACGGTTTTGTTCGTGTGCCTGTGCAATTCCCACACGCATGAATGTTTTTTCGTTGATGGTTTTCGTGTAGGTAATTCCCGTCATCCCCATTTGTGTCCGGAAATACTGGTCGCGATCGTCTTCACCGTAAAAATCTGCTTTCGGCGCTGTCTGGTTGGAAATAAGGATATCGATCAGCGATTTACCTCCAATACCGAAAAAGGAGAGGTTGCCCCCTTTTTTTGTGGGGAAATTGAACTTGAAGGAGAGGTCCTGGTAGCGCGGAACAGCATCGGTGCCCAGACTAATTCCCAAGGATTGAAAAAGACTCAATGTGGAATAGCGGTAGACCAGCATATACGAGGAACCTGTTTTTTTATTGATGGGCCCTTCTGCAGCTAGTTCAGTTCCGAGAAATCCGAGCTGACCGGAGAATTCGTGTTTTTGGTTGTTGCCCGGACGCATACGCAAATCGAAAACGGCCGAAGTTGAATTGCCATATTCAGCAGGAAATGCAGAGGTAAAAAAATCAGAATTTGCCAGTACTTTATTGTTGAGCACGCTCACCGGTCCGCCTGCCGAACCTGCAATTGCAAAGTGATTGGGATTGGGAAGATCAAAACCTTCGAATTTGTAGAGCACACCCAATGGTGAGTTTCCTCTCACCACAATATCATTCCGTGAGTCATCGGCACCTTGTACACCGGCAAAGTTAGAAGCCATTCGTGCAGGGTCGCCACGTGAGCCGGCGTATCGTTCGGTCTCTGCAACATCAAACGATCGTGTGCTGGTGAGTGCCATGTCGTTGTTTACCTCTCCACGTTGTCTCGCTACCACTTCCACTTCTGCAATGGTTGTTGCCGATTCTTCCAGTTCAATGGAAAGTACAATTTCTTTAGCGGAGCTTACTTCAACGTCCAACACTTTATCCATATACCCGATGAAGCTGATCTTGACAGACCTTTTTCCGACCGGTACACCTTCTATTCTGAATTTGCCATCAGCATCGGTTGATGCCCCGTTCTTTCCTGTGCTATCGCCCAATATGCGCACATTCGCTCCCGGTAATGGCATTTGGGTTTCCTTGTCAACCACCTTGCCCCGAATGGTTTGCACGGGTTGTGCCAGTCCATTAAGACTGAGTAGTGTGAAAAACATCAATACAGAATAAAAACGAATCATTGTACTTACGATTTGGGTATTACGCTTCAAGATTACATTATTTTGAGGGCTGGACGGAATTGAATTTTCCAGTTGGACGGATGAATTTATTCAATTTCGCAAATATTGCGCGCACAGTCTTACTTTTACCGCATGAAACGACTCTCCAATCTTATTTTTTACCCTGCATTATTAATCGGTGTGGTGTATGCCCTGTATTTATGGTTTTCGGGTCAGCCTATTGGAAGCGGGGAGTTTGTGTATACCGGTGATCCGAACCGCTGGACCGATATCTTTTTTAAGGTGATTTTCGGTCTTGTGCTCGGAGCTTATTTAGTAAATGTTGTGGATCGGTATTCCGGATTGTTGTTTTTCCTGCGTGCCGGAAAAAATGAAAAGATCCTTCACAATGCAGTCCTCGGTTCGCAGGCCTTGCGTTGGAGCGGAATGACTTTTGGAATCGGAATTCCACTGGCATTATTATGTGGCGGATTTTTAATGATCGCCGATACGCATAGTTTTCTTGCAGGAGTTGTTGTTGTGGTTTCTGCTCTAGAGAAGCTGATATATTTTATTGTTTGTCGTGGAAGAAAACTTTTCCGCGCGGCATTAACACCTAATGCTTTAGTTATTCATAATGGCGGTTTGCAGATTTTTTCCTTTGGCGGCCTACGCTCAATAGACAGTAAGTACGACGAGTTGTATTTTGTGTACAACGAAAATAATATCCGATCGGTATTTCGCTATTTAACAGAGGAGAAAGAGCGTGAATCTTTTTTTCACCATCTTGAATTAATGGCGAAGGACAAGAACATTCCTGTTTCTATCAGGCGCTGATAGATGCATCCTGATCAGGAGCATCATTTACCGTTTTCGGATTTTCTTCTGTTTCTTCTTTGTGCTTCTTTTTGGCATGCTGTCCGAAGAATGTTTTCTGCCGGATAATCAGAATCACCACACCAATACTGATTGATGCATCAGCGAGGTTAAAGATTGGTCGAAAGAAGAGAAATTCCTGTCCGCCCCAAAACGGAAACCATTCCGGAAAATGTCCGGTGAAGAGCGGGAAATAGAACATATCTACCACATAACCATGCAGTAAACCGGCATAACCACCATCAGCGGGAAGAAATTCGGCAGGAAAGAGAAAGCTGTCGGAAAACAGGATGCCGTAGAACATGGAATCGATAATGTTTCCGAATGCACCGGCCCAAATGAGTGCCATACTGAAGATGAGCAGTTTTCTTTCATTTTTCCGGATAAGGGTGAGGATGTACCAACCAATAAAGAAGCAGGCAATCAATCGGAAAACAGAGAGGAAGAGTTTGCCCCAATAGCTTCCTTCACCTCCGGGTTGCATCCCAAATGCCATCCCGGGATTCTCGGTAAAGAGAATTTGGAACCAATCCGTAATATGGATGGATTCACCAAGGATCATGTGGGTCTTTACCCAGATCTTCAGCGATTGGTCCAACAAAAGAACCACAAGAATAGTAAGGACAGCAAGTGATGTCCGCGACCGTAACAAAGCGCTATTAATTCTGCAGGTTCTTAGCTTCGATGCTCAGGGTAGTATGAGGCACCAGGCGAAGACGATCTTTAGAGATCAGCTTACCTGTAATGCGGCAAATTCCGTAGGTTTTGTTCTCGATACGTACCAAAGCACTTTCAAGAGCAGAAATGAATTTCTCCTGACGTCCGGCAAGTTGTGCTGTTTCTTCACGGGAGAGTGTCTCCGAACCATCTTCCATCATTTTAAACGTAGGAGAGGTGTCGTCGGTACCGTGGTCATCTGTATGGCTCAATGATCCGCGCAACAGTTCAAGGTCGCGACGTGCTTCATCAAGTTTTTTGAGGATGATCTCGCGGAACTCCTGGAGTTCAGCATCAGAGAAGCGGGTACGGGTATCTACTTCAGCCGGTTTTTTATTTACCACAACTGCAGGTTTTTGCGGCTTGGTATACAGAGGTATGGATATTCCACCGTTAACGGTCATTACCGTATCTCCGGTTGGAGTAATGCGAATCTCTTTAGAAGTGGGATTATGTTTTTTGGGAAGAGGTTTTGCCGGTGGAGCAGGCTTTGAAGCAGCTTTTGGAGCAGGAGCAACAGGTTTAGCAGGCGCCTCTTGTTTAGCTACCGGTTTAGTAGGCTCGGCCGGTTTAGCCACAGGTGCTTTGGCAGCAGGAGCCGGTTTAGCAGCGGGTGTTGCTTTTTGAGGCTCGGGTTTTTTTGCTTCCTGTTTTTTGGGAGCAGGAGCAGCTTTTGAAGGAACTTTTGCTACAGGGGCCGCCTTTTTTACAGCCTTTGCAGGTGCTTTTGCAGCCGGAGCCGCCTTCTTAACAGGCTTAGCCGGAGCCGCTTTCTTCACTGGTTTTGCAGCTAATTTCTTTGCAGGAGCTGCTTTTTTTGCGGGTTTGGCCGCGGCCTTCTTGACCGGCGCTTTTTTAGCAGGAGCCGCTTTTTTCGCGGGCTTGGATGTAGGTTTTTTGGCCACTGGAGCTTTTTTTGCGGGGGCTTTTTTGGCAGGAGCTGCTTTCTTAACGGGCTTCGCCGCCTTCTTGGCTGGTGCCGCTTTCTTAACAGGTTTCTTTGCTGCTGCTTTTGCCGGTTTTTTCTTTGCCGCCATAACTAATTGATTTAGCGTTCTTTCTCTATTAAAATACTGGTTTTGATAGTCTCGTCAACCTCAACTTCCACGCCGTTACCATTAACAGAATCAACCAGTTCCAGCGTGTTGGCCAATGTTTCCGAGCAAATATAATTCAAATTGTTCGTAATCGCATCGTTTAGGGTGTTGTGACGCTGAATTTTAACGCTGATTTTGTCGGTAAGCTCCAATCCGGATTCTTTGCGGAGGTTCTGAATACGGTTAACCACCTCCCTGGCCAGCCCTTCCTGGTGCAGCTCGGTACTGATATTGATGTCGAGCGCAACGGTTAAGGCACCTTCTGAAGCTACCAACCAGCCAGGAATGTCTTGTGACTGAATTTCAACATCTTCCAATTCCAAAATGATAGTATCTCCCTCTTCAACAAAGCTGAATCTTCCTTCACGCTCAATTCCGGCAATTTCTTCTTGACCAAATTCCGCAACTTTTGCAGAAATGGATTTCATGTGCTTACCGTATTTTTTACCCAGCGTTTTAAAATTTGGTTTGATGCGTTTTACCAGAATCACATTGTTCTGATCAAGGTATTCCAACGCTTTCACATTGACCTCACTCAATACCAGTTCTTCAACAGATTGCAGTTGTTCACGGAAAGTGGCGTTGAGCACAGGCACCATAATACGTGCAAGGGGTTGACGAACTTTGATGTCTTGTTTTTTTCTCAGCGCAAGAACCATTGATGTGATTCGCTGGGCCAATCCCATTTTTTCTTCGAGATAAAGATCTATAGCCTTTTCGTTCGCTGTTGGGAAATCTGCCAGATGCACCGAATCGGCCGTATGTTTTTTGCTCACACGGTTGAGGTCCTGAAAGAGTTGATCGGAATAAAAGGGCGCAATTGGGGCGGCCAAAATAGCGATGGTTTCCAAACAAGTGTACAATGTCTGGTAGGCAGCAATTTTATCTTCACTGTATTCTCCCTTCCAAAAGCGGCGGCGACATAAACGAACATACCAGTTGCTCAGATGATCAAGCACAAATTCTTCGATTTCCCTTCCTGCGCGCGTCGGCTCGTATTCGGCGTAACTCTGGTCAACAGACTTAACAAGGGAGTTGAGTCTTGAAAGAATCCAGCGATCGATCTCCGGGCGTTTCTCTAGAGGAATCTCAGTTTCTTTGTAGCTGAAACCGTCGACATTCGAGTACAATGCAAAAAAAGCATAGGTATTATACAATGCCCGGAAAAACTTTCGCTGCGTTTCTGTAATGCCGTCGAGGTCAAATTTCAGGTTTTCCCAAGGGGCAGCATTGGTGATCATGTACCAGCGCGTTGCATCCGGACCAAACTTCTCCAGCGTTGAAAACGGATCAATGGCATTGCCCAAACGTTTCGACATTTTCTGCCCGTTCTTGTCGAGAACGAGTCCGTTAGAAACCACATTTTTGTAAGCAATCGAATCAAAACAAAGCGAAGCAATTGCATGTAGGGTGTAAAACCATCCACGCGTTTGGTCAACTCCCTCGGCAATGAAATCGGCGGGATAATTCGTTTTGTTATCGATTAATTCTTTGTTTTCGAAAGGATAATGCAATTGCGCATAGGGCATAGCTCCGGAATCGAACCATACGTCAATAAGATCCGTTTCTCGTTTCATGGGTTTGCCGTTTGCAGATATAAGTACAATATCATCGGCATACGGACGATGAAGATCAAAGGAGTTGTAATTTTCTTCCGAAAAATTGCCGGGATTAAAATTTTTCAGAGGATTCTCTTTCATGAAACCTGCAGCAATGGCTTTATCGCATTCGGCCTTTAGTTCCTCTGCTGATCCAATGCATTTTTCTTCGCCTTCTTCATTTTTCCAGATGGGAAGTGGAATTCCCCAATAGCGTGAACGGGAAAGATTCCAGTCGTTGAGGTTGTTAAGCCATTCACCAAATCGTCCGGTTCCGGTGTGTTCCGGTTTCCAGTTGATGGTTTTGTTCAGTGCAATCATGCGCTCTTTTGCAGCAGTGGCTTTGATAAACCAGCTATCGAGTGGATAATACAGAATGGGTTTATCGGTTCTCCAGCAGTGTGGGTAATTGTGTTCGTACTTTTCCTTTTTGAACAACTTTCCTTCGTTCTGTAATTTCAGGATGATGCGTTCATCCACACTCAGGTAATTGAGTTTGGAGGTATCGGCAATGATGCTTTTGAGAAGTTCTTTTTGTTTTTGAAGTTCAGCCGCTTTTTCTTCGGCGTTGAGGTAATCTTCCTTGACATGTTCTCCGCCTAAACCAAAAATCGGATCATTCAGTTCCTGACGAAAACGTCCGCGTAAATCTACGAGTGGAACAGCCTTTCCTTTTTCATCCAAAACCAGCATTGGAGGAACGCCGGCTTCACGAGCAACGCGCATATCGTCGGCACCGAATGTGGGAGCAATGTGCACGATTCCTGTTCCGTCGGAAGTGGTTACAAAATCACCGGAAATGACGCGGAAAGCCTGCTTTGCATTTTCATGCGGTAAAGCGTAGGGAAGAAGTTGATGGTAACGTATACCCACCAGATCGGAACCTTTGCAGGTGGCGATGATTTTCCAGGGAATGAGTTTGTCGCCTGCTTTGTATTCTCCGAGGGAAAGTTCAGTTGCTTTTTCATTGAAATGCTTGGTAGCAAGATCTTTTGCAAGAACAACAACAATGGGTTGATGCGAATACGTATTGAACGATTGAACCAATACATACTCAATATTCGGCCCAACAGCAAGAGCGGTATTGGAGGGGAGTGTCCAGGGAGTGGTGGTCCATGCCAGGATGGAAGCGCTTTCAATTCCGCTGTTTTCAGCCTTGAATGCTTTAAGTAAGGCTGAAAAACTTTCTGTTTTCACCTCAAACATCGCTACCGCCGAATTGTCTTTTACGTTGCGGTAACAGCCGGGCTGGTTAAGTTCGTGCGAGGAGAGTCCGGTTCCCGCGGCAGGTGAATAGGGTTGAATAGTGTAGCCTTTGTAAAGCAATCCCTTGTCGTAGAGATTACGCAGCAGCCACCAGACGGATTCGATGTATTTGTTTTCGTAGGTGACATACGGGTGATCCATGTCTACCCAATACCCCATTTTACGGGTAAGATCGTTCCACACATCGGTGTATTTCATTACCGCTTTTCGGCAGGCTTCGTTGTATTCGGCAATGCTGATGCTTTTACCAATATCTTCTTTGGTAATGCCCAATTCCTTTTCCACGCCAAGCTCGATAGGGAGTCCGTGGGTATCCCATCCGGCTTTACGTTTTACCTGAAATCCTTTGAGCGTTTTATAGCGGCAGAAAATATCCTTAATGGTTCGAGCCATAACGTGGTGAATCCCCGGCATTCCATTGGCGGAAGGAGGGCCTTCGTAAAACACATAAGGGGTTTTCCCTTCGCGGGTGCTCACTGAGCGTTCAAAAACCTTCCCCTTTTCCCATTGTTCCAGGATCTCCCGGGCAACAGAAGGTAAGTTAAGTGATTCGTAGGTACGGTATTGCGCTGACATGCCTTTTGGAATAGAGGCGCAAAGCTAAGGAAAATCGAATAATGAGAGGGAGATAATCAGCCTTTTACAACGCGCTGCATCCAGTAATGAAAGGTGGGATCGACAAAGCAAAACTTGCCCTGTCTGCGTTCAATTACCTCTTTCTTCAGCAGACTGTCAATCACACGAATGACGGCAGCCGAAGAGCTGAGTTTGTATTTTTCGATCATTGGTTTAGTGGTAAACCCGTCTTCCACACCATCAAGCAGCATTCGCAGAAAGTTAGCCTGGAGAATACTGAGGTTTTCGTATTCGCGCTGGAAGGAAACCAGATTGCGCTCGATCATTTCTTCTACTGAGCGTGAAATTACGGCGTCGTCCACTTTACCATTGGCATTCATATAAACAATATGCGCCAGTTGCTGGGTGAAATAAGGGTGACAAACCATTTCCTTGCAGATACGTTCGGCAAACATCATAGCACATGATTTTCCGCTTTCAGAAAAGCGATTCATGATCAGCGGTGCCAACTCATCAAGAGCGATACGGTCCAATTGGATAAGATCACCCATTTGGTATAGTGGTTGATCCGGATTCAGGAAAGCATCATTGAGAAAGGAAGTGCGTGTGCCCGCAATGCAATACACGGTTTTATCGTGTTTTTCGATTGCGGTTTTGAATTTTTTCTGAAACAACAGGCTTTGCTCGAAGCGCTCGATATTCTGAAAATTGTCGATGCAGATAATTAATGTGAAATTCTTTTTTCGTGCAATTTCATTACCGAAATCCATAGCATCATCACCTATTTCATCTTCGGTAACTACTGCAAGATTGTAGTCGCGCGATTGCGTTAAAGAAACAGCTAAACGTGAAGAGGATTTTGCCATCAGCTGGCGTGAGTATTCAATGGCTTCTTCCACGTTGGATGAACAAGCTTTGATCACTTCGGAGGCAAAATAGCCGTAGAAGCTTTCTTCATCGTTCACCTTGTAGGCATCGATATAGCAAAAACGATAGTAGGAGAGTCCGGAGTATTCAGCGGTGATTTTTCGTACCAGTGATGTTTTGCCAATTCTGCGCGGGCCAAGCACAATGGTGTTGATCTTATTGCGAAGGTTTCCGCTCAGACGCTGGAGTTCTTGTTTGCGGTTGGCGAAAGCCGATCCTTCGGCAATTCGTCCGTAGACAAAGGGTGACTGCATATCCGGTTATTAACAGTTTGGTTCGGGAATCCAAGCCCGGGCCTTCTTTCACCCCCAAAAGCCTTAATCCGCATTAAGCCTTGGGTTATCAACAATCGTTCAGGACTCCTTTGTTAACAAACCTAGCAACTTTTATCATACTAACAAATAAGTTCGCTAGAAATTTATGGGTATTCGACGAAATGAACAGGATGTGAATAGTTAAACCGATTAACAGTTGGATTCCCGAGTGCTGTTCATAACCTGCCGGAGCAGATCCTTCATGAGCGCGAAAAAGCTGGATATTCGGGGAAAATCCTGAGTATATGCAAGTCGTTTGGATCGTTCTGTTAGTGATAATTGCTGTTGTTTTTGCCTGGATTATCCTTGGCAGCGGAGACAGTGGAGATAAACGCAAAAAGGAGCCGGAAGCTAAAGTCAATGTAAACCCTTATGAGAATCTGAGAAATCAGGCTTTGAATATGGATCACAAGACACTGGGTATTCAGATTGGCTTTGATGAAGAGCGTCCGTTTGGGGTGGTAATGGATTGGTATGTTGGCAATGGCGTTGCAACGTTAGCTTGTTTTTCTACCGGCGATGCAAGTTTGTATTTCAGTGGAGGAACCACCATGATTGGGGGCATTGGAATTCCGGCCGTGAAGGAGCTTGCTCCGCAATATGTGATGAATGCAGCAAAAGTGATTCCGCTTTGCAGTAAGGTAAATGCATTTCCTCCGCCCGATCCGCAAACCGTGAAGTTTTATATCCTCACCAACAAAGGGAAATATGCAGGATCAGAAAGCATGGCTCAATTTCAGACCGGACAATCTTCCTGGTTTCCACTTTTCATTGATGCCAATACCATCATGGCGGAGTTGAGAAAGAAACATGAAGGTCAACCCAAATAAAAACATTTTACCAATGAAGGCTCAAATTTTTTCAGTTCTTCTTTTAATAGGAGCAACAGTACTTTTTTCATGCAATGATTCTTCAACTGTAACGGAAGAAAGCATAGAAACTGCGGAGAATCAATTACCGGTGGTTGATGAAGAAGAGAATGCAGATATGCTAAAACCATCCACCTTTTTAACGCTGAAATTATTGCGCAGTACCTTTTCTCTTGCTGAGGCTGATCAAATAGAGCGAATGGACAGTGATGGAAAATGCAGCTACGATTGGAGCAAAGACAACAAAAATTACCATGTCGATTTTCAGTTTTATTTTCCTGGAGAGATGGATGATGATCGCTGTACAAAAATGTATGAGCAGCTCACAAACGGATATACGCAGGAAAAGGATAAGCCCGTGGCATTGGAAGGAGTCGGAACCAAAGCTATTTTCAGTAAGCTTGGAGGCGGACAATTAATCGTTCGTCACGAAAACGAAATCCTGATTTTGAATATGTCGGTGATTGATTTGGAGGGTTTCAAAAACCTTGGCGAAACGGATGATGCAGTGCAAAAGGATTTGATGGAGAAAGGCAGCAATATGGCTAAAAGCATTATTCAATTGCTTGATCGTCCGTAATTATTTCTCCCGACTAAAAATCAGGTGAAGTTTTGTTATCGGAAAAGGGTAACGTGTCCGCGGTATCGGTATTCTTTCCCCGGATTTTCTACATAAACCATCAGGCACCATACGTAGGTATCAACCTGACAAGGCACGCCCAAATAATTTCCATCCCAGCTTTCCCCCGGAGTTTTACTTTCGAAAATAAGTTCACCCCAACGGTTGAAGATGCGAAACAGGTATTCGTTGGGATAACCTGATATAACAGGAGAGAAGGAATTGTTTACCGGATCGTGGTTCGGCGTAAACGCGTTTGGAACATAAACCGCAAGATCAGGAATGGATTCAATGAACCTGCAGGTGCTATCCACACAACCAAGATTACTTGTTGCATTCAGACAAACTTCAAAAACGGCAGCTTCTTCGCTTGGGAAAGTGATTTGAGGATCAAGATCATTGCCGATGGGAAGTCCGTTAAGTGTCCACAAATAATCACTCGCTCCAAATGAAGTGTTATTCATTGTAACCACGTTGTTATACGACGATACCTGTTGACTGGAGGGAGTGAATGATGCAACGGGATCCGGAAAGACACACACCAATTGTTGTGCAGTTACCGATGAGGTACAACCTGAAGGAGTAATTAGCGAATAAGAAATATCGTAACAACCCGCTTGTGTAAACGTAAATGACGTTGCACCACAGTCATCGTTCGAACTTGCTGTGCCGAATGTCCACACGCAATTTAATCCTGCAACAGCATTGCTTTCTGAAAACTGCACCGTCAAGGGCGCGCATCCGGAACTGTTTATTGCAGCAATTGCCGGAACAGGCACCGACAGAACCTGAACCTCTACTGTATCAAATACAGCATTAGCGGCACACGCATCCTGAACGGAAATAAAATAGGAAACGGTACCGGTAGGATTTACGGAAAGAGCATTTGTTGTAGAAATAATACTTGCGCCATCACTCCAGGTAATTCCATACGGAGCGCCCGTACCTCCCGATACGGAAAGCGAAAGGTTGGTGCTTGATCCTTCACAGATTGTAACATCTGCGGGACCATAATAAACCAGTGATGGGAAAACAGAAACAGAGCGGCATTCATTTACTACCGGACAATTATTTGCATCTGAAACAGTAACACAAACAAGTGTATCTGAAGCAGGCTGAAAAGTAAGCGACGAGGAAGTATGTGAACCGCCCCAATTGTAGGAATAAGGAGAAGTTCCACCGCTTACGTTTGTGGTAATGGTGGTTGAAGTAGAAGAACAAACTGTTCCCGGATTGTTGAGGCTTACTACAAGAGCATTCGGTTCAGTGAGCGTGATCGAAAGTATAGCATTGCATCCGCTTGCATCGTTAACAGTTGCAGTATACACACCAGCAGAAAGGTTGCTGATATCTTCTTGCGAAGAAGTAAATCCTAATGGCCCGGTCCACGCAATTTGAAAAGGAGCGATTCCTGAAATACTCAGATCAATTGTTCCTGACAGATTACCGTTACACAAAAGATCAGTGTGCGTTTCAGAAAGTGAGGGAGGAAAACCTTGAGTTACTGTAACCATTCCTGCAACGGAGCAACCGTTGGCATCGGAAACAACAACAGTGTAATCATCCGGGAGTAAGTTGCTTATTGTAGGAGTTGAAGGATAAACATTGAATTGTGAATCGAACCAGATATAGGAAAAAGCTCCTGTTCCACCATTAGCAATCGCAGTTGCAGTACCGGGAACACCGCCACACCCTGCGTCGGTATGCGACATGATTACATCGATGGCAGCAGGATCGGTTAGCTGTGAGGAAAATGTTGCAGTACAGTTGTTTTGATCGCTTAGCGTTACGGAATAATTTCCTGCACACAATCCGTTAATGGAGGCACCATTCGCACCATTCGACCAGAGTAAATTAATACTGCCTGTACCACCCGAAACGGTTGAAGCAAAACTTCCGTCGCAAGCACCATTGCAACTTGGGTTGACCGGGCTCACTACAGCATTAAGTGCATTGGGTTGTGTTATGGTAAATGAAGCAGATTGTGTACAGCCATTGTTGTCGGTTATTTGCACGCTGTAATTTCCGGGAGTTAATCCTGTTGCAGTATTCGTTCCCTGTCCGGAACCCGGTGCCGGCGACCAAAGAATGGTGTATGGACCAGTTCCCCCAATGGGATTAACCGATGCTTGTCCGTTTGCGCTTCCTGCACAGGTTACAGGACTGAAATTAAGTTGTGGATTGATCGCCGATGAAGCGGCAATAGTTACTGTAATAGTGTCGGCGCAATTGATGGAAGAATTAATAATTGCATGATAGGTTCCCGCGCAGAGGTTAGTGGCAATCAGACCAGTTTGTCCGATAGGCGCAAAGGAAGAGGTTGTCCAGATTACTGTATATGGCGCGATGGAACCGCTTACAGCAACAGTGGCTGAACCTGTGCATCCACAAACAGCATTGCTTGAGTTGCTGAGGTTAGTTGTAAGGGGAGGAATTGGTAAACAGTTGTTATTGAATTGAGCGATATACGCCGCATTGGCTGCATTGTTGGGCGCTCCCGGAGTTTGTTCATCACTTCCGCATATTGCGATGGAAGCACAACCCTCACTCCAGCTACCGGTAGAATAGGGGTTACCTGAATTGAACCACCAGACATTTTGTGCGCCTGAGCCGCCGGAATTAAAATAGATCAGTGTATTGGAATTTGTTGCGCCATAGCACAAAGAAAAAACTTCGCATCCGCTTAAATCGACAATACGTGCACAGTCGCCCGAATTGGCCAGCGCTGTCATTGTCCAGTCGCCACCGTTGATCCATCCTGCTGCCGGATAACTGCAGGCTGCTGCACCCGGTGTAGTAGCATTGCGATCAAAATAGATACTTGCAACAGGCGCGATGATAACGCAATTTCCGTCGGTAGTAGAGAGATCATTGGCAGGAACGTTTGTGTTGGGATCGCCGTTGTTGTAAATTAGAATGATTGTCCCCACCGGCACACAAGCCCACAAAGGATGATTGGCAAAGCGGATGGCACCAGATGCTACTCCACCTGCACCATGGTAGCCGCTGTTATCGTCGAAAATCCAACCTCGGATGTCGATACACGGAGGTGTTGTGGCATTGCAATCGTAGACAATAGTTGTGTCGATAACCACCAGTTCAACATATTCCTTGTTGCCGGATGGGCCGTTGGAAACTTCATTGATGATGAGTGTTTGGGCAATAAGAGTTGGGCCAATGGCAAAAACCAAGAGCAACAGAATTGACAAACGTTGAAAGAATACCCTCATGCGAACACATCGTTCCGCGCGGCTTCGGCTGATCTCGGGTAAGGGAGAAAACCTCAAGGGTGTTCACTGCGGCAGTACAAAAATACCCTAAATGCGTTCAGCAAAGGTTAAACAGGGGTTAAATTTTGCTGAAACCCCCGGTATTAAAGGTGAGACTGAATCTTAAGGTGACGAAAAAAGAACATTTTATCTTTAGGCCATGGAAGATCCCGGAATCCCGGACAATAAGCAGCTGCTGGCCTTGGTGAGTACGCGCATGCCTTATGGCAAGTACAAGGATTGGTATTTGTATCGGCTGCCTGTTAGTTATTTGGAGTGGTTTGAGCGCAAAGGATTTCCAAAAGGGAAGCTGGGCGATTTGTTGCAATTGATGTATGTCATCAAATTGAACGGACTGGAAGATTTACTGAAGCCATTGATTACAACTACGAGGTAGTTCTTCTTACTTCAGTATAAACTCGACACGACGATTTTTGGCTTTTCCTTCTTCGCTGGAATTTTCAGCTCGAGGCTCTGCACTGCCCTTGCCTTCGTGGTTAATTCGTTTTGAATCGATTCCTTTTGAAATTAAATAATCGGCAACAGCTTTTGCTCTTTGTCGTGAAAGTTCCAGATTGGATTTTTCATTTCCGGTATTATCGGTGTGTCCGCTTATCAGAATTTTCATTTCAGGTTTCGTTTTCATTAGCGAGACCATGCGATCGAGTTCGGCATAGGATGCAGGAAGAATAACGGATTTCCCGCTTTCGAAAACAAGTTCTTTAAAAATTACCGACTCTTCTTTTTTGACTTCCGTTTTAGTTTCGGAAATCACATTGGAAGAAACGATTTCATTTTTCTTTTCATTCTTGCGTAGTGTGTCTTTTTTTACGATTTCCTTATGCGGGTGTTGGTGGGTCTGTTTTGTTTTTACTGCGGCACGCGTAGAATCGAACGGACAAGGGTTGTCGCTTACATATACTTCATCGATGTAGAAATAAGCCGCTTCACCAGGAATCATGTATTTATATCTTGCAGGGACTTTAATTTTTTTACGCATTTTTTCGTCGTACCTGTATTCACCAAAAGGACCGATTGTCAGCCATTCTTCTCCACCTTTTGCAATATAACTCGAGTGAAATAACTGCCATTGCAAAGTATCGTTGCTCATCGGCTCATCGTTAACGATCGAAGGCAATTCATGAAAGCGCTCGTTGCCTTTTTTCTTCAGTTTTTCCTGTGTAAGCACAATACCAATGGAAACTGCTTTGTACATGCTGTGATCGGCCAGCGAATACCAACACGACACATGGTAGGTTTGTCCTTTCACCAAGGGATGATCGAGTTTGGTTTGAATATATTCTCCGTATAGCGTATCATTAACAGTGTACACAAACAAACCCGCATAACAAGATCCGCTGTATGGATCCTGATAGCCCATTCCGTTTTGGGGCGTACTTACAGGAGCTAGTTTGTTTTGAGCGCAATGACAAAACAGATCGGGAGTAGCTTTACTGGGATTGATCCATCCAACCGCCTTTTCAAGTTTCCCGTTTTCAACAGGGCATTCACTTTTGATTTCAAATGACGGATTGCTCACTAAATTTTGCGCCTGCAATGAAAACCCAAAACCACATAGCGTAATTAGTATCCAGCCTTTGTTCATGTGCCGAAAGATAGTGCACCGGTTATTATTTAGAAACAACCCGCCTGTTGTTTTCGTCAAATTTTAGACAAAACTTACTTGAATGTAAATGGCATGGGACGATCTAATGGCATTTGAGCCGGGTAATATGAAATATACAGGGGGCTGTATTTTTACCGGGGATGTTTAAAGTAAATATTCATACAAATCCGGTAGCCTTGACGAAGACCCCCGGGATTTTTAAAATCCCGGAGGTCTACCGCCTGCGGGTGTTGCAAAGTTCTTTGTGGGAAGTGAGATAATCAAGTGAAATAGCACATATTTATAGGTTAACTGAACAGTTCGGCGAGGCTTTTTGCTGAAAGATGAATAGCGGGAAGATCATTACGTTGGATTTTTAGTAGTTCAGGGATGTCACACACACCGAATGATGGAATTACTACCTACCCGAATTATAATAAAATCAATTACCACAATCGGTATGTTGAATTCGCAGTACTATTTGTCATCTGCAATTGTTCAGATCATATAAACCGAGGTAGAATGAAGTGGGCGTGGATTTTATTTTTTGCTATTCCTTTTACCAGTGCGGCACAACTTTCTGCTGAACAGGAAAAGAAGGCAGATTCGCTGAGAAATGTTGTACAGCAATCGTTGAACGATACACTCAAGGTAAATGCGCTTTTGGAATGGGGTAAAACGATTCGTCGTGCCGATGGCGATTTTTATTTTAAACTTCTTGATCGTGCCGATAGTATTTGTGACCGTAACCTGAATGTGCGTTTATCGGGCGAAGAAAAAATGGATTTTCTGAAACGGAAAGCAAAAATTCTGGGATTCAAAGGTGATTTTCATCGCGACCGAAGCGACTATTTCCATGCTCTTGAATGGTACAATGAATCAGTTACACTTTCAAAGAAGGCCGGAGATAAAAAGGGGCTGGCAGGCACCTACAATAGCATTGGAATAGTTTACGGAATGCAGGCAGATTACAAAACCTGTGAGGAGTGGATGATGAAAACGTTGGAGATTTACAGGGAGTTGGATGATGAAGATGGAATGGCCAGCATTTACAACAATCTTGGAAACATTCATTATTACCAGGGGGATTACAAACCGGCCATAAACTTTTGGACACAAAGTCTGAAAATGAAAGATAAAAGCGGGGATAAATTGGGCATGGCAAATACGCTAAACAACATTGGGAACATTCATAAAGCACAAAATGATCTTGCAACAGCCATTGAATATTATAAGCGAAGCCTTACGATTTACAGTGACATCGATCATGCCAATGGAAGCGTAGTTACCTCGTCCAATCTGGCAGGCATATACCTGGAGCAAGGAATGGTCGAGAAAGCCAGGGAGATGTATCGGATGTGTTATGAAATGAGTGTGGCAGAAAAAGATAAAAAGGGAATTTCTGATGCTTACAACGGGTTAGGACTGGTCTTTAAATCTTCCGGTCAGTTGGATAGTGCCGCTTCCTATTTTGTGAAAAGTCTTCAACTGCGCGAGTTGATCGGAGATGGTAAAGGGATCGCAGAAACTAACAATCACCTTGCTACGGTATTCATTGCCAGAGGAAACATAAACGAAGCGAAAAAGTATGCTGAAACATCGATGATGATGGCAGAGGAAATCAATTCGGTTCAGCATAAAAAAGCAGCAGCCGAATCACTTTGGAAAATTTATAAATCTGCCGGACAAACGGGCAAGGCACTGGAAATGCACGAGCTGTTTATTTTAATGCGCGACAGTCTGGAAAACCAGGCCAACCGTATGGAAATTATCCGCAGTGAATTTGAATACGAATACGAAAAGCAAATGGCAGCCGACAGTATCATGGCGGCTGAGGCCGATAAATTGAAGGATGCAGAACTTCATGCGAAAAACATAGAAAGCCGTCAGCGCAAAATGCAGAATTATATTCTACTTGGAATACTTGTCCTATCACTTGCGTTCGGAGGAATACTTTATCACCGGTTCCGGGTAACGAACCAGCAAAAAGCGATCATTGAACAACAAAAGAGTGCAGTCGATCACGCCTATGGAATTCTGGAGGTGAAAAACCGGGAGATCACGGACTCCATCACCTATGCGAAACGGATTCAGCACGCTATTTTACCTTCGAAAAAGCGTGTACAGGAGAGTTTGAAGGATGCTTTTATTCTTTTCCAGCCCAAGGATATTGTGGCCGGAGATTTTTACTGGATTGAAGAACGCGATGGTCAGTTGATGTTTGCGGCCTGCGATTGTACCGGGCATGGCGTTCCGGGAGCAATGGTGTCGGTGATTTGTGTAAATGGACTTAATCGTGCAGTACGCGAAAATGGCTTAACGGATCCTGCAAAAATTCTGGACAAAACCCGGGAGATTGTAATTTCAGAGTTTGATAAATCCGACGATGAAGTAAAAGACGGAATGGATGTCTCGCTTTGTTCCCTTTCAAGAGATACCATGACGCTCCAATGGGCAGGAGCCAATAATCCGCTTTGGATATTCAGAAAGGAAAGCGGGGAAATAGAAGAAATAAAAGCCGACAAGCAAACGATTGCCAAAACGGAGGATGGGAAACCCTTCACATCGCATCAATTGAATATCAGCAAAGGTGATATCATTTATCTTTTCACTGACGGCTACAAGGATCAGTTTGGGGGAAGCAAAGGCAAAAAATTCAAAGCCTCTAATTTGAAAAAGCTTCTCCTTTCCATTTGCAACGAACCGATGGAAACCCTGCAAAGCATCATTCAGCAAAACTTCCAATCCTGGAAAGGCGAGTTGGAACAAGTTGATGATGTTTGCGTGATCGGAGTGCGAATCTGACAAGACGAAGACGAGGAAAGAAGACGGGTGATGGATCTATTTTCCGTTCACCTTTTACTGTTCACTGTTCACCAAAAAAATGTTTGCGTGATCGGAGTGCGAATCTGACAAGACGAAGACGAGGAAAGAAGACGGGTAAAGGATGGGTTTTCCGTTTATCTTTTACCGCTTACTGTACACATAAAAATGTCTGCGTAAATGAATTGTAGGATTTGCTACCGCAATACCTTTATAACACAAGTTAAATTACTCTACTCAACGAGTAGATTCGTTTTCCGGTAGCAGAACATTATTTTTTTTCGAAAACCTCTGATTCATTTTCTTTAATAGTATATATTTAAGGATGCTGAAAAGTCGTTTAATTTCCCGGTGTTAAAATGAAATGTAAAATGATAATATTCCAGTCTGATGGCCCTTTCAGAATCTGATTTTAGAATTGTCATTGTAGAAGATGATCCTTTGATTGCTCAAGATATTAAAGAGATCTTAACCTTTGTTCAATACAAAGTGGTTGGTGTATTTAATTCGCCCGAAGCATTTCGTAATAGTAGTCTGGAAGGATTTGACCTTGCGATTTTGGATATTAACCTTAACGCCAATGAATCAGGAATTGATATTGCTTATTTTATTAAGGAGAAGTACAAAGCGAATCATATTTTTATTACCTCCTATTTTGACCAAAATACTATCGAAAAGGCCGGTCGGTCCATGGCATTGTCTTATCTGCTTAAGCCCTATAATGCGAATGAAATTCTCGCCAATGTTCAGCTAGCAGTGCAGAAGATTCAATTTCAGAATCAATTGAGATCCAATTCCGTTTTTTTAAAGACCTCACTAGGGCTTAAAAGTGTAGATCTTTCCAATGTTTTGTACATTGAGGCTATTGATGTTTATTCAAAGGTTTTTCTAACCAATGAGCGCATCACAACGTCGCATTCATTAAAACAATTAGAGGAGCAATTGCCTTCTTCTTCGTTTATTAGACTGCATAAATCATTTATTGTAAATATGGATTGTATCGACTTGATAAAAGACAATGAAGTAAGGATAAAAGAATTTGCCATTCCCATTGGAAGAGCTTACCGGAAATCCTTTTTTGATGCTTTACGAATCCATTGAGGTAGGCTATGCTTAAGAGATTTTTCATAGCAACCTATTTTATGCATGCCACCCTATTGGTAAATTCAAGCCCGGGAGTGGACTCTTTATTTCGCGCACTTCACTCTAGTACCGATACCGATCGAAAAATTGCGGTTTTGCACGAATTGGCCTGGGAATACTGTTACTCTAACCTCGATAGCGCCGAATATTTTACGAACAAGGCATTTGATTTGATCAAAAATGACTTAGAAATGCATAAGCCGTTACTCGCATTTAATTTGGGTATGCATGGGATCATTAATGATATTAAAGGTAATCGGTCAAAAGCATTGTTTTATTATCAACGCTCACTCGAATTAAAGATACAACTAAAAGACAGCGCCGGAATTGCAAGTACATACACCAACATCGGAGCTCTTTTTTATTCACAGGGAATGTATGGAAAATCGCTCGCCTATTTTAACCGCTCACTTGACATAGAACAAAGAACTTCGAATTACGAGGGAATGGTGGGCAGTTATATTGACATAGCGGTTATTTATAAAAATTTAAATCGTAAAGACAGCGCCATCTATTTTTTGAACAAGGCTGAAGGGATCAATCAAATCAATCGAAACCCACATCAGGACGCCTATATCAACGCCAATTTGGGGTCTTTGTATTTTGAGTCCAAATCGCTCGACACTGCCAGGTATTATTTCGACAAGGCTATTCGCGTTAATCGCGAAATCGACAATCGGCGCGCATTAGCTATTAGTCTTGATAATCGTGCAAAAATTGCCATGTATCAGAATGAACTTGGCAAAGCTAAACTTTTGCTTGTTGAAGCAGGTGAGATAGCGCGAAGAGGAAGATTCATTGATGCACAGTTGAAAATATTTGAGGGTTTTTATGAGTATGAATTGATCTATGGTAACATTCAGAATGCTTTGGATTATAAAGATTCTATGTCAGCCATCAGAGATAGTATTTATAACGAAAAACTAAACAACCAGATCAACGAACTGGAGACGAAATACGAAGTGGCCAAAAGTCGGGCACAATTGCTGGAGCAGGAGTCAATTCTGATTAGGAATAAATCGAAATTCCAGATGTTATATTTCGGAATAATTTTTCTGACTTTGGTAATTGCGATACTTTTGTTCCTGTATTTATATATTCGGAGGTCGAACCGGATCATTAAATCAAAAAACGAAATTATTGAGAAAGCATTTCGTGAAAGGGAATTGCTCATACGCGAGATCCATCACCGGGTTAAGAACAACATACAATCCATAAAAAGCTTACTTGGGCTTCATCAGCGACGAACGAACGACGAAAATATTCGGCAGGTTATTCAGGATATTGTGAACCGACTTCACTCAATGACATTTGTTCATGAGAACCTTTACCAGCAAAAGGAGATGTTGGATATTTCCATTGATGAGTACTTAAGGGAGATCATTATTTCTGTGGTAAAATCATTCGGACATCCCCAAACCGAAGAATACATTAAGATTGAAATCAATCCGCAGCAATTGGCGATCGATAAGCTTTTAACCCTTGGGCTTATTACAAACGAAATCGTTTCGAATGCCTGTAAATACGGATTAAAAGACGAAGTACTGGAACTTTCTGTAGAAGGAGAATTCCAGATTCAGGGTAATTTTTACAGATTAAGATTTAAAGACAAAGGTCCCGGGGTTTTGAATGGCGATTTACGAAATTTCGGCATGGAGCTGATCGAGCTTATGACCAATAAACTGGGCGGAGAAATCGTATATGAGAACACGACTCAAGGCTTATTAATTACGCTTTCGTTCCCGGTCAGCTGAATATCGGAATTCTGATTTGATGGCTGCAAATCCTTTAAAATCAGTATTTAATCAGCGTGTTAAGTGTTTTTATGTCGTTTACCCCGCTATTTCTGGCGTTCACCTGATTTGAGTTTTTAGGTATTCTCCTTATTCTATTTTTGAATAGAACAAAAAGCATAGGTATGAAAAGGTTTTCCATGTTAGCGTCAATTCTGTTTTTCTTTTTTGTGCCTGAACTCCAGGCTCAGCACGAGGCAAAAGCAAAGTCAGAAATAGAAAAGAGTTTTGGAAGTAAGTATAAAAACTTCAGGTTCGATACAAAACTTTTGAGGTACGAGGGGTTAAGATCGTATACCTCCTATTATTATATAGGTGAGAATAGCTTTCCGCTAAATTTTAAGTGTAATACAGGAGCCAAACTGCAGGTTTTTTTTGCCGTGGATATTTGGTCGAATGGAGATGTAAAATTCAGTCCGATTTCATGGGGGCATTATTTTACCTCGATCAAGGATCCGGACTGGGCTCAGCTGAGCAATGCGATTAGTAATGCGTATAAGGAAGGGAAGTTTAATCTTTTGGAAGAGTTTTCTTCATCTCGCCTAAATGATATTATTGAGGTTCTCGAAGTTGGAGTGCTGAAACCTACCGATAAAGAATGGGAACAATCGGTTACAGCAGGAACCACGGCTTACGGAGTTGGAACATTGTTTCACAATTTTGAAAACGCGGAGGTGTATTCAGAAAACCATCTTCACATTCCTGTATATGTTAAGGTGAAAAAGATCTTTGGAAACCTGACAATGGGAACAGGATATGAGATCGCCTCTTTTAATTTCAAGAGAGACGATTGTACCAAACCATTCTATTACGTCCCAACAGCTAAAAAACAAGGTAGTGCTCCAATTGAATGGAAGACCATAAAAATTGACGAAAAACAATACAAAAGCGATGAAATAAAGGAGTTCAGAAGAAATTCCATTGGACGCGAATTGGCAGAAAAAAAGGCAAAAGAAGAATGGGATCAGTTGCCGAAGGTTAACGTTCCAAAATTTAATGCGCCAAAAGAATTTGTCTTTTTCGTACGAGACCTGGCCTTTACTGCCTCAAAAGATCAACTTAAATCTTTTGTTTTAAACAACATGGACAAAAAGTATTTTTTCGACAACAGTCAATATCTCCTTACGCATACCGGTCAGGAGTTTGTAGATAAGATCATCGAATCGGTTTTTGGCAATGAAAGAAATAATTTCCGAACTGTTTACTGTACTACATTGGTAGAGGCTGTTCCTGATAAAAATCGCTATACGTTTAAAAGCAAGAATGGCCTTCATACTACAACTATTGAGTGGACAAACGATGGCGGAGTTTGGAGATTGTCGCAGTTTTCTGTAAATCTTCCATCGGCTGATAAATTTGAAAGTGTAGAATGTCCGGATGCCCTTAGCCTTGAAACGATCAAAAACGATGAGTTTGGATTCACTGCATTGATGCCCAAGGGTTCTTCAACCAAAGACTGGGATATATCAACGGGCGATCGTAAGATTATGTATTCTGTTACGGTAAATGGGGCAGAGTATGTATTGATTGCTTACAACTATAAATCAGTGAAAGGGAATTTGAGTGCCGGTCAGATGAAAGCAACTGCCGAGCAAAACCGCAAAAGCTGGATGTTAAATTACGCCACCTACAACGAAGAATTATCCACCTGGACACTCAACGGGATTGAAGGGGCAGAAGCACGCTTTAATGCCAAGCCCAGCGGGTCCAATGTTGCAGCTAAACCTACCTGGTACAGGTCTGTGATGCAAGGCAAGGTATTGTATGAACTCGTGATCAGCGGGATCGATTGGTCGTCGGCGAATGATGAGTTCATGAATGGCTTGGTATCTACTGCAAAGATCGAAGTAGCACCGGAGGCGAAGGATGTAAAGTATAAGAAAGGCGATTATGTTCTTGTTAACACCAGTGGCTCTATATGGGATAAAGGGATAATTGAAGATGTGGAAGCCGATGGGAGGTGTAAGGTAAGATTGTATGAAGAGAACAAGACCGGTACTGTAGGCGCTGCAAAACTCAAGGAGGATCCAAATCCCAATAAAAAAGCGGCAGGTGGAAAATTGCAAAATGTTAAGCTGAAGTAAAATCAAAACGACCATTTAAAGCAAGTACGGTAAAGGATAGGTTTAGGCGTGGATTTCTGATGCAGTTATTTCGTCTAAAATGTTTGCTGAAATGCTGTTCCCAATTCACTCAATCTCTATAATAAACAAGAAATTAAAGATCCCAACCTATGAAAAACTTATTGCAAGGCAAAGAAAGAATTTTGATCACCGAAGCAACGCGTGGCTTAAGTCAAAATCGATCCTATCAGGTATTTTTAGAGGGAGATGAGCATCCAATCTTAACCATTGAGGAGAAAAAAAGTGTCATGAAGAATATTCTTCGGATTATTGGGGGTGGAAAAAGTTTGGGGCGAATCAAGCTTACGGCTACCGACAGAAACGGTATGGTGCGCTTTTATTTTGGCGTTCAATCGGCGTTGGATGAAATTGCCATGAAGGGCAGTCTGATCAGTGATGCCAATGGCAATCCGCTGGGCCGTATTCGTTGGAAATTTGGAACGAATGGGATGTTCGATATCGAGAATATGAATAAAGAGAAATTGTACGAGGTAGGTTATGAAGAACGGGAAACCTATATGAAAAAGGACTTTACTTTTGCTCGCAATGGAATGCGTATTGCTCTTTCTGTTAATGAAAATTCACTTAGCGACGGATTCAGAAACATGTTTAAGGGTGGAGGAGATAAATACGGATTGCAGTTTGTGAGCATGGATGAACTGACCAATGAGGACATCATTTTCCTCATTTCAGGAATGATTCACTTTGATATTGAAAAGGACAGAAAGAGATAAAATGAATAAGTCATTATTATTTTGCGTACTGGTTTTTGCCGCCCTTACAGGCAAGGCGAACGCTCAGTCGTCGGATTATTTCGGATTTAAGGACGCCCCCGGATTTATTTCCTTCGGGAAGGATTCCACAACTATTATTGGAATCAACGGAAGCCACGTTATCGTTTGGGATGTAAAATCTTCAAAGATCCTGAAGGAGAGAAAATTTGGTGAGATATATCGCGATGGTTTTGAGTACGCCGGCAAAAAGTTTAGAGGAAACAATGCTAGTGTGGGTTTCCCATGTTTGAATGCTTCCCGTACACTGATCGGTTTTTCCGGTTCAGGATTTGAGGAAGTAGATAATCTCCGAAATGAAATCAATACCGTATTTATTTTTTACGATATCGAAAGGGATAAATGGCATCATGTCGTTGACCCGTCAAAGGAGTACAGACTGCAGAAATTCTACTTCAATTCCCCGGATTCGAATCGTGTGGCGGCCATTCTCATGGATAACACTTCCTTCGATTACACAGCGGTGAATTATTCGCTGACTGAACAAAAAATTCAGCACAAACTATTCGTGGGTAAAGGAGCATTGATTCCTTTGGAATGTTCTTTTTCTTCTGACTCTAAAACCCTGTTTGTAGGCTACGGTAGCTCCAGTTACGGTGGCGGACTGGATGTGTACAACCTGGAAACAGGCAAGTTGATCAAGCGGATTCCAATGAACGATCAACCCGCTCGCTTTTATGAGTGGAACAATCTTCTTGTTCTTTCCGGTCATTCCGGTTCCTATTTTTATAGTAAAAGCAACTGGGCGCTTGTCCATACCCAAAAGAATCTCGAGATAACGAGCGTTGATTATACCAACAACAGAGCTATAGGCACTTTTATCCAGCAAGGCGACAGAAGGAAGCTGAGTGAGCTAATGGTTTTTGATCTGGCCTCCAAAAAGGTGATCGTGAGGAACTGGGAAAAGAGTAGTCAACATCAGGTATTCGAGGGCAGTAACATGGTGATCTCTATCCGTTTTAAGGATTATTACAATACCGCCGAACACCGCCTAGATATTCCCTCTGTTCTGTTACGCAGACTGTAATCCGAAGTTTCAGTACGCACGCAACTCACCGCTGCTGCTTTCAATTTGGATCTTCCCTACCCTTAGGATGTAAAGCAGTATGTAAAACCACATAACCTAAAATAGAAAACCCTCCTGAATCTCCGGGAGGGTTTTCTTATAATAGGATGGTATGACTTATTCTTTGATGATTTTAATCCTGCTCTTAACCTTGCCGTTTTCGTCAGTAAGAGTAGCGATGTAAACTCCCGGCGCTACTCCACTTATATCCAGTGAGAGGACGTTTTTAGCATCTGCAACTACCTGTCCGGTTATGGTGGTCAGCGCAATGTTGCTCGAAGCTGTTAAATGCAAAAGACCATTGGTGGGGTTGGGGAAAATGGATGTATTGATTAAATCAGAAGTTCCCTGATTCTCATCAAGCCCTATCTGGCAATTTTCACTGAACACGGAAACCGGATCGATATCGGTCCAGTTGGCCGTACTGTATGCCGCATCGTCAACCTGTATACATCCGAGATTGGGGTTGTTTCGTGTATCGAAATCGATGATGGCGGTGTTGTTTCCATTGGTAATGTCCAGGATCATTAACTGATTGTCGCGTGCAATTAAATATTCCAGTTGAGTGTGGATGCTCAGGTGCAACTCGGTTATGGCATTGAATTCGCAAATGATTTCAGTCAGTAGGGGATTGTCGTTCAGATTTAGGGATGTCAGGTTGTTTCTGCTGCAATCGATGTAAGTCAGGCCACTTATATTGTTTACATTCAAAGAAGTCAATGTGTTTTCAGAACAAGTAATTTCCTCAAGGGCAGTATTGGCGCTTAGGTTTAGAGTGGTCAAATCATTGTTATCGCACTCCAGGTAAATCAACGCTGTATTTTGACTCAGGTCCAGCGCGGTGATCTGGTTGTTTACACATGCGAGGTAAGTCAGGGCGGTGTTTGTGCTGAGATTTAATGAACTGAGCTGGTTATAGGCGCAATTCAATTCCTCCAATGCCGTGTTGGCGCTTAAATCAAGGGTGGAAAGCTGGCTGTTCTGGCAATACAGTGCTGTAAGCGCGGTAAAAGCTTCTATCCCGGTAAGGTCGGCAATGGAGAGGTTTCCGCAGGAGATGGAGCCGGTGTAGGCACTTGCTTCTGAACACTCAATTTCGCTGTTGTTATTGGTATTGATGCTTGTATTTGAAATCAGATAATTTTTGAATACTACATCCGGTATATTTACAAAACAAGCGTTGCAAGCTTCGCTGAAGCTAATCTGCGCATCGAATTGAAAATTCATACCGACCCAGTTGGTCGTGCTATAGGCAGCGTCGTCTACCTGAATGCAGGTTAAGTTGGGAACATTAATCGCAAAGAAAGAGGTAAAAATGGTGTTGTTTCCATTGGCAATATTGATCGAAGTTAAAGTAGGAATATCCGAAAAGTTGACATTGAAAAGCGCCAGGTTAGCGGTTAGATCCAGGCTGCTGATCTGCGTACCTGCACAACCTAAAAAGGTAAGAGCAGTATTCTGACTAAGATCGAGACTTGTGATCGGGTTATTGGAGCAATTTAAACCTGTTATTGCAGTAAATGCTTCGACCCCGGCAAGGGAAGCTACGCTAGGGCTATTGGGAACGTAAAGCGCACCTGTGAAAGCAGCAGCCTCGGATACCTGAATTTCTCCATCGGAATTGGTGTTAATTGCTGCCTCACCCAGCAAGTAAGCTTTAAAAGCAGGATCGGGGATGTTTACATTTTGTGCATTTACTAAACCCATGAATGAGAGGGTAAACACAGTGAAGAATAGAGATTTTTTCATGTTTTTATAATTGGTGATAAACCAAAGATACGAATTAAGCAATCTAAGCTACTTGTAAAAAACAGACAATTCGCCAACCCTTATTCCCGTAGACCTCCGGGATTTTAAAAATCCCGGAGGTCTGGCAGCTCGCGATGGCCGGGGTGGCGAAGTTCTTTTGGGGAAGCGAAATAATCAAGTAAAATACTACCAAGTTTTATGTGTACTGAACAGTTCGGTGCTGGTTTTTGACGACTTAGAATTTTAATTTCCGCCGAATTTTAAGCAGAAATGAATGTATTAATTCGAATAATCAGCCAATATTTGGCTCATGAGAAATTCGAAATTTAAACAAGGCTCATTGGGAAGTTATGAGCAGCGAAAAGTTTTGAGGGAAGATGATCCTAATCAAAAGAAACCTTTTTTGTTTAGTCATTTGAGGTGGAATTCCAAATCAATTCACTTAGGGGTTGTTTTAATGCGATTAGGACTTTTTTGCATTGTCACGTTTGCTTTAACTTTGGGGCTGGCTGATGGAATAAATGCCATTTTGGTTTGGGGACAATTGGTTCTCGGAATTATTTTATTGGCTGCTTCGTTTTGGTTAGAGATACAAGCAGGTGAAAATACCCGTAAGAAAAACATTCCGAAGGATTTCAGAGAAGATTAAACATCACTGCGATTTTATGAATAGAATTCTTAGCTTTCGTTTTATAGTAATTGTAATTGCTTGTTTGATTTCTTGCAGCACAAGAGAATTTAGAGAGGTTCCATTAGATAAAGTACCTGAGCGTGTTCGTGCAACCGGGTCGCAAATAGCACGGGATATTACCGTTTCGTTTACAAAGGAAGAGGGGGCGGATTATCTTTTGGATAAGTATTACCTTACTCCGAGGGTACACGGAAGTATTGTTTCTAACAGAGGCATGTATGCCGAAAGTTATGATGCTATTAATACACTGCTCGAACAAGTAATCTCCTACAGTCTTTTTCAGGTGAAGGACAATGGAAAAATTAAGGTTTTGCGCTATAGCCTAAAGGTGCGGTCGCCCTTGGCAAAGTTTGTCGAATTAAAATTACACCTTAATATCCATAACCAGCTTGCAGCGTTTTATTTGTACTATACTAGTTTGGGGGACAGGATAAAAAGAAAGAACATCCTCCCTGAATTTAGGTCGGAGGGGTTTTGAGTATATGTGCTTTTGAATATTATTCGTAATAGTCTATCATTATATTAGCAGTATGAAATTAGAAAAACTGCTAGAGAATAAGTTGATTTATGATGGAATGGATGATCATTTTTATGATTTGAAGCAAATTCAGTTGAACAATTCTAAGCTTATTTCTTTCATTCCCTTTCCTGCAAAGATGTTAGGAGAATTAAATGAGGAATATGCGATTAAATTATTAGAACAATGCCCTTCAATCGAGCCTGTCGAAGTCATGAAAGGTAGTCGTGTTTTTAAGAATAAAAACAAATTGACAACTTTTGTAAAGGAGCAAGATAATTATATTATAGTTTATAGCGCTGAGGAAACTCAGCCAGGTAGATATAAGTTGGAAATTGATTATGTTTTCGGTATCATTAATTAATTTCTTCTATATATCCTTCTGAGATTAATTGGTTAATATTTTTAGGGGTTTTATATTGAGTTCCTTTGCCAGGCATTTGAAACCATGGAATTGCCTCTCCCTTTTCTACATCACTAATTTCTTTAATTACCTTGTATTTTTTATAAGGCTTTGGCGTTGGTCCATATTTGTAAGAACTTGGTAAGGCTCTTAATTCAAACTCAGTTCCTAGTGGTGATGTGTAAAATCCTGTGGCGTCATCAAAAACTCCATTAAAATACCGCCCCCCATACCTATCAAAAGTTTCTCCCACTCTCAATGTGGTTTTTTGGGAGGAGATGAATCCTCCGTAGGGCGGCCACTTGCCGTTTATATTATGCGTATTAAAAAGTGATTCGAGTGCTGTCCAGTTTTCGGTTGAGAAATGTTCCCATGCCTGCTCAGAAATTTCAGCAAATTGTGGCTGTGCAAATTCCGCAACGCTATTCAGGAATGCATTTTTGGAAACTCCCCGCACAATCAGGCGTTTCACCCTCTTCCCCATCCACGCCAACACATTATCAATCTTTTCCTGAGCAACTATACCCATTCTGCGAAGTCCTCTTTCTATCCGATCGAGAGGAAGTATGTTGATGCGTTTGAAGATCCTATGGGTTTTTAGGATCCCGACGGTTGCGGCTGTACCAAGAAAATAATTCCATGTTGCCGAAGAACAGGATGCATAATCAAAATCTTCTGTGAAGATTTTTCCGGAGGATCCCGCTGAAATGCAGTCGCCCAATGCTCCCATAATTTGTGGTAGTATTCCATTTAACTTTCCACATACACCATCTAAAATTCCCTCTTTGAGTGCCTGAGAATAATTTATCCTTCCAAGAGCTTCTGATAAGGAAATATCTTCCTCTGCAAAGAAATACTCAGCGCCAATCTGAATTAAAACATCAATGGCTGCTCCAATGGCAAGATTGGTTAAAAACTGTTCCGTGAAATTGGTAACTAATACTTCAAAAAATTGAGGAGCAAACCGAAGTCCTGTAAGAGCAATCAACACATCTTTAACCTGTGCGCAAAAATTTCTTGCAATGAATGGAAATGCTGAATCATCTCCATAAAGGCCGACGTATTGTATATAGAAGTCACTTTCACTAAGCGGACAAGCATTGCCGCCCTGTTCGTATGTGAGTATTAAATTTGTGTAATAAGTTCCTATTAATTTTTTTCTACTGCAAAGGTCGCTGTATGAATAGGAGTAGGGTCTTTGTATATTGTTTCTTCTTGCGTCATAGTCGATTGAATTCATATTATAGCTATCAGGTATCCCGATTCGTAAATCTGTATTTGCATAGATTACATCCACGTCGCGGGCAAAGGATCTGAATGGGAATAGCTGTTGAAATCGTGTTAGCGTGAAAATGTTTTCCTGAATAAAAAGTGCAGCGACTTCAGGTGAAATTCTTGTTGAAGGATGGTAACGTTCCAGGGTGTTTCCATAAAACGCAACAATTTTACCAGACCCTGTTTCGGATAAGAAATTACATAGTTCAGTCAGCTGATAAGGCTCTGTATTGGAAGGCAATTTGGGACGAAGAAAATAATACAATTGCATGCCTAGTCCTTCTTCCACCCCTTCCGATTCCGGACTTAAGCATTCTGTTCCGTTGCAGGAAAACGTAATTGCATTTTCCGGTATTTGTATTCTTACCATATCTCCCTTCATTGTAAGAATAGAACTGACATTGTTCCACTTTCTGTAGCAATAGCAATCTGTAACTATTCCGCTTGTAGATTTTGCAGAACGCGACAAAACCAAATCACCGTTATTGGCAATCGAATAATCTTTGAATTCATAGGTGGCCAGAATTACCTTTTTTTCATTGGTAAATACGCCTTCAAGATGACGGATAAACGAAGTGTCGTAATACCCCAGAAATTGATCATTACTGGTGCAGAATCCGATGTATTCTTTTCCATTATTAAGTATAAATCGGGTTACAGCTCCTGAATGATTAAATTTAACATGCGTTACATTCGGCAATGCGAATATGGCGCCTGAAGGAGCCGGGAATACATAATTTTTACCTATCACGTTTACATATTCTCCCAATGCAGAATGGGGCCTTAACTGAATGTCTTCTTCATCGTCGCCTAACCCGGACAACAATGCAGGGTCTTGTGCCAGATCCCATTGAAATTTGAATGTTTTATTACCCAATCCATAATCCATTATATTATCGCTTGTTCCTTTACTTATAGGTGTATTTCCGGAAAAAGTATGTTCCCAGCCAAATGCACCATGACCAAGCTCGTGCGCTGCAGTTCTGTTGATTTCAAACTCCGTTTGCGGAAAAATAAATCCGAATTTTTTCCCTCTTCGCATCTCTCCTTTCAAATCTGTTTCTGATGATTCAACCGCTGTTAGAATTAGGTAGTAAGCTTCATTAACATACCAGCTTTCTGATTTTATAGCTTCGATTACAACCAATAATTCATCGCTGGTCTTGATTCCTCCTGCTTCTATTTTTCCGTCATTATTCAGGTCCTATCCGACCGGAATTTGCCAGTTTTTGATTTCGATATTCCATGAAGCAATTGCGCCTTTAAAGGAAGAAATGATGGACTCATTCTCAAGAATTGCTGTTGGAGATTTTAATACAATAAGCTTTTTGTCTATCTGTTCGTAGTGAACAATATTCAACTTACCAATCTTTTTCCAGGCATTTTCATGCTTTGCATAAATGAATAATTCCTGACCATCACCGTGCTTACCTCCAATGATATGTAAGGTATAAGAGTTGTTTTCCCTCGTGTAATTGTATCGGGTTCCTGTCCAGGTTTGAAAGCGAACACTGTCAGGATTTATGGTTTCATCAGAAATAGTCAATTGAAATTCGAGAACATCATATTTCGAACTGCGAACGGATTTCCAATCTAATTTACTTGGGTTATGGCTGTTGTTTACCCTGACATTTAAATAGTATTCCTGCAGTTGTGAATAGCGGAAAACATCGGTTCCGTATTTCTCATCAGAATGCGACAACAAATTTGTCTGAACAAGCTCGGGAAAAATCAGATTTTCATTTTCCGGACAGACGCCGCTTCCGTTTCCGCTTTGACCTGCATTTATAACATCGCCGTTTTCCGTTATGATGAAAAGCGTTCCATTGTTGTCTTCAATTGTTGTGCCTGCTATTGTGTCGAGAACAATAGAGCTTGAGTTTCCATTGATGATAATTTCATTGTTTGGCCCAAGGGTTATCGTTTCAATATCGTAATCAATACTGTGTTCAGCCGATTCGTTCCCGTCTGAAATGGTTCCAACGGTATTATTGTTGTACCAGGTTCCAAGACCTTGCGTTTCTGCTTCAACAATTCCGTTGCGGAGAATGAGATTTTCATCAACAAAAATTCGCTCAAATTTTACAGACAGGGGTAGTGTTCCATAAATAAATATTTTGCCTCTCCCACGGAAAAACCCATCCGGAAACGTGGAAAATGCCTCGATTATTTGCATTTCAAACTGACCAACTCTTACAATGTTTCCGGGAATAAGTTGTGTAATTGGATTAAACGTAGTTGGTGTAAAAAAAGGGTCATTCTGCCCGCAACTGATTTGGGGTAATTCAGGTGTTGTAAAGCTTACAGTATTGCTCCATTCACTTTCTTCAATGGGAGTAAAAGCTTTAACTCTTGCTTCATAATTTGTTCCTGGTTCGAGATTTTGATACCTGTATTGTATTCCTGCGGAGTTAGCAGAATACCATTGCGCTGTTCCGGTTTTTTTAATTTGGAGAGTGAAATCAGATGCTCCTTGAAAAGTATTCCACGAAAGGAGCGCTGTTCTGGGCATGATTTGACTTGCAGATAATACAAGTGGTGATTGTAAATTTTCGCCATATCTGAATTCGCAAGCAAAGCTGTAACCCTGATTGGCGAAAGCCAGTTCATTTAATGGATCAGAAACTTTTACACGCCAGGCATATTTCCAACCCGGAATTAATGGTGGCTGGAATATTCCATATTCGAAGAATGGATTTTGAACTGTTGTCGAATAAATAGGTGCTGTGGAATTCGAAATGAAATTAGGATCCTGATTGATTCCCCGAATTTCAAATAGTTGAAATGAATAGTGTAAACGATCACTTAAGATAGGGTCTGAAATAAACGGAACGGACCACTGGAAACTTAATGGTGAACCCGGTAAATCTTGAATTTGTGTATTACAGGCAGGAAAAAGAGGTTGTGGTGCTTCAATCGCCTGCAGAAAGAACCAGCTTTGTTCTATTGCACTTAATTGAAGTTGTTGAGGATGTCCGTCCTGAATCACCCTAACTTTTAATGAATAACCTCCCAATGGAAAATTCCCATAATTTGAGGGTATATTTCCTGAAATTGTAGCCCATTTCGAATAAGCAAAATAATTCGATAAAAAATTTCCATCGATGAATTGCGGAACTCCGGGTAGAAGTTGAATAGCTGGGTATGATATATTTTCTCTGTTTCTGATTGTGAATCCGGGGCCTGAAAGCTCAAAGCGTAATTGTACAGCGGCTCCATGAGTTCCTAAATCATTTTGAAGTAGAATAAGCCTGAAATTATTTTGAAATGGATTTGAAAACCCCGACCATGTTAATTGAAAAGGGGGATCAGTTTGCAATGAAACTGAAATCGGATATTGTTGTGATTTACCGCACAAACAAATCAGCAAGAAAGCAATACTTATGAAACTTTTAATGATAGTGTTGCGCATAGGAGGAAATTTTGAGTTTTCACTGGAAGTATAAGAAGTTGCAACACCATTTGAAGGTGAAGTTGAATTAATTCTTTCTTGCTTTTGGTTGTTAAAACAGTGCCTGACCAAGCAATTCTATTTTGAATAAGTTTTGTTTGGTTAAAGAAAAGGGCACTTTGAAGCATAATCTTATCTCCATGTTTTCTGTTGTGCGTAATACTGAATTGTCCTCCTTTGGAGTTTGTAATTGTGTTAGAATTTGTAGATTGATTATAATTAACTCCGAGGGAAAATGAACTTTTTTGAGCATTAAATTTTCGGGTTATTGTGCAAATCATATTCAGGATGCTCAATGAGGATTCTAATTGTTTTTCTGAAATAATTGTTATGCCTTTTAATTGAGACCCTGCGTTGTAATTGGCCACGGCAGAGAACCATGTGTTCTGTAACTTTGTTATTGGTAACGAAAGGTTAGACTGTAAGTTTTTTTGAACGGCAAACAAGTACATGGTATCCTGCGGTATTGCTATTTCATCTGGCCTTAGAAAAGGATTGTTTCGTTGGATAGTTGTTTGGTTGTTGAAAGCCAAAGAAATATTCCCAGTTTTTAATACTTTGGAATTTACCCTAAGCTGCAAAAGCATTCTCAAATCGTCCAAACTCAGAATTTTTTTCTGAATGCCGGTTTTAAAGGATAGATTTATTTTCTGTTTGAAAATCCTGGAATTTAATTCAAGTCCTCCGTTTTCTACTCCTGAAATAAAATACCAGGAACAAAGTGATTTATATTCCTGTCCAACTCGTTCATAAAAGAAGTTTAACTCCTGCTTTTTACTATACCTTAATCTGTATATCCCTGCAAAATCCGGTTTTGTTGAGTAGAATTTATTTTTATCAGGCGTCTCCTCTCTATTTGGTAAATAAGTGTTTAGTGATGCTGCCTGTTCTAAAGAAATGCGCCAGTTATTGAGTATTTTCTTTTCAACATTAACTGACACGCTAAATCCTGATTCTGCCGGTACAAATGGTATGTCGGTAATTTGAGATTCATTATGATTTCTATCGGAAGCGTAGACACCGCTGATCTGTAATCGGAGATCTGATTTTTGAATTCCCAGCTTTAATCCAGCACACCATCTTTCCGGATAAAATGGACCGGATGTGTTTTCAGGATCCGGAAGACTTGCCTTGCGGATTCTGCCTGTAATAACACTCAAATGTTTTGAGTTTTTGTCCAATTCAATAGCAAAACCTGAAACAGGCATTGCTGACAATACATAAGGGGAAAAATTCAGTGTGGCGTGACCAATTTGTGTTTTAATCCATTTCCATGATGGATGAAACTTGAATTGATTGAAGGGATGAGAAAAGGAATTACTACCATTTGACCAGCTCCAAGTAAAGGGTAGATCAACATTGGCTATTTTTGTTTTTATGCTTCCATTAAAAAATTGCTGAAAGTACAGTTTCTGATTATTGTTTTTACGCAGGATACTTTGAAGTTGGAAATCTGTATGTAATCCTTATGCTTCTTTTTTATGAATGTTGCTTAATTCCTGTGCATGGGAGTTTTGCAAAAAAAGTGTCAGACAAATAATCGGAATTCTTTTCATAATCCAACAATCTGAAAGAATATGCTTTTATATGATCGTTCACCAACTAATCTTAAAACATAAAGCCCGTTTCCACGACTAATCATGTTTTCGTGGATTTCCCATAATGTTCCTTCAGGATAGTGATCTCTTTTGATGAATTCCCCATTAATCCCCGAGATTTCTATAGTAATAGGTTGAGGAACATTGGATGAAATTCTAAATGTTACAATTCCTGATGATGGATTGGGAAAGACAATTATTGAAATGTAAATGGAATCATCCATCAATATTTTTTCCCGCCATTTGATCAATCGCTCTGAAGTTGATTCACAACCTAGAAAATAGGCAGTGCTTCTTATGAGGTGGGGAAGGGTGTCGGTTATTTTTAGTATTAGAAAGCTACCTGAATGATCAATGTAATGAAGTGAATCAGAAAACGTCCAATTTATTGAATCCGGTTGGGGTAAGGTTGTATTTACAATCACAATGGTATCTTCCCGGGAAGCTCTTGTATCTACCATAAATCTGTTTACCGGAATAGCAGATGTCGATTCAATAGTAATTTCGTGTATGGATCGACACTGATAGTTGTCTTTTATTTCCAATGTATATTCTCCATAAGGTAATGATGTAAACGTGTTGGACAACTGGAATGGTGATTGATTGATCGAATACAAAAATGGTGGTGCACCACCATAGGATATTACAGAAACACTTCCGGAGCTGTCTATACAGGATGTTAATGAGAATAGTGAATCAGCTCTTGGTGGGGGAAGCAGTAGATTTATTACATAGTCCCCACTACAGGTTGAATCTGTTACGTGAATTACAACTGTTGTATCATTCACAATTGTGTAAACCGGAACAACTGTGCTTGGAGGTATTCCGGTAGATGAGTAGTAAAGGTTTTGTTGAGCATTTATCGGATCCGGAATTGGAAGGAATGTCGTATTCATGCATACCACTGAGTCTGTTGATCCTGCAAATGAAAAGGCATTGTTGTGGATGACAATAAAACTATCCTGGAGTATGCACTCATTTCTTAAATCACGGATTGTGTAGTGAATAATTCCTAGGGTATCAATTAATTGCGGATACGGTAACCAGGCAGTGTCTTTTTTTAATTCAATACTTGTGTTGATGTTACTCGTAAAGTTGTCTGTCCATTTTTCCGGATACGAGCAATTCAGCAACAGTGTGTCTGAAGTAATTTGGTTTTGGGGTGGTGTTTTCCACTCGTAGATAAAAAAATTTAATACCGATCGACATCCGTTATCTTGGCGAATTCCCGACAAGGTCCACAATCCTCCATTGGTTATGGAAATGGTATTTCCGTTGAGCGCAATTGAACCGTCAGACCATTCGAAATCTGTGGTGCCCGGAATGGCCATGCTTGAGATGTTTAACACAGTATCTCTGCAATTAAGGGTGTCCAGAATAAAACTTTGATTAGGATGGAGTAAAAAAAGTTGTGGAGCTTGTATGTTTTGTTGAACAAAAATAAAATTGCTGTCCCTGCAACTATTTGTATTGTCTATTCCAACCAAATAGTATTGACCGGGTGACTGACAAAGAAATGGATCAGAGTACACACCGCCACCTTGCAATCTCCAATAGGAAGATGCTGTTGCAGGAAGTACATTTCCGGAGAGAAAAAGTGTTGTATCACTGCAGCTAAGAAGAAAATTTCCAACTGGGAGATTGATTGCAGGCCTGCTTGTATCTGCGATTACCAATACCGTGTCATTTGCGCTGCATCCTGTAATTCCATCTGTAACTGATAAATGATATTCTCCTGCTGTTTGTATGGAAAAGTTTTGATTGGATGTTTGTACAAGTTGCGGATTGGTCCAAACGAAATTCGCCGATTGTGCATTACTATTTCCTGAAAGTAAAATTGAAGTTCGTACACATGTTAAACTGGTGTCATTTCCGGCATAAACAAAAGGTGCTTGTTCAATTGTTATAGGTAATTGCAACGATGAACCATTTATTGCGCAATAAGATTGGGGTGTTACAATTAAATTTCCGGAAGTCGGGTTCGACGAAGCATTAAGGGTAATAGATGTCCCTGCTCCGGCTAAATTAATTCCGGTTCCCGTATAGTTCCAATTGTAAGTAGTTGCATAGCGCGCTGCCGGTATCGTTGCTATTATCCCTTGTTGATTTGGACAGATACTTGCATCACTAATTGAAAGGGCATTGGCAGGATGTGGTTTCATGCAATATTGTGCAAGCCCGGTTCGGGCTTGAGATGAAATAGTTGTTAATGACGCATCGCTGATGTATAGATTATTTCTTGAAATTTGAATCGCTCTCGGGTGATCAAGGACACCGTTCGGGTTAGGAGAAAATGGCGTACAATAAAGGGTATTCAGATCAACAACAGCAAAACCGTTTCGTGAATGGTTTAAGACATTTGTAAAAGATCCGGCAATGAATAACTCATTCTGATATATTCCGATCGATTCCGGATTCCCTCCTGTAATCACAAATACACCAGGCGTCATCACATTTGTATTTTCATCAAATTCCATTAATGAATATCCCAACGGCCAAATCTTCGAATTCAAAATATAAATCTTCCCACTCCTTCTTTCCGCGTCAATCACTTTTTCAAAAGTGAAAACTGGATTAAATGAGAGAATGACGTCACCACTTGTTTTATTTAAAGCAATTATACCGTCGTTACCGGTTCCGCCGAATTGTTGTCCGCAGGCATAGATGCGTGAAGGGGTAACCAATAGTTTAACTATGCTGCATGAGCTAAACGTTAGGAGGCCGTTAGCAGGTCTGGTGGCAGGATCGTAGCTTAGCAGATTTCCGTTGGTAGCATCAATAGCAGCAATCGCCAAACGCTGCGATCCGCTCGGTAAATGATCGATGAGGACACCTTGTCCGGCAATATAGAGCGTGTTACC